>JAAYEH010000026.1 GCA_012728855.1 Rhodopirellula sp. | reverse complement strand
TTGCCGAGATACCGACCTCGCCGGACCTTTCCTCGCCGCCGGCGAGGCCCACGAGGCGCTCGCCGAACCGCCGCAACGGGCATTCTCGCAAGACGGTGCAAGGCGATCTGGGTGAGTTGACGATCGCGACGGCGCCTCAGGCACATGATACGCTTGCCAGTCCGCAGATTGTCCCGGCAAGAGTGCGACCTTGGGATTCCCCTTGTACGACGCCACGATCAAGCAACCTCCCAGTTTGGAGACCGCCGCACGGCGCGCAGCCGCGGCATAACGCCGCCCGGTTTTTTTGACCCGCAGGTTATCGACATGGCGTCGTCGGAAGAAGACGTGATCTTCATTGTTTACCTGCGGTTCGATCAGTTCGAACTCTTCCTGGACCCAACTCCGCGTCCAGGCAACGACCTGTGTGCCTGGGATCCTTTCGGCGTCTTCCTCTTCAGACGTCGCCAAAACACGATTCGGATCCATCGGAAAAACCTCGCGAAAACCGTCCCTTCGGGGCACACCGGCAGCTTTGTGCTGCCGCTTTGGTTTGATTCACCGCGTGCCAAGGATACGGAGTCCCTCTTTTTGCGCCTATCGCAACACCCCGATCGGCTCGATCCACAAAAAGCGCAACGGTATAGGGGCAGGTCTCGTTTTTCGTTTTTTGCTTGTCGGACTGGGGGGCTGGGGGCGCATGGCAGCACCGGAACACAAAGTGTGGTGTTTGGACCGACCGATGAAGCATCGGCTCGCAAGTAGCCGAAGCGTGCTGCGCACTACGGCTGTACCAGCCCCGGCACTTCGTTGTCGGCCGAGTCTCTACCCAAGACCGCTGGCTGCCCCATCGGACCGGCAGCCGCGCTTCTGGAGCTTGTGACGCGGCTGAAAAACGACCCGGGATTTGCAGAGCCTTGGGCCAGACGGTATCATCGCGGCTGAAATGCACCGACCTGGGTGTTCGACCTGACAGATTCGCCACGGGGAGATTGCCGACATGGGAAACCAATTCAATCGCCGCGAGTTCATCCGTTTGGGGACTGCCGCCGGGCTGGCCGGCGGACTGGGTGGAGCCGTGCTGGCCGCCGAAGGACGCTCGAAGCCGATCCGTTTAGGGGTGGTCGGTGTCGGAGGCCGTGGAACCTACCTGCTCGGGCTGGCCTTGGCGGCCGGGGTGGAAGTGCCCGCGCTGTGCGATATCCGAGAACCGAATCTGAATCGCGCCATCGAGGTCGTCGCGAAGGCCCGCGGCGGCAAGAAGCCGGAGGGCTACTCGCGCGGCCCGCTGGATTACCAGCGGATGGTTGAACGCGAGGATCTGGACGCGATCCTCATCGGCACGGGCATGCAGATTCACGCCCCCATCGCCGTTGCCGCCATGCGCGCTGGAAAACATGTTCTCAGCGAGGTCGCCGCCGCGATGACGCTCGACGACTGCTGGCAACTGGTCGATGCGACGGAGCAAACCGGCAAGATCTATATGATGGCGGAGAATTGCTGCTACTGGGAGCACCTGTTGGCGGTCGAGCAGATGATTCGCCAAGGACTGTTCGGAGAACTGACCTATGCCGAGTGCGGGTACGTCCACGACTGCCGCAGCCTGATGCTGGAACCGGACGGGTCGCTCACTTGGAGAGGTGAAATGGTCCGTGACAGCGCGGGCGACAACTATCCGACCCACAATTTGGGGCCGGTCGCTCGCTGGCTGGGGATCAACCGCGGCGACCGGTTTGTCTCGGTCGTCAGCCGCGCAAATGGCCAAAAATCGTGGCAGGATTATCTCGCCCAAAAGCTTCCCGCCGACCATCCGACGCGAAAGATCGAGTATCGAGGCTCCGATTCCGTTTCGACGCTGATCCGTACCGCCAAGGGGGTCGTGATCGACGTTCGCTACGACATTATCTCGCCGCGGCCCGCCTGGGGGCCGTACCACGCCCTGCAGGGCACCCGAGGAAGCTTCGAATCGCGGATGGAGAAGGTGGTCTGGCTTGCCGAACGGTCCAAACAACCGAAGTGGCAGCCTTTATCGGAATATGCCGCCGAATTCGAGCCGCCGAAGTGGAAACAGTTTCGCCAGCAAGCCGCCACCAGCGGCCACGGGGGCGCGGATTTCTTCGTAATGCACGAGTTTCTCGAGGCGGTTCGCAGTGGCGGCCCCTCGCCGGTCGACGTGTACGACGCGGTCGCTTGGAGTTCGATCATCGCCCTGTCGGCCAAGTCGGTCGCGGAAGGGGGCAAGGAACAGGAATCGCCGGATTTCACGCGGGGAAAGTGGCAGGCGTAAGGGTACGATAGACACAATTCAAGGAGTCTTGATTGATTACCAAAATCTCGGGCGAGTTGGTGGCGCTGGCGGGCGATGTGCTCACGCTCAAGATCGGCGCCTTCGAGTACGAGGTGCTCATCCCGGAATTCACCCGTCGTCAGCTTCAGCACGAGTTGACCCGTCAGATCAGCCTTCACACGATCGAGTACCTGGAAGGCAATCCGATGCAAGGACGCCTCACGCCCCGGCTGGTAGGTTTTCTCAGCGAGGCGGAGCGGGAGTTCTTTGAGTTGTTCTGTTCGGTCGACGGCGTCGGCGTGAAGAAGGCGTTGCGGTCGATGGTGCGGCCGGTCAAGGACGTTGCCACGGCCATCGAAGAGCAGGACACCAAGTTTCTCTCCGGCCTGCCGGGCATCGGTCCCGCCACGGCGGAGCGGATCATCGCCAAACTGCGACGAAAGGTGCCGAAATTCGCCCTGTTGGTGGTTCGCGAAGAGGCGTATCAAGCCGAAGTCCAGCCGGACGTCGTATCAGAAACCTACGACGTGCTCCGCAGTCTGGGACACTCGGAGAGCGACGCCCGGAAACTGCTCGACACAGCCTTAGGGACCAAGAAGAAATTCGCCGACGTGCAGAGCCTGTTGCAGGCGGTTTACCAGCAGAGCCAGAAGTAGACAGCCACCGGAGCGAATATCGGAAAAGGTGGGGCAGGTTGGCAACCTGCCTCCGTTGCTCGCCGATATCAGGCAGGTTGCAAACCTGCCCCACAACGTCCGATCCCCTCGGACCACCCCCGGTAAACTCGAATGCTTGAACTCACACAATACGAACCGACCGTCGAAGACGACGCACCGCCGGTCCACGGCCGCGGTTGCCCGCAATGCGGCGCGCCGGTGGAACCGCTGGACCGCTTCTGCAACGCCTGTGGTTCGGAGCAGGTGGCAGAGACGGTTGCGATCGGCGCAATCGAGCCGCAGCGACACTTCCGCTGCGAGAACTGCGGAGCCTCGGTTGCCGTTGGCTCGGACCAGCGAAGCTATGTTTGCGCATTCTGCGATTCGACCTACGTTGTCGAGTTCTCACCGCAGCAGAGCGGCAGGCAGGCGCCCGAGTTCGTCATTGGCTTTGCCGTCACGTCGGAACAGGCGGGGGAGAAGTTCCGCCACTGGCTGCGCCGCAACGCCTGGTTTCGTCCCGGCGACTTGCACAGGGCCCAGGTCGAACAGAAGCTCACAGGAGTGTATCTTCCCTTCTGGTCATTCTCCATGTTGGCCAACAGCCAATGGTCGGCGTCAATCGGCGAATACTGGTATCGCACCGAGACCTACACCACTCGAGTGAACGGCAAGACCGTTACGAAAACGCGGAGAGTTCGGGAAACCGAGTGGTGGCCGCTGGCCAACCATCACCACGCGTACTACAGCGGATACCTCGTTTCCGGCAGCCGCGGGCTGAATCAGGCCGACGCGGAGCGAGTCAAGCCGTTTCATCTGGCGGCGTTGCGGCGGTACGAGCCCTACTTCCTGGCCGGCTGGCTCTGCGAAGAGTACTCGGTCGAAGCGGAGCACGCCCTGGAGGTTTGCCGGCAGGAGTTCTTTCGGCGCGAGCAATCGGCCGTCGCGGAGTTTCTGCCCGGCGATACGCATTCCGACCTCCGTGTCCAGACGCAGTTCGGCCAAATCAACTCCGATTTGATTCTCCTGCCGATCTATCTGTTGAGCTACCGCCACCGAGACAAGCTATACCGATTCCTGGTCAACGGCCAGACCGGCAAGGTAGCCGGCGACAAACCGCTGTCATGGCAAAAAATCACGGCGGCGGTGGTCGCGGCCATCCTGGGCATTCTGCTGCTGATTCTGTTGTTCGGATTCAACCGCTGATTTCAGGTGGGATTGAGGATGGCCGACTTTTCCAGTCGATGCGAAGTCTGTCGCAGCTTGCTCGATGAAGAGGATCTCTTCTGTTCCAACTGCGGTACCGAGCCCCCCCATCGCCGAGAGAAGACGGCGCCGGCAATCGATGTGGGCCGTCTGGCGAAGACGAATTTCGAGTGCTCCGGCTGCGGCGCCTCGATGAGCTACGATGCCGGCGCCGCGGCGCTGCGATGCCCGTTCTGCGGTTCGGTCGATATGGTTTCCAAGCCGGACATGCCGACCTTGTCTCCTCGCCGCGTCGTTCCTTTCCGATTCGACCGCCCGCAGGCGGAGGCGGCGATGCCTCAGTGGCTCGGCCGGGGGTTCTGGCGTCCCGGCGACCTCGCTCGCCTGGCGCACCTTGTCGAGATGTCGGCCGTCTACGTTCCCTACTGGATCTTCCACGCCCACACGCACACGTACTGGACCGCCGACACCGATCGCACGCCGGCCGGCGCTCGCGGCGACTGGTATCCCTTGGCCGGCGAGCACCGCGGGCATTACGCGGGCCTCCTCATCGGCGCGAGCCAGGCCCTGACGCCGCACGAAACCGCGGCGATTTGCCCTTTCGATCTTGACGACGGTGTGGCGCCGGAGGAAGTCGACCTGGATCACGTCACCGTCGAGCAATTCGCGATGCCGCGGAAGTACGCAAGGCCCTTGGCTCGCCAGGCGTTGGACCAGTCGGAATTGCGGACGGTCGCCGCGTCCTACGTGCCGGGCCGAGCGAGAAACGTCCATGTGAATGTCCGCGTCGAGGCGATGGAGAGCGAACCGGTCTTGCTTCCGGTCTGGATCATGGCCTACCGCTACCGAGACCGGTTGTTTCGGTTTCTCGTCAACGGCCAAACGGGCCAGGCAACCGGGCAGGCGCCGACATCGTGGGGCAAGGTGGCGCTGGCCGTCGCAGTGATCGCCGCGGGCATCGCGCTGATTGGGCTGGCGGCGTTGGCGTTGACCGGTTAGGCCGCCGGAGTTGCCCTTCAGTTGGCGGCTTGCCGGCGGTATACTTGCTGAGATAGTCAACACCCGTTCACTTCTTGTGTTCTACCATGGCCCGCGAGCCGATTCTGCAACCCCCGATGGAGTCGCCTGAAGAGGATCGCGATCTCCGCCCGCAACGGATGCGGGATATGGTAGGCCAAAGGGAAGTATACGAGCGTCTGCAAATCGCCATTACTTCGGCCGTGAAACGCGGCGAACCCTTGGGGCACATTCTTTTCGACGGCCCACCCGGTTTGGGAAAGACCACCTTCGCGACCTGCATTCCCCGCGACTTAGGGGCTTCGTGCCAGATTGCCAGTGGCGCCACCCTCAAGGCGCCCAAAGACCTGATCCCGTATCTGACCAACGCCGAGGAGCGGTCGATCCTGTTTATCGATGAGATCCACCGGATGCAGAAAGCGGTGGAGGAGTTTCTCTATCCGGCGATGGAGGACTTCCGCATCGACCTGACCCTCGGCGACGGTGTCAATGCGCGGACGATCAACATGTCGTTGAAACCGTTCACACTTATCGGGGCGACCACGCGGACGGGGTTGCTTTCGGCACCGCTCCGCGACCGTTTTCAGATGCAACAGCATCTGGATTTCTACAGCCTGGAGGAATTGGCCGAGATCGTCCGTCGCAATTCCAAGAAGCTCCAAGTGAGTATCACCGACGAGTCGGCGGCGGAAATCGCGGCTCGCAGCCGCGGCACGCCGCGTCTGGCGAATAATCGCCTCCGATGGGTCCGCGACTACGCGATCACCAAGGCGGATGGCCGCATTACGTTGACGGTCGCCCGCGATGCGCTGGTGATGCTCGGGGTCGATCAACTCGGTCTCGACCCACAGGATCGCAAGTACCTGATCACCATCGCGCGAGTTTTTGAAGGGGGGCCTGTCGGCGTGGAGGCCGTAGCGCATACGATGAATGTTGCTCCCGACACGTTGGTGGATGAAACCGAACCGTTCCTGCTGCGTTCGGAATTGGTCATTCGCACGCCCCGCGGCCGAAAACTGACCCCTAAGGGCTTCGATCACCTTGGCCTGTCCCCGCCGGAAGGTGGTGGCGATGGAGATCAGGGGTTGCTTTTTTCTTAAGCCACCGGGGGAAATCGAAGCGGTGTACGAATCACCCCCGGCTGCTCAGAGAAGCCGGGTTGATTTCTCCCCGGCCTGTGGCGGCAGAAGATTCTCAAAAAATCGAGAAATCTTGCTTTTCTCCCGCTTTGGAGGTATTGCATAGGCAGTTCTATCGCTTAGGATGGTGGCTAGCGCGAATCTTATCTATCGCGGCGCTCGCTTGCGATCAGGAGACTTGAAAAAGGAGTAATGGAATGCTGGCAATTGCATCCGGCTGGGACTTGGAAGTGGAGCGAGGACCAGGTTGTCTGCTCGTGAAACTCGGCGACCCGGAGCCCGACAGTGCCGACGTTCCGCCCTTGGCCGACGTCGTTTGGTCGCTGATGGAGCAGTATCTTGTCTCCCGTCTCGTCCTTGACCTCAGTGAGGTGAGGGATTTTGACCGCCATTTGCTCGCGCATCTCGTTCGATTGCACCGTCGAATTCATGCGCACGGCGGCATGATTCGCCTGATGGGACTGTCCAGGGCCAATCAGGCGATTGTTCAGATTCATGGGCTGAACAGCCATCTTCCGGTGTACGAAGACATGGAAGACGCGGTCATGGGAGCCTATCCCGGCAAGCCGCGTTAGGCTCTTTAGCCGAGCGACACTTCCAATTCGTTGCGGATCTCTTCAATGCCGTCCACATGGCGCAGTGCTTCCTGGGCCATTTGTTTCTGATACCAGGATCGCACGACGCCGCGAAGCGTTACGCGGCCCGATTCTGCTTCAAAGCGGAGCGAACGACCGGAGAGATAGGGGTTCCGCGTCAGCGCGGTCGACACCATGTGATCCAAGGGGTGTTGGTAATGGGGCATGTCATGGGATTCCGTTGATCTGTGGCAGCGTTGATACCGCGGGCCGAAAGGCATCATCGTGTTGCTGCCCCGGGGAGGTTGGAGTTTCCTGCTACCCCCCCAATCGTCAAGCAATTCGATAGAAGATAAGCGATACCCATCAGGCGGAATGCGGAATTTCGGTCAGCCGGTGGCATTTTGCCGAAGGTAGCGGTTCTGACGGCTCAGCACTCACCCGATCAGCAGCCAACATGCCAGCGGACTGAGCACGATGGCCACGACCATTTGATTGAGCATGCGGACGCGGCGATAAAACCGACTTCCGCGGGACGGATCAACGAGCGTCCGGCGGAGGAAGTCGACTCGCTGGGCCACGCTGGCGTGCTGCCAACCGCTTTGGTTGCGATCGATGCCGTTGGCGGCCGCCAGTTTCTCCAACGCGGAAATGAACACTTCGAAGTGCCGGGCGTCGTTGTGCGACGAGGCCGCATCACAACCGAAAAGATCGGCCTGGGTCTCCAAGACTCGAGAATACGCTCCGAAAACGACCAGCACGTAGAGCCCCAATCCGCAAAGAATCGCCAGCCGCGTCGGCGTCTGCCCTCCGAAAGCGCCGCCGGCCAACATCGTCTCCATGCGGCCGGTCGCTTCGGGACAGGCGGTTTGGATCAGAAACCACAGGCAGAGCGGGATGAGCATCGCCAGCATACGGAGCATGAGATGGCGGTGCTTCACGTGGCCGACTTCGTGGCCGAAGACGGCTTCGATCTCATCGCTGTCCAGCTTCCGCAGCAGAGCGTCGCTGAGAAAGACGTAACGCAGGCCGGGCAGAAAACCAGCCACCGCGGCATTGACGATCATGTCACCGGTCCGCCAGACGAGGATCTCCTTGACGCGAAAACCGAAGCGGGCCGAGGCTTCCTCCAGCCGGTCGCGGAGCGCTCCCGTTTCCAAGGGCGAGGTCTCCCACGTTCGACGCAAGAGACTGGGAAACGCCGCGAACACGATGACCAGCGGAGGGAGGTAGACCGCGACCGCGTAAGGGCCGTCCAAGATATCCGGCGCGACCAGCCGCGCGACATCTTGCACCGCCAACATGCCCAGCAGCGGCAGCAAGAGAACGCCAAGATAGTGTCGCAGGTGCAGCACCAGGTACTCCCCTCTCGAACACAGGGGCGCGTCGAGGACTGCTTCGCCGGCGGCCGAGACATGAGCGGCTCGTTCCACGTTTGGCTCAAGCGCCAACTTCGTTTCCGCCGCTCGTCTTAGCATCGACGAAAGAACAAGTGTTGCAACCAAGAAGGGGCTTACCGTCCCATCCAGGTCGGCATTTCGCCGAAAGGAGGAAGATTGACCACCCACGCCCGTGTGATGTGCTCCATCGCCAGCAGTTCGGCGAGCGCTTCGGCCGGCGGTTGGCCGTCCAGGGCGAGCACGCCGACCGCGTTCCCTCCGGGTTGATTGCTGTTGCGGCCCACCGACATCTGGGCGATGTTGATGCGATGCTTGCCGAAGACACTGCCGACCTTTCCGATCACGCCGGGCACGTCGCGGTGTTCGAAGATCAAGAGGATGCCGTCCAGGTAGCTCTCCAGTCGGAAATCGCCCTTCTGAACCAGCCGCGGCATGTTGTTGCCGAAGACCGTGCCCGCGGCGACCGCCGTCCGCTCCTGACTGACGACCTCGGCGGTGATCAGCGAACTGAAATCGCCGGTGTCGGTGCTGCGTTCTTCGACGAGTTCGATGCCGCGCTCGCGGAGCAGCACCTCGGCGTTGACGATGTTGACCTCGGAGGCCATCGCGTGCTCCAACAGGCCGGCGGCGAAGGCCGAGGAGAGCAGACGCGTGTCCTTGCGGGCAACTTCCCCCTTGTAGCGGAGCTTGCAGGAGACAGGCGGGCAGTGCGTCACCTGCGCCATCAGCAACCCCAGGCGGTAGGCCACATTGAGGTAGCCGCGCAGCGCTTCGAGCATCTTGGGATCCAGCGGCGTGATGTTGACCGACTGGCGAATGGCGCCGGTCGTGAAGAAATCGATCAACAACTCCACCGCTTCAATCGCCACGCTCGCCTGGGCTTCTTCGGTGCTGGCCCCCAGATGCGGCGTGCAGACCACGCCGGGCATGCCGAACAGCGGGCTGTCCGTGCAAGGCTCTTTTTCGTAGACATCCAACGCCACGCCAGCCAGTTGCCCACCCTTCAGTCCTTCGACCAACGCCGCTTCGTCATAGATGCCGCCCCGCGCGCAGTTGATCAGCCGCGCTCCCTTTTTCATCAACTTGATCTCTTCCAGGCCGATCAGGCCCTTCGTCTGCTCGTTCAGCGGCGTGTGGACGGTCAAATAATCGATGTCCGGGAGCATTTCCTTGGGGGAGGCGACCGTCTTGATGCCGATTTCCTTGGCCCGTTGCGACGATAGAAACGGATCGTAACCGAGCACCTTCATCTCCAATGCCAGCGCACGGGTGGCGACTGCCTGCCCGATCCGGCCCAGGCCGATGATTCCCAACGTCTTTCCGGCCAACTGGGCGCCCATATAGTTCTTGCGGTCCCATTTGCCCTCGATGAGGCTCTGGTAGGCGGGAGCGACCGATCGCGACATTGCCAACATCAGGGCGATCGTGTGTTCGGCGGTGGAAATTGTATTGCCGCCGGGGGTGTTCATCACGACGATGCCGCGCCTCGTGGCGGCTTCGCTGTCGATATTGTCGGTGCCGACGCCGGCGCGGGCGATGGCCTTCAGCCGCCGATTTCCCGCCAGCGATTCGGCGGTGATTTTCACGCCGCTGCGGCAGATGGCGCCGTCGTACTCAGCCAGCGCCTGCCGCAAATCCTCTCCTTTCAGGCCCGTTCGCACTTCGTATTCGATGTTTCCGGCCGACTCCAACAGATCCAGGCCATCTTGGGAAAGGTTATCTAGGACAATGATTCGTTGCATCGTTGCGCGATCCCTTGCGATTGTCAAAAGACGTTTTCTTGAAACGCGGCGCCCGTGGCGCCGCAGACGGTTTTCTGTTGATGGGCGACATCGGCTCGCTCGGCCAGCACGCGACTCGCCGCCGCCACACCGCAACCGAGCGCGACCGGGTGGCCCAACTCCACGAGCACGAGTTCCAGGGCGGCCAGCGCGGAGAGTATGTCCAGTTCGTCGATCATTCCCATATGCGCAATACGGAAAATCTTGCCTTTCAGCGGACCTTGTCCACCGGCCAACTTCACTCCGAATCGCGCTTCGAGCCGATCCAAGAGGCGCTTCCCGTCCGTACCATCGGGAACATAGGCGGCAGTGAGACTGTCGGCGGGAAAGGCACTGGTGAGGTTCAGTCCCATCGCGCTGAGGCCGGCTCGCGTCGCACGGGCCAGTCCGCGCGTTCGCTCCCAAATCCGATCGATCCCCTCGAGACGAAAGAGCCGCAGGCTTTCGGCCAATGCGGCGATCAAGGGGATGGCCGGAGTATAGGGCGTATCGGGAGCGGCAAGGGCCTTTCGGTATGCGACGAGGTCGAAATAGAACGCCTGCCGATCGATCGATTCGATTTGCCGCCAGGCGGCCGGGCTGACGGCCAAGAATGCGAGTCCGGGCGGGCTCATCAGCCCTTTTTGGCCGCCGACCACGAGCAGATCGATCCCCCAGGTGTCGGTGCGGCACTCCATCGCCCCGACGCTACTGATTCCATCGACCACCAGCAGCGACTTCGTGGGCGCCACGACGCGACCGATCGCCTCGATGTCGTGACCGACACCCGTGCTGGTCTCCGACAGCGTTGCGTAGACGGCAACCACGTCCGCGTGCAGATGAAGCAAACGGGCGACTTCGGCAGCTTCGAACCGCTCTCCCCACGGCACCTCGTAACGAATCACCTCCACCCCGAACGCCTCACCGATCTTCCGCCATCGCTCGGCAAACTTGCCCGACTCCAAAACGAGGGCTTTGCCGCCGCGCGGCACCACGTTGACAACAGCCGCTTCCATCGCTCCGGTGCCGGAACTGGCCAGCACGACCACGTCGTTTTCCGTCTGGAAGACGTACTTCAGCCCGTCGAGCACCTCGGCGACGAGGCTCCGGAATTCGTCCGTTCGATGGTGTGTAATCTGCCGAGCCAGGCTCAACAGTGCCTGCTCCGGCACTTGCGTGGGGCCTGGCGTCATCAGGCGGCGTTTCGGCATGGATCTCTCGGCGGAAAATCGGCCCGGTTGCTAAGCGTCGGCGACAGAGCAACGGTTGCCATCAGCGGGAGGCGTTGCGCAAGGGGTCGGGAGTCTTCTTCCGTATCGGCCACCGACCCGGCTGGATTTGCCGCGCAGCGATGGGGCCGATACGGAAGAAGACTCCCGACCCCGTCTTGACCGGAAGGAACTATTCTACTCGCCTCACAGCGAATTGGCGATGGGCGACAGAGCCGTGCCGCCAAGCAGACTCCCACCGAAGGTGCAGTCGTGCTACCTCAACGTCGGGGAGTTGCCGATCACGGTGCGAGTGCCGCCGCCGGACGTGGCTGCCGGCGAGCCGACCCCGTTGGCGCCGGCTGGGGCCGACGTTCCCAGGGTTGCTTGGAGCGATGCCACACGCGCCGCCACCTCCGGTTGGAATCGGTCGTACCAGAGGGCTCGCTGGTAGGCGGCCAGCGCTTGCGCCGGATCGCCGGTCTGCTCCCGCAATCGGCCGAGGGCGGCAAGGGCCGTCGGATTCTTATCGTCGATCGCCAGCACGTCGGTCAATTGCTGTTTCGCCGACTCCGCATCGCCGAATTCTTCCAGCAGTCTGGCCATCTCGATCTTGGGCTCGGGCAGTCCCGGCGATTGAGTCGCCCAGCCCTCGATCAATCGGAACGCCTCCTCGCTACGATCCTGTTCGGCCAGCAACACGGCAAGGCCGCGATAGCAGTCGCGATGATTGGCGGCGCGGTCGAGGCAGAGATGGTAGTATTGCTCCGCCCGTGTCAGGTCGGCTTGACTGCGGTTGATCGTTCCCAGACGGTGGTACGTCGCGGCAAGATTGTAGTAGCCGTCCGGATTCTTCGGGTCACTGTCCATCGATTGCTGGAAACGCTGGATGGCTTCCTGGTAGCGGGCCTGTTCGAAGAGCCGGACTCCTTGCGAGTTCTGACCGCGCGAGGCAAAACCGCCGCAGCCTGCCACAAGTCCAAGACAGCCACCGAGAACCACAAGAAAGAGGTGGTCGCGATGAGAGAAGCGACTGGGCAGCCGGGCATTTGCCGGAGGAAAAGACACGTCGAATTCGCCTCGCTGATGGACCATGAGCGCAGGGGGCCGTCGGCAGCGCAGAACGGCTCACTAAACCGGCCGGAGAATATCTTCCCCACGCGATGAAAGCAAGGCCGAATTCGGCGGGAGTGTGGGATGGGGCGCACCTTGCACTTCGCGCGGTGACGGACTTTGTGTTATCAAGAGGGGGGTAAGTCTGGGCCGTGGGATTCGGCTCATTGAGAAGATACGCAATGGAGGAGGCCAGGGATGGCAACCATCAA
>JAAYEH010000285.1 GCA_012728855.1 Rhodopirellula sp. | reverse complement strand
TTGCCGCACTCCTGCGAACCCACTCGCGAATGAGGAAGCTGACAGAGATCACTGTTTGTTCCGTTATCCTGAGCCTGCTGCTGGGGCCGGCCTCGTTGCCGGCCGCCGATATCGCCGCTGGCCCGATACTCGACTACACGCACGATCGCGTGCAGACGACGCTTGCGCCGGGCCTGAAGCGGATCGGAACAATCAAGCCCCGCGGCGCGCGCGAAGTGGGCCGCTCCGGTTTGGCGATCGGTTGCGAGATGCTGGATCGCGATTATGGCGACTTCGAGCAGTTCAAGGCTTACATCGAGCCGCTGGGAATCAAGCGGATCCGCCTCCAGGCCGGCTGGGCCAAGACCGAGAAGGTGAAGGGCGTCTACGATTTCGCTTGGCTCGACAGGATCGTGGACTACCTGCTCGCCCAGGGAATGGATGTCCTGATGGAAACTTCCTATGGAAATCCGATCTATCCGGGCGGGGGCGGCGCCGCGCTGAGCGACGGCCTTCCAACTGGCGAGGTGGGGCTGGCGGCCTGGGATGCGTGGATCGATGCCCTGGCCGGCCACTACAAGGGCAGGGTGAAAGACTGGTCCACGTGGAACGAGCCCAGCAATGCCAAGGGAAACTCGCCGGAGATTCTCGCCGACAACAACATCCGCACCGCGGAAATCATCAAGCGGCACATCCCCGACGCCCGGATTGCCGGCCTGGTGCTCAGCTCGCCGAATGTCCGCTATGCCGAACCATGCATGAAGATCCTCAGCGAGAAGGGCAAGACCGGCCTGTTCCACTGGATCGTCTATCACGACTACTCGCTGAACCCCGACAGCATCTTTCCGAAGGTCGAAGAGTTCGCCGAGATGGTCCACCGCTACGCGCCCGAAGCAAAGGTCTGGCAGGGAGAGGCGGGGGCAACCTCGGACCGCCACTATTCCGCCAAGATCTCCTCGGCCGAGTGGAACAGCGAATTGACACAGTGCAAGTGGAACGCGCGGCGCATGATCGGCGACCTGGGCCACGGCATCGATTCGCTGGTGTTCACCTTCTACGACCCGGCCTATGACCAGCCGGAACGCTACACGAAGTTCGTCGATCCCCTGTGGCTCCGCACCCGGACCGACCGCTTCATGAAGCGGATGGGACTGGTCAAGTGCAACGAGGACGGCCGGATGCTGAAGGTCAAGCCGGCGTACTACACCGTGCAGAACGTGGCCTCGGTGTTCGACAGCTCGCTGGAGCCGGTCATCGGATTCGCCTGCGACGTCCAGTGTGCCCGCGAGACTGCAACCTACCTGTTCAAGAAGCAATCCAGCGGCGGACACGTGCTGGCCCTCTGGGACTCGTCGAGCCATCCGGAAAACGAGAACCCGACGACTCCCGCCCGGATCACGCTCACCGGCGTGGTTTTCCAGGAGCCCGTTTGGGTCGACATGGTGACCGGCGCGATCTACGAACTCCCCGCCGACCGCGTCGTTGCCGAGGGAGGCAAGACGGTGCTCAAGGACGTTCCCGTCTACGACGCCCCCGCGCTGGTTGCCGAGAAGAACGTCGTGGTGTACTGAGAGCCCGGGCAAGTGGGCCTCAAAGACAGCTCGGGCGAGATGGACTACTTCGTGGCGGTCCGGCATCTGACGCGCCAGCGGCCGGATTGGCCGCTGCTGGTCCGCTACGAGCACATGCCGGTCGACGCGCTCCGCGCCGGCGGCGTGCTGGCCGGCGCGAATCTGTCGCCGCGGCTGTTCGTTGAGTTCTACCAGGCCGCGATGGCGGGCTGCCGCGAGCGAGTCGACCAGATTCAGCAAACACTGGCTATCCGCCGCGCCCTCTACAGCGTCGGCACAGGAGCGTTGGCCGCAGTGGCAGGCATCAAGTGCGCGCTATCGCTGCGAGGAATCGCCGACGACTTCATAGCCGAGCCGTTTGAGTCTCCGAGAGCCGAGCAGCGCAGCCAGATAGACCGGATCCTGCACGAGTCCGGTCTGGGCAGGGTTGTGTGAATGACCTTGCAGGATTTTGGAAAATCCGGTTGCGGCGTGGCACTGCTTGGGGTTGAACGGATCTTGCATCAGTGCAGGACTCGCCACAATTACTTGCAGTGAGAATCGCCACCTTGCGTCGAACGTCGCACTGCTTGGAGTTGTGGAAAGTCCTCATGGAATTGAGAACCCTTTCAACTCCAAGCCGTCGCACACGGCGTTTACTTTTTCCGACAAGTAAGCGGTTGCCAGAGCCTTCGCGCCGCCCTGAGAGCTGCCGCAGACAACGAGGCGTTTGCCGTCCCACGCTTCAAGGCTGGCGAGATAGCGGGCCGCCTGGTAGCACAACAGGAACATGCGGAGGTAGTAGCTCTGTTCGCGGTCAGCATTGCCCAAGCGCGGATAAGGACGTCAGCGGCGCGTAGAACATGGCCAGGTAGGCCAGAAACGCCATCAAGGCCCCGAGTGTCATGCGGTCTGCCAGCCCGACGGCGAGGAAGCGTCCCAAGAAGGGGCGGAGCGAAACCACCGCGACATGGTTCTTTCCGTGCGGGCTTTCTCTCCCGTTTCTTCCTCGTCTTCCGCAGTGCCGTGGTTCAAGGTGGACGGTCGTACCGTGCCATCCGCTTCCGGCCACCGGCCCGTTCGCAGCCACTGGGCCAGATGTGCTGCGAATCGACGGAGCATTTCGCCGTTGCCGCCGGGGCAGCGCAGGATATCTACCCATCCTCCGTCGACTCTGGCCTGAAGAAACGATGACCCTTTCGCCTGCTCGACGCGAAACGCTTCGATGTCCTTTCGGCGCCAGCGGCGCTCGTGGACGTCCTGGTCGGCGTTTTTCTCCGTGACGCCCAAGAGCGCGATATGTCTGTCCCTCACAACGAGACACTGAGAACACGGCCGTCCCTCGCGATCGATACGCGTATCGAACGAGGCCAATGCGCTGTTCGACGAGGGCGGTTGGTTACGGTTGGCCCGGGCAAAGTGGTTACCCACCCGTCTTCCCTTCCTTATACGAGTTGCGTTTCCAAAACACCGACGAGTTCTTCCGGGTTCACCGGTTTGCTGAGCAAGCGTCGCGCTCCATCTTCGATCGCCGAATCGAGAACGTCGATCGTAGGGTAACCATTCAAGAGAACCACGTAGGCGGAAATGTTCGGCTCGTCGTCGTCGACGAGGACTCTGATCTGTGTGTTCTTCAAGTCTTCCATGTCTTCGTGCTCCTAAGTCGCGGGGTGCAACCGTGTGCGTGAACACGTTAGTTGCCCTCGCATTTCATCCTCGGATCCCGCCCGTCCGGGGCGCCTACACAACGGGCCTTCGTACGCCGTTTTTTAACAGGCCGCAGGTGAACATGGCGGAGGCAAGGAGGCCGGCCAGCTACGCCATCCAAACATATTCGGTGTTTGCATCCTGGCCGATAACAACGCTTGCCATTGCGATGGAGAACATCACAAGCAACTTTATAGACATCCTTCTGTTCCTTGCTTTCGCGTCGTGTACCGGGCGAAGGCCGAGACCTTCGTGCAATCGGCCGTCTCTCAATGGGCGTTGGTCGCAACATTCGTGCCACAGTTCGAACCGTTTCGGAGCGCACAAAAAAACCCCTGCTGCGGATTGTTTCAGCAGGGGTCAAGAAACCAAAAAAACCCCCGCCGCACAATTGCACTCAGGGGCATTCGTTGCCGACACCGGCGCAGCCGGACGGCACGTCGCGCGTCCGATCTCGTATTCTACATTTCGATTACGATCGTGGCCGCAGTCCTCTGCGTAATCTTCTGGAACTTGTTGGCCGCGCCATAGCACGGGCGCCGCGGACACCCCGAGCGACGAACTCAAATCGCTCGTAGTAGACACTTCAATGCGTCACCAACTCAGTGTCAGTGCATCAATAGCACCTGCAGAATTTCGATTTTCTCTGTTCTGCCTACTTCGCCGCTCCGCAGGCAGCCTTGTGGCCGGGGGCGACATAATGACGCCCATTTATTCTTAAGCGGACGCCGACCAATCGGCTGGAGCAACTCCTCCCAAGAGAAAGCCAGGCCGAGCGGTATCGCGACAATTACTTTTCCGGTCCCTGCTACCCCACCGAAAGACTGATGAAGTCAGCGCTGGTTCCCCTGCTGCCGTACGGGCTTCACAAAGAACACGTATTCATTGGTGCGCGGGGGGCTGTAGACGATGCTGTATTCAATCATCAATTCATCGGGGACGTCCTTGTCGTACTTGTTGATGATACAGTTGTGGCTGTACCCATCGGGGCCGCGCGCATCCCCGCTGACGATGATCCCCTCCTTCCAATGGACGCCATCGTCGGACTGGTAGAGGACAAACCGATGGCTCCCCGCCCCGCTATGACCGGATCTGCCGTGGAGATAGTACTTGCCGTCCAAGCAGGCCAATTCGGGATCGCGGATTTTCTTGTCCAGCGGGGCTCGTTGTTGTGCGGTCCAAGTTTGGCCGGCGTCCTCACTGATGCAATAATAGAAATGGCTCTCGTCCTTTTCCGTGTAGGCGCCCGCCAACAGACGGCCGTCCGCCATAAAGCAGAGGGCGCCGTACCATTTGTCACTGTCCAAGGGGAGGGTGCTCCGCTTCCGCCACGTCCGTCCATCATCGGTGCTGACGTAGAGGACATGCGTCCCGGGCCGGTTGCTGTCAAACAGAACGCAATTGGTATCGCCTCGCACGGCCGCGGCGCAGGGATAGCCGATTACTTCGCCATCGACCGGTTCCGGCTTCGTCCAGACGACTCCGTCATCATTGCTGCGAAGGATTCGGTTCTGGATTCTTCCCTTCCCACTTTCGAACTGGCTGAGAAACAAAACGACGGTGCCTCTTTCGGTCACCAATCCCTCCTCGACCCACACCGGGCGAGAAGGGTCTTTCTGATAGGCTTCCGAGGAGTAGGTGAACTTGTTGTATTTGTCCCAGGTCTCGCCGCGATCCTTGCTGACGGCGTACTCGGTCCAGCCGTCTTCGTTATGGGAACTCGTGTTGGCGTAAAACGCGACGATGTTCCCGTTGGCATATTCCAGACAGACCGGACCGCCATGCGAGCACCTCAACTGCCCGACCGTCTGGTCGGCAAAATCGGCGATGAGGTCGCCGAACACGTCATCGCCCAGTTTCGTTGACGGATTGTGGTCATAGATGACGGCGCCAGCGAGCTGGCGATGACTGTGCTGCTCGGGTTCTTTCGGCATGGACGCGGGCGCGGTCGAGCCGCCCTGGTCGGCGAGGCCGCGCGACTGGGCGGCAAGAGCTAGGACGGCCAGCGCGACGTGGGGCCAGCGGTGCGTTGATATGATCATGCGGCTCCCTTTCTTGTCGTTTTCAGGCGTATGGTCAGCCGGCAGCGAAAACGGGTTCCAGTTATTGCAGCACTTCCGCCAGGGTTACCTCGCGCTGCTCAGCCAACGAGCGCTTGCCGGCTTCGAGCACCGCGATGACTTCCACTTCCTCTTCGATGGGTACGCTCTCCTTCTTGGTTCGGACCAGCTCGAAGAATTTGTCGAGCAGATACCAGTAGAGATCGGCGAGCTGGGGCGTCAAGCTGCGCCAGCCTTTGGTTCCATAAAGGTTGATCTGGTAACCGGCTCGCATCCACTCCTTCTCGCCAACGATCAGCATCAGATCGCGACCGTTTTCAAAGCGGACGCGGACGATGTTGCGCCCCGGCTGGCCGACATTGAGGCACGACACCGCGCCGCGGCCGAGGACCGCGTAGGCCATCTCCAGCGCGTGAATGCCGTAGTAGACCAGCTCGTTGCCGCAGACGGTCGTGGCGAGATGAATGTCGCCCAGCGAGGACGCCTCCTTGGCCAGGGCGATGATGTCGGGCACGAACCGCAGCGAGCTGGCCGACATCAGCGGAGTGCCGGTTTGGCGGGCCAGATCGGCGATCTCCTTGGCCTGCTTCGCGGTCATGGCCAGCGGTTTATCGCAGAAGGTCGGCACCCCTTTCCGCAGCGGCGCGAGCGCATATTTCCACTGCTCGCCGGAACCGTCGTCTACGATCAGCACCGCATCGACGTCCTCGGCACATTCCTCGGCGCTGTCGCACACCTTTGGAATGCCGCAGACGCCGGCGAGCCGCTCGGCCGCCTCCTTGAGCGGATCCCAGACACGGATCACCTCGACGCCCTCGATACGTTTCTGGGCGGCCACGAAAGTTCCCTCGAACTGCTTGCGTTTGGCCTCGTCGAATCCGTTGCACGTCGTGGCAAAGGCCGTGCCATGAAACGATCCGGGAGTTCGCGGCGCTCCCATGTAGCCGTAGCTTGCCGCGGAGATCAGACCGACCCTGAGTTTTCCGCCGGCCGTTCCGCCGAGGAGCAGGGAGGGAAATCCCAGCGGTGCAGCGAGCGTGCCGGCCAGCGCGGCCGCAGAGGAGGTTTTCAGGAAAGACCGGCGCGAGTCGCGGGTTGTGGTGCTTTGGTCCATGATGTTCCTTTCGTAGTCATGCATGTTCGCTCTTCTGGAACGTGACGGTGTTTACTCAAACTGTAAAGGGAGTTGAAAAGGGGACTGGCTCCGAGCGTGGTTTTGGCCCGGAAT
>JAAYEH010000284.1 GCA_012728855.1 Rhodopirellula sp. | reverse complement strand
GCTGCGAGTGAAGGGCTACGTGCGCTACATGGACGACTTCCTGTTGTTCGGCGACGACCGGGCGACGCTGCGGCGGCAGGGACGCGAGGTTCGCAAGCGGCTGGCCGAATTGCGGCTGGAAATCCACCCGGACAAATACCGGCTCGTGCGGAGCGACTCGGGGGTGGACTTCGCCGGGTACGTGGTTCGCGCGGACGGCCGCGTGCGCGTGCGAAGCTCCAGCGTCCGGCGGTTTGATCGGCGATACAAGAATATGCTCTGGGACTTGCGGCGCCGCCGAATTCATGCGGCGGCGGTGACGCAAAGCGTCCGCGCGTGGGTGGCGCATGCCGAACACGCCCAGAGCGTGGGGCTTCGCCGCTCGGTTTTGACCGGGCGGTAAGAAGACGGGCGACCGGGACCAACGCATTGGTTCGTCTCGTGGTTTGCGTGGCGGCAATTGGAACAACAACTCCAACAACTTGCATGCCTCGAACCGCAACAACAACAACAATCCGACGAACGAGAACAACAACATCGGTTTCCGCGTAGCAAGCTCCTGACAGGGCTGTCTCAAAAAGCGCGACAACCCGGATCGGCCAGATTTCGCGGGGTGACAACAAAAAGCTCCGCGAACCGCGCCAGGCTCGGGAACTACCCGGTGTGTCCGGCGTGCCTGCCGCATGTGGCGGGCAGGCGAAGAACAGGGCCCCGCCGCGGCGAGTAGGAAACGAAAGGCGCGGCGGGGCCGAACATCCGTCGGGCCACAAGCCCGACGTGGGCTCGTGGCCCGCCTTTTTCTTGCCTCGCCGGTTCTCGGTTCTCGCACTCGCGGCGATCCACGCCATCGCGGCGCGAGATAGGGAGCCTCGCGCCTCGAAACGCGAGAGCCTGAATCACAAAAGGCCGTCAATGCCGTGTCGGTCGTGGGCCTGGTCGGCCAGTTCGTCGAGCAGACTACTCAGGCCGTCGAGCGTCTCGACGTCCGGCGCATTGCCGATGACCCGTCTTTGGAGTTCCGATAGCAAGTTTCGTTGCTTTCGCAACGCGGCGCCGTCGAGATGCAGCGCATAGAGCTTGCACTGCTCGGGGTGCTGATTCCGGCGGATCAGCCGGCTGATCGGAATACATTCGCCCACGCGCGGATTACCATGGTCGTCCAGAATGCCCGGTGTGGAGAGGGCCGTTTCCAAGAGCCTGTCCAGGGCGGCGGCCAGGCCGTCGGGATGCGTGACATCCGGATCGTACCGGACATCGATGAGAAAGGTGGTCTTCTTCATGCTGGCACCTCCAGCGACAAGACCATGACGTTGTCGAGTCCGGCGGCGTCGTTGGCGGCGGCCTCGCTATCTGGGTAGACCGTTGTGCTCGCCAGTTCACGCATGTCGAAATCGTACAACACGTGGACGCATGCCGTGTCCTTCTCCTCTTCCGCATCCTGCTGTTGAGACGCCTTCCAAAGCGCCTCGGCCTGACTGAACGTGTCGCCCCACTCGACCTTTTCCGCCGTGACGAACATCCAGCCGCCGCCGAAATTGCCGATGCGCGGCTTCGAGCAGGTCTCCGCCCAGGTGAGCGACCAGCACTCCTTGGGCCGGAACTTTTTCAAAAACTTCTGGACCAGGTGGGCCACGCCGTCAAGGCTGCCCCAGTCCTGGGAATAGATGTGTAGACATCGTCCTGAGTCGACATCGTCCTCCGCCGGGGCCTCGATAAACACGTACGCGAAGCCAACCTGCGCAAAGGGACTCGATTCGCAATCGGGCATGTCGCGATAGCCCCGGCAGCCATACCAGTCCGCCTTGGCCGTATCGCACTGTGCCGGCAAGTTGGCTTCCGTGTATTCCTTGTCGCCAAAGACATAAACCGGCTCAAACTGGTCGAGCCACCATTGCTTCTCGTTTTCGGTGAGACCGGTAATCTCCTCCGAAAACTCCAGATAGTTGTCAGCCACGTTCGGGCTCCTTGTTTGTGATGCTGTCAATCTCGAACGATTCCAGCGGCGGCAGCTCCGGCGGGAGCAGTTTGCGCAACATCCGTCTTGCTTTCATGAGGGCAGCCTCGGCAGCGCCGGTTCGCCTGTGATGATCGTGCTTGGCGGCCTCGTCGAGCTGGCCGAGTATCTTCTGGGCATCGCTGACCAAGACGACCGGCTCCAGGCTCTTGTTGGCCGCCAGTTCGACCAGGTCGCGGCCTGGGCGATACTCGACGATGCACGGATCGTACTCGTACTTGCCGTCGCTGTGGCGTGTGTAGGCGATCTCGTTGTCGCGCAGAAATTGCTCCAGATCCGCGAACTCGCCCCAGGAGGCTTCTTCGTTGTAGAGAACCAGGAGGCGGACACCGCCGCCCTGGTCTTCAAGAGCCTCCATAAGATCCTTGGCGGTTTGCGGCTCGACCGGCTCGCAGCCGTATTCGAGCGAGGCGACGCCCCGGATCTGATCGCACAGCGGCTCGACCAGTATTTCCGGTATCTTGCCGCCAATAAAGATACGGGCGGCCATGCGGTCACTCACGTTGTGTCTCCTTTTCTCGTTTCATGTTCAGTTCTTCGTATTTCTCCTCGTCGAAAAAGAACGTCTCGTATGGCAGGTCCTCAAGGCACGTCGCCTGGACTTCGACATGGCAGTAGCCCCCGTTGGCTTCCCAGATAGCCCGGGTGAGCTGCTCGGCGAACTCTTCTTCCATCATGCCGGCATACAGGCTGCCGTCGCCATAGCCGTCGAGTCTCAGCCCATCTTCGGGATCATCTGCCAAAAGGCTCTCCCAGCAGTCGAAGGAAAAAACCTCTTCGGCCGCTTCTTGAATTGCGTTAATCCGATGCTCGGTCGGATGGGTGATCACGACGGACATGCTGTAGCGTCG
>JAAYEH010000283.1 GCA_012728855.1 Rhodopirellula sp. | reverse complement strand
TTCACTTATGCGCAGCTCGAAATCGTTGAAGAAATTATGTGTTCCCGTGTCCCACAACGCCCAGATCCAGAAGGAAATGGCCAGGCGTTCTCGTTCGGCTGCCTCCACCGCCGGCGCGCCCGCGGCCGCAACCGAAGTACTGAAAATGGTTCCGAGTCCGATCTGCATGGCCTCGCGGCGAGTGAAACCGATGGACGGTTGCTGTGCATCCTTCATGTCGCTGCTCCTTGGTCAAGGTGGATGGCCAACTGCTGAGGGCGAAGCGGCCCTGGAAGTGCCGTGGATTCGGTAGTGGCGGTCATTCCGCGCCGCCGAAAAAGCCGTCCTCGATCCAGATGGGTTGGTATCCCCGGTCCAAAACGAAACGGAAAGCGGTCGCGTAGCGCTCGTAGATGTCCGGAACGAAGTTCTTGTAGAACGGCCACCAATACTGCTCGTGCCCCGCGATCTGGATCAAGTGACTCTTGGCCGGAACCTCAAGCCGGCGGAGAATGTTCGCGGCGATCTTGTCGACCGGCGTCCAGTCGCAACCGCCGGTCGAGCCGTTGTAAAAAATCAGGCCGCTTTCGAAATGCATCCAGCCCTGATTGTCATAGAGATACTCCAGAACGTCGTCGGGGAGATGATAATCGCAGATCTTTCGATCCGTGGAGTCGCGTTTTCTCCCTCGTGTCGCCAGCATCTTCACACCGCGGTCGGCGAGAACTTGATAACAGTCCGGCGGGACGTCCGCCCAGTGGATCTGCAAGCCGGCGGTATAGCCGGAACCCGCGATCCGTTTCAACTCCCCGGCGACCAGGTCAAAATCGGCGGCGAGCTTCTCGGGGGTCGCGTTCAGGTAGGGGATGTCCGGAAACTCGTTTTCCGAATGAAAGGCCAACCGGAGCCAGTCGGCGTTGTCCTCGAATTCCGGCTTGTACTTGTCGGGGAACATGGAAAGGCGAAAATCTCGCTCGGGCGTGGTGTGGAAACAGTTCAAGTTGATCTTGGCGCCGAAATTCCGGTGCAGTTCCCGAAGCTTCGCCAGGTAGAAACAATCGAAAATGCTCTTGTAGTTCTTCCGGCAAATATCGCGGAAGAAGAAACTGTGATCGTCGATGTAGCAGCGAAATCGTCGATACGAGTTCTTGGCCCAGACTGGCCGCGTGCGGATTTCGCGGGGCTGGCCGTTGACCGTCGTGCGGGCCTTGATCTCCGTGACCCGGTCTTTCAGCAGCGCGGTTCCGTGAAACGCGCCGTTCTGGATATCCACCGGAATCACCTGCCCTTCGGCCGTGAAGACCTCCAGTTTCGCGCCCGGCGGAAAGCAACCGGTGACCTGGATCTTCAGCATGTTCCTGCCGTCGGTTCCCCGTTGCGTTCCCAGAACGGGAGGCCCGCATTCCTCGTGAAGGATGCCGCCGTCGAACGGCTGGATGAAGTAGAATCCTTCGGCAGATTCCCCTTTTCCGCTTTTCGCAGCGGCTGTATCGTCGGCAGCGTTCGCTGCCTGACAAACACCCTTCAGAGCGCCCGCGGCCAGAGCGACCGTTCCCAGGAAAGTACGTCGCGACGTTCTTTCAGGATTTGCGTGTTCCATGATGCAGCCTTTCTGTGGTTTGGCCCGACAACCTTCTTCACGATCTACCACCTTCTCCGTTCTCCTCGTCGCGCCGGGTTCGTTTCACGAGAGTGCCGAGAGAAAATCGCTGCATGGCAAAGAACCAGAATGGAGACGATTTCAAACCGTTCCGTCGGAAACTCCAGGCTCTTCGCAGCGATCGGCGGCGAGTTCATCGTAGCGGG
>JAAYEH010000282.1 GCA_012728855.1 Rhodopirellula sp. | reverse complement strand
TGCGTGAACCGCCGTCGTCGACGGCGCTCTATCTCGGCAGGCACGTCGGAGAAGACCTCTCGGCCGCAAGGGCGGCAGAGACCATCGGATATATCGTCTTCGAGTCGGGAAGCGGCACGCTCGGCGGGTTGGCGTATGAAGCCGGCGTGGGCGGCGATACCGTGCAAGGCGTCGTGGACAATCCGCCCTATCTCTACGGGCACGGGATCGCTTCGCCGTTGACGGCGGTCGTCAGCCAGACCGGCATGGACGGGCTGAACGGCGGCTGGGGCGTTCTCTATGGTGCGAATCCGCTCGGGGCGAATTACCTCGCCCTGGCCGTCGATGAGGACCAGATTCGCGACGCGGAGCGCACGCACGTGACGGAGCAAATCGCCTACGTGGTTTTCGGCCAACGGCCATCTCCGGCTGCCGCGCTGCCGTTGCTGTCGAGCGGTGAAGCTTCCTGGTTGCCGCCGCAGACCGAGAGAGACCTGGCTCTGGCAATGGTTGTGGAGGAACTGCGACGGCAATCTCGCGAGGATGCCGAGGCGAACGCGTGGGACGAAAGCGTTTTCCCGTGGTGCGCCGCCGAACGGCGATCCAGCAGGCGCGGCTGAGCGCGGCGCAAGGGGGGTCGGGAGTCTTTTTCCGTATCGGCCCCACCGCCGCTCGGCAAATCCAGTTCGGTCGGCGGCCGATACGGAAAAAGACTCCCGACCCCTTCTTGGTTGCGATTCGGCAGGGTTTCTCGTCAGAACTCGACGATCCGCTCTTCTCCGAATTCGAGACGCACGTCGCCCACGAGGCCCGATCGCATGAGCGGATCCTCGGAGGTGTAGCCTTGAAACGCGCGGAGCTTGGCAGGGCCGCGGTGGAGCAGCAGATTCGTCTTCGTCAGCCGTTGGTCTTCCGGCAGCCGAGCGTCGCCGATCAAGCGGTTGACCCAGACGTTCGTCACGTCGATCTCCAGATCGTTGTTCCCCGGCTTGACGGCGCCGGTGAGATCAACGCTCCAAGGCGACGTCCAGACCACGCCCAGCGGCTTGCCGTTGACTCGCACCGCGGCGATCTGCCCGACCTCGGCTAGCTCCAGCCGCATCGGCTGCCTCGCCTGAGCTTCGTCCAGCTCAAAGCCACTGCGGTATGTGGCCGTGCCGGAGAAATACTTGACAGCCTCGCTGGAATGTTCATTCCAGGGGATGAGCTTTTCCATCGTGATCGAGACGGGCTGGCCCACGGCCGGCGCGAAGTGGACTTTCCAAGGCCCGTTGAGAGTCTTCGGCTGCGGCAGCCCGTCCACCCGCACGGCAAGAGACTCTCCCGCACACGTCTTGAGCGTGCAGTCGCCGTTCTGCCAGAAACGCAGACGAGCACCCTTTTCCGCCCGGTCGACGATTTCGACCATGCGGTCCGCGGCGGATATCGTCGCCAAGTGGCGATCTTCCGCCGGCCGGCGGAAGACGACGAAGGTCGATCCGTTTTCGGGCAGCACGACCGGCACGACCGTGCGGCCGTCTTTGACGGTGTGCCACAAGACGGCGTCGCGGATTTCGCCGGTTGCCGGGTTCCAGAACTCCGGTTCCTTTCCGCTCACGCGGAACTCGCAATCCGCCGCCCCCGTTCCGGCAAGGAAATAGACGTCCGCATCGCCGGCGCGGCGATGGATATAGTCCCAGGGGCCGGCGAAATCCGCGGCGACGCCGCCGTGCTGAAGCGCCTGGTCCATATCCATTGCGGTGACGATCGTGCCTTTGTCCAAGGTCCGCGCCGCCGGCTGCCCACTGGCGTCGCCCCACAACTCGATGGCGAGGCGGCGAACGTCGTCATCGCAGGCGGGGTAGTTGTGCAGCCCCGGCGACCGCTGGGGACGACGCTGACCGAGCACGACCGTTGCTCCCGCCTTGGCCAGTTCCACGATTTTCTGCAACGCTTCCGGCGGCACGGCCTCGCTATTGAGATCGACGACCAGCATCCGATAGCGCATGCCGTCGGGCAGAACGATCTGGCCGTGATCGACCGACATCCGCTCCAGCAGCACCTCCGTGTTGACCAGGTCGAATGCGTATCCCTTGCCCAGCACGAGCGACGGCTTCTCGCCCCATTTCTCGCCGCGACCCCAGTGCAAGTAGGGCGAATCGCCGGTATAGGCGCAGACATCGGCGACGAACTTGCCCTGCTGCAGCACGTACTGGCAACGTGCGAGATAGGCGAGGAAGTCGCCGGCCTGATCCCACCAGGTGACGTTCGGGTTGAGGTGCGTGCCGGCGAAATAGACGATGCCCGGTTTGCCGCACTCTTTCGGCGAGGCGGCGAAGGTGTGCCAGATGAAGTGATTGACGCCGTCGCAAAAGGCCGCGTCGGCTTCCGGCTTCAGTGTGGCCGGGTAGGCCGACCAGTGCTTCCGCATGTGGGTAAAGGCTTCCGTCGCCGCCCGCGGCTTGCCGTAGATATGCGAGGTGATCGCCGGAGGGCGGTTGAGGCCGCGTTTGGGCCACCAGAACTCGCCTTGGGGCATATCGTTGCGAGCCAGGAAGGCCATCTGGTCGGCGTTCTCGAAGCTGGCGATGCGGCGATCCCACGGCCCGCCCGACTCCGAATGCCACTGGAGCCCGGCCTTATGGCAAAGATCGCGAAGCGTGCCGTAGAAGTTGTTCATGAAGCAGTCGCTGAGCGTCTTGTGGTAGTCGACCAGAAAACGCTCGGAAACGGCCGGGTTCTTGACAATCATGCCGGCAAGGACCGGCAAGTACTCGTGAATCGCGTAGCCTCGGTACTTCTGGAATTCCCGATCGAGACCGAAAGACCAGGTGGGCGCGGCGCCTTCCCAACTCACGCTGTAGAAGTGCGAGAGGGCTTTTCCCGCCAATGGGCCCGCGTCTTCGAGCAAGGCCCCTCCCATGCGGTTGAAGTGCCCCGTGACTGCCTTGGGATCCAGAATGTCAACATCGTACTCATGTCCTTCCATGGCAGTGCAGGCGAATCGGATCAGCGTCCACTTCCCGGCCGGCACGTCCCAGGTAAGCTGCTTGCGGGCGTCGACCTTGTCGCTAAGATTGACCACCTCGACCGCAACCGGTTTCTCGGCCCCCGGCCCTTCTGCCGAATCGGCGTGCTTCGCCGCGATGACGGCGACCTCCCAGAACCGGCCCCAGTCCTCGCCGGGCAATGCCGCGCGGTACTGCTTGGGGCCGGCGATTTCCGTCGTCGCCCAGACCAGCTTCTTCGGAGTATCGTCGCCGACGTGCCACGGTCCCTTGAGCGACCCCGCACAACTGCTCAGGTTGACGCTCATCTCCAGCCCCAGTCGGCCGGCCTCCTTCATCCCGAACTGGAGCATCTGCCGCCACTGGGGGCTCATGAATTCCATCCGGCTTTCGGGCGGCGGCACGTGATCCTCGTGATATCCGCGGGCGTCGAACATCAGCATTCCGCCCACGCCCCTGGCCTTCATCGCTTCGAGATCTCGCGTGATCGATTCTTTGGTGACGTTCGCTTTGAGCCACCACCAGTAAACCCACGGCTTATACCGATCGGGCGGGAGGGAGAAACCATGATCCAGGCCGACCGCCTGGGCCGCCGCATCGGCGTCGGCGCCGCAGGTGATCCTCGGCTGGCAAGCCGGACCCAGCCAAATGCTGCACGATAGCAGCGCCACGAAGATTCCTGTTGGCCGAAAGTTGCCGCTCATGATTGGTCTCCTTCTCGTCCGGGCTATGCTTCCGCGTTCGCACCGACATGGTAATGTCTGTCTTCTCGCCCATGCTTGGACAGGCGATCGTGCCGAAACACCTATCTTCAACTGCGCGAGGGTGTTTTGTCAAGAAAAGCGGAATTAGGGGAAGCAAAGACCTACTATGAACAGTCAAGAGCGTCATGGCAAGATTCCCGGTTTTTTTGCGAAATCGTTTGTTGAGCCGGGCTTGTGGGTAATTCGTTAGGACTTCTTCGGAGGGCGTTTTTTGAAAGGGCGATTGTCGGTGAGCAGTCGCCAGACGACACGGGCCAGGC
>JAAYEH010000281.1 GCA_012728855.1 Rhodopirellula sp. | reverse complement strand
GATGTTCTGCTCGGTGATGATGTCGCCGGACAGGACGCGGTCCAGCCCCCAAGCACGCAGCCGGTTTTCCGGATTCTTCGGGTCGTCCTCGAGGTACTTGATCTGGCGGACCCAGGGAATGCCGGCGTGGTAGGTCGACTCGCCGAAGGCGAAGCGGCCCAGTGCTCCTTCGCGAACCCGCCGCAGCGCTTCGATGTAGAATTCGTCGGCGCGCGTCTGGAAATCGACCAGGAAACAGAGCTTCTTCGAGGTCGCCGTCTTGCCGCTCTCTTCGACGGTCTTGCAGCCGGGCACGTCGACGGCGATCGGCTTGGCCAGGTAAACGTGCTTGCCCGCCGCCACCGCCGCCGCGGCCTGTTCGGGATGGAAGTAGGGAGGCGATTCGATCACCACTGCGTCGAGTTTCTGCTCCAAGAGGCGATGGTAGCCCGCGAGGCCGGTGAATCGCCGAGCCGGATCGACGTTGAACTTCGCGCCGAGATTGTCGACCTGGTCCTGAAAGTAGTCGGCCGCCGCCACGATGTTGTAGCCGCCGTGCTGCTGAAAGAGGTCCGTGATCCACGTGCCGCGCCCGCCGCAGCCGATGATGCCGATGTCGACCTTCGCGCCGGCGTCGGCCGCCCGCGCCGACTTCGGCTCGACGATGGAGAAGGTCGTTGCCGCGGCCGTGGCGCCCGCGATGAAACCGCGCCGCGAGAGGATGCCGTCGGTCTTGGTTCGATTCGCCGTCTGCTGGCCTTTGGACATGGGGAAGACTCCTTCTAAGTGGCTATCCGGAAACGGGGACTGGCTCCCGGATGTTGTGTGCTGGAGACCGAAATCATACAAGACGTAGGGCGTCTGTCCCCGTTTCCGGATAGACTCTAAGAGGCCGGTTTGCCGAAAACTTCGACTTCGATGTAGTGGTTCAGATCGTTGGCCGTGTTGCCGTTGCTGTGAAGACGCACGTAACGGGCGGTCACTCCCTTGGCGTCGATCAGCCTGCCCAGATTCGTTTCGATGTACGGTCGCGCTTTGCCGATTCCCTTGCCCAGTGAGTTGTCCTGATCGTTGCTGTAAACGGTGCGCACGTTCTTGGTGAACTGGGCGTCGTCGGCAACCTCGATCATCACGTCGTGATAGCCGCGGGCTTCGCGGAAGAAGTGCCAGAGATAGACGGCGTAGATCTCGGCCGGAGCGCCCAGATCGATCTGGATCCATTGGGCCATCGGCCCCAGTTCCACGTAGCTCTCTTCCGTGCCCTCGCGATTGCCGTCGGTGATGAAGGCCAGCTCCCCGATCACCGGCCGAGCATCGCTGGACGTCACCTTCTTGCCCCGCGCCAGGTTCACGGTTCCTTTGGGCACCAACAAGGTCGGCGGCTCGCTGAGCGGCTTCTCCAGCTCGGGGAAGAGCAACGCGAGCACGTCGGGCGGAGTGCCGGCGAGCACCTCTTCCGGGATCTCGGTCTTCAGCGGCACCTTGGCCTCGTCGGCCAGGCACCATGATGCGAAGAAAACAACGGCGACGAGCGTGGCAGTCACGCGAATCATGTCCTCGAACTCCTCGGTTTTAGGATCGGCGAAAAATCTCAACCATCCGCCAAGACATCGTTAAGGCGTCGTGGGGCAGGTTTGCAGCGTGCCTGGTTTGAGCGCCGATGCCAGGCAGGTTGCAAACCTGCCCCACGAACGGCAGCAGCCGGGCTGCTGGACGGTACGTTCTCAGTAGAACTGGGGTGTGGTAGGATGTCAAACAGAAATCGGCCAAACCCCAAAAGAGGCTGGTACGTGAAATCACCACGACTGGCGGCAATCCTGCTGCTCATCGCCGCCGGCGCCCTGGCGCTCCGACTGCCTCGGCTGGATGAGCGGCCCATGCACGCCGATGAGTCGGTCCATGCGGTCCGCTTTCGCGACCTTTGGCAGCAGGGGAAATACGCCTATGACCCGAACGAATTTCACGGCCCGACCCTGGTCTACGCCACCCTGCCGGCCGCCTGGCTCGGCCGGGCCGCCACCTTTGCCGAAACCAGCGAGGCAACCTATCGCCTGGTGCCGGTGCTGTTCGGCACGGGCGTAGTGGTGCTATTGCTTCTGCTCGGCGACGCGCTGGGAAAGCCCGCCGCGGTCGTTGCCGGCATCTTCACCGCCGTCTCGCCGGCCATGGTCTATTACAGCCGCTACTATATTCATGAAATGCTGCTGGTCTTCTTCACGCTGGCGGCGATTGCCGCCGGCTGGCGGTATTTCCGCAGCGGGCGGCTGGGCTGGTGCCTGGCCGCCGGCGTCTGCCTGGGCCTGATGCAGGCCACCAAGGAGACGAGTGTCTTGGTGTATTTCGCCTTGGCGTCGGCCCTGGTGCCGGCGGCATTGTGGACGCGTCTCGTCGAACCGGGGTTGCGCCCGGCGAGGCCGCGCCTACGGGCGTGGCACTTCGTCCTCGGGCTGGCGATGGCGGCGACTGTCGCCGTGATCCTCTATTCGTCGTTCTTCAGCAACCCTCGCGGGCCGCTCGACGCGGCGCTCACGTATCTTCCTTGGCTGGGCCGGGCCGGTGGCGCGTCGCCGCACATGCATCCCTGGTACGAATACCTCCACCGACTCGGATACTGGCGTCTTGGCAATGGCCCTCGATGGTCCGAGGGCCTGATTTTGGTGCTGGCCGTCTGCGGTTCGGCCTTCGCTCTGCGGCCGAAAATCGGTACAGCGGTCGGCGCCAGTCTGCCATTTCTACGATGGCTGACCTGCTATACCCTGATCCTGACTGCCGTCTACAGCGTGATCCCCTACAAAACCCCTTGGTGTGCCCTCGGATTCCTGCACGGCATGATCCTTCTGGCCGGCTTCGGCGCTGTTGCCCTGGTGCGGGCCGTTCCCACCACAACGTTGAAGGTATTGACGGCGCTGATCCTCCTAGCCGCGACCGGCCAAATCGCCTGGCAAGCCCAGCGGGCCGCCTACGTCTGTCCCGCGGACCCGAGCAACCCCTACGTCTACGCCCACACCTCCGCGAAAATCAAAAGTCTCATCAACGACGTGGAAGCGTTGGCCGAGGCGAGTCCCGCGGGCCGGCACGTGCCGATCAAGGTCATCTGGAACGACGCCTACTATTGGCCCTTACCCTGGTATCTCCGCCGCTTCGATCGAATCGAGTTGTGGACAAGAGTTCCCACCGACCCTGCCGCCCCTTTGGTCATTGCCGCAACGCAACACGATGCCCCCTTAACCGCGCAACTCGACGCGACTCACCTGATGACCGGCTATTACGAAATCCGGCCCCAGTTGCTCGCTCAACTCTGGGTCCGGATGGACCTCTGGGAGTCGCACCTCCGCCGCCTCGGTAGACTCTGAGTGCAAGAGAACAAATAACAAATGACAAATCCCCGCACCCTAGCCCACCGCAGTCGCAGGACTATAATTTCCATCGCGTTGCCCGCCACCATCCCAATCCATCCCCTCGAACCCATCCTGTAGGCACTATGAAGTTCATCCACTGCTGTCTTGCTGTATCGCTGGTTGCGAGTGTGATTGGCTGCGAGCCATCTGCCGGCGACCTCGGCGAGTCCGGCCCGACGACCACCGTTCCGCCGCTTGGGCCGATCGAACCGATCGGCGCCCCGGCGATGCATCCGCCGGTTTCTTCCGCACCGGATCCCGAAGCTTCCACGGAAAGCGGCTCGGTCACTGTGGGGCCTTATAGGCTGACGCCTCCGGAGAAGTGGCAGCGGCACACCCCCCGATCTTCAATGATTATGGCCGAGTTCGCGCTTCCCAAAGCCGAAGGGGACGTGGCCGATGGACGTTTGACGATAAGCCAAGCTGGGGGGAGTGTCGAAGCGAATATCGAGCGTTGGCGGGGGCAGTTCCCGCCGAAGCCGGAGAACGAAGTGGTCGAAGAATTGGAGGCGGACGGCAAGAAGATTACGGTCGTCGATTTGTCCGGAAACTACATGGACAGTCGCGGTCCGATGTTCCCCGCTGAAGAGCGAGCCGACTACCGCATGCTGGCCGCGATCATCCCGGAGGGCGAGCAGTCGTATTTCATCAAGGCTTACGGCCCCAAGAAGACGATGGAGCAGCACGCCGACGGATTCCGGGCGTTCATCCGATCGATTAAGACAGAGGGCGACAAAAACTGATTTATTTTTTCTTCGATTGGCACGCTTTTTTATAAAAGAGACATCTTGCTTCGGTGTGGCCTCGTGGTAAAATACTATTGTCGGTTAAGGTCGGGGAGAGGATAGCCCCGGCGATGTCGAGATCGCGATTCTGTGATCCGGCATCGGAGAGTGAGTGAACGATTGGTCATCTCCTTCGGTTCTTGTGATTAGCAGGAGGGTGATGGATGATGAGGCGTGCCCGCTCCGCTCCGTTCTAACCGGGTGCCGGCTTTTTTGCCGTGTGCCCTTCCGAAACGTCCTTGCTGCGGAGTTTGCGTGCGCAGTGAGTTGTCGACGTGTAAATCCGGCGCGGCCGGTGGCTGTCGGTACGATCCTGATGTGAAGTGCGGATCGGCTGTCAGTTGGGCTTCGGTTCTATCACTTGCTTCGGGAGAAAAACGTTAACAGCGACTGTTTGATCGATGTGTCGGCGCGTTTGCCGCTTCTGAACGAGTTGCCATAACCGGTGCGGTATGTCCTCTGTTGGTGATGTACCGCTGAGAGAACGTGTCAAATCACGTGGCCTTGATCAGAGTGACAAGCGCGCCTTTTTTTATGGAGCAGGTTCCCCGCTTGGCGTTTCTTCTTCCCGCCCGACGAGAAGAGTCCTTCGCAGCCTCTTAAGCTCCGCCATCACGGTTCGCGAACCAGGATAGCACCTGCCACGACCCAGATCCCGAAGAAAACGAGAGCGAGCATGGGCTGAATCATTTCCAAGGGCATGGTAAACGGCTCCGTATTCGAGCGGTGCGTGTCTGAGCGGCCGGGCCTGCCAATAGCCCAGCATCCGGGCCAAATACCGTATCGGCCAGGAGATTTCTTTTACTCTAGTTTCTTCCGCGCCGCTTACCCCATCACCGGTAATCGCTCAACGGACCGCAATCCGCAAAGTTTACCACAACTTGTCGGCAATTGCGGCGACTGACTTTCCACCGTTGGGTGTATTGGTATACTGGGGGGGCCACGGCTCCGTAGATCCCGCTTGCCGAGCGGGATCACGCCGCAGCGATCCCGCTCGGCAAGCGGGATCTACCGGGCGTCTTCCCGTAAATCTGCCCAAGAGGTTCGATACGATGCGATTTCTCCCGGCCGCTATTCTGCTCTTCGGCGTCTCCGCCGCATGTCCCGCCACGGACGACGTGCTCTGGCTCAATTTCGACCGGACGGGCGAACAGGGATTTCTCTGCGCGACGACCGGTGCGACCTGCCGCGTCGAGGGGGGGCCGATCGTCCACGAGGGCGCCCTGTTCGCCACGCCCTTCTCGAGCGTCGATCTACCCGCCCTGCCGGCTCTCGAAGGTCAGGAGCAACTAACCGTTTCTGCCTGGATCGCCTCGGCCGAGCCGCCGACCGGCTACCGCACCATCCTCTTCAAGGGGAATCGCGGAGGAGATGGAAACCAGCAGATCCATTTTTTCCTGTCGCTCTGCGAGGGGCGGCCCGAATTCAAGTTCATGGACTCCGAAGGCCGCTGGCGTGGGATTTTGCGTAATGGCAATCAGTTTATTGTCCCGGGCCGGAAATCGGTCCCTCTGGCCGAGATACCGGCAGTGCGGCAACGGCGGTGGTCGCACGTAGCGGCGACGTTCAACCAGGGCCGCATCGCCGTTTTCCTCGACGGCGAGCTGCTCCTCGCCGGTCTAGGTGAACCAAAGCGACTCGTGCCGAACTCGTATCCACTTTGCATCGGCAAAGGACAGGATCTCGACGGCCACACCGGCTACGTCTTTTCCGGGCTGATCGATGATGTCCGCATCTCCAACCGCGCCCTATCGGCCGAGACGATCGCCGCAATGGTTCGCCGCGACCGCGCCGGCAAGCCAGAGGAGGAGATCGCCATCGAAGCGGTCTTACCGCCCGGCTACGACCCGGATTTCAAGACGAAGCTTCCCTCGGTGGAAGCCTACGAGCGAAATCTGCCTGAGCCAGTGGATCGGAAACAGGTGGTCGCCTCGGTCGATCTCAATGCCGGTCTGCCGATGCTTGCCGTGGACGGCAAGCCGGTGTTTCCCATGGCGATGATGCCGGAACCCTACGCATCGGACGACGGGATCACCCTTTCTTGCCGCGATTTCGCCGCCGCCGGGGTTGACCTCTACAGTGAGATCTTTTGGAGTTGGATGCGGCCGGGCCAAGGATGCGCGGGCTGGTGGCTCGGACCGGGGCATTACGACTTCGACACGATCGACCGGCGAATTCGCGCCATCCTCAAAGCCAATCCCCGCGCTTTGATTTTTCCGCGTCTGAAGCTCAATCCGCCCGAATGGTGGCTGAAAGCGAACCCCGATGAAATCGCACGCGGGGCCGACGGCGCCCGGTGCGAGCAGGTATCCCTGGCCTCGGAAAAATGGGAGACCGCCTACGACCAGATGCTGCGGGATGTCATCCGGCACATGGAAGCGAGCGACTACGCCGGTCACATTATCGGCTACCATCCGGCCGGCGGTGAATCGAGCGAGTGGTTCTGGTGGGGCCGCGCGCAGACGATCGATTTCTCGCCCGCGGCGGTCCGACGGCTGCAGCAATGGTTGCGTCAGCGCTATCACGACGATGTGTCCGCTTTCCGCCTTGCCTGGGGCGACGAGAAGCTGGCGTTTGACTCGGCTCAGCCCCCATCCGCCACGTTCCGCCGAGCCACCGAGCACATGATGTTCCGTCATCCGCGAACGGCGCGGCCGGTGGTCGACTACGAGCAGTTCCTCAGCGACATGGTCAGCCACAACATCGACCGGAGTTGCCGGATCGTGAAGGAGCAGACTCAGGGTCGCAAACTCGCCGGTGTGTTTTACGGCTACTCCAGCTACTGCCTGGATACGGTCGGTTTCTACGGGTTGGGTCGCGCCCTCGATTCGCCGCACGTCGACTTCCTCTGTTCGCCAACCGCCTATGACCGCCGCCGTGGCGGCGAACCCGGCGTGTTCGTTTCCGCCTATACCGGCAGTTACCGGCTGCACGGCAAGCTCTACTGGGACGAGGTCGACACGCGCACGCATCTTTGCACCGACTTCGTCCCCTACCGCACGGCAACGCCCGAGGAGACCGTCTCGACCCTCCAGCGTGCCTGCGGCCACGCGCTGACCGGCGGCACGGGCCTGTGGTGGTTTCTGCTGGCCGGCAACGCCACCTTCCACGACGCGCCGACGATGGAGGCGATCGCCGCCGCCCGTCGCGCCGCCGAGGCGTCACTGGCGGCCGACCGCCGACCGATCCACGAAGTGGCCGTCTTCGCCGATGAGCCGAGCATGCTCTACAGCACGACCAATGCCCCCTTCCGGCGCGCCCTGCTGCGGACCACGCGCGACGAGTTGGCCACGATGGGAGCGCCGTACGACTATTATCTCTTGAGCGACATCGCCCATCCCGAATTGCCCGACTACAAGCTGTATATATTCCTCAATGCCTTCAAGGTTGAGCCCTCGATCCGGCTGGCCATCGACGCCAAGGTGAAACGCGACGGCAAGACGGCTGTCTGGGTTTACGCGCCTGGCTATATCGGCGACAACGATTTCAGCGAAGCCGGCATGGAGTCGCTCACCGGAATGACGCTGCGGGCACACGACGAGAGCCTCCCAGGAGAACTGCGGCCGGCCGACGCGCCGCATCCGATCACGGCAAAGCTGCCGAACCGGCGGCAATGGCCATGGACGGTCGGCCCCGTCTTTTCCGTCGACGATCCGGAGGCAACCGTGCTGGGCCACACCGGCCCGTACGACTCGCTGGCGGTAAAACGGTGTGACGGCTGGCGGTCGGTCTATTCGATGCTGCCGTTGACCCGCGAGCTATTGCACGGCTTGTGCCGCGAGGCGGGCGTCCACGTCTATTCGGAAAGCTTCGACCCGTGCTTTGCCAACTCCGGCTACGCGATGATTCATACCGCCACCGCGGGCGAGAAGCGGATCGCGCTGCCCGGCGTCTTCGACGTTTTCGACGCGCTCAGCGAAAAGCCGTTGGCCACCGCAGCCAGCGCGATCGAAGAGCGCTTGCCGCAAGCTGCAACGAGGATCTACCGGCTCGTGCCCCACGATTCCACCAAGCAATGACTCGCCCCTTTGGAGTGCGTACGACTTGTCGTCGCTTTCTTTCTGTCTTTCCATCTTCGGATGCCATTCTTGCCCGGACGCAAAGTTGAGATGGAAAGCCTGGGCGGACCAACCCGATGGCCCGTTGAAAAGGGGACGGGCACCGAGCGGCAGGCATTTCCTCAGTAGTTCGGAGCCAGCCCCCTTTTCAACTCCGTTTACAGTCTGAGTTTTGAATCTCCGCGATTTCCAGCAAGTTTCGGGTTCACCCGCGCCGCGGCCTCTCGCTTGCCATATGCCCCGCGGCCCGTTTATAGTGAACACCATCATCGCTTGCCAAACCAAGGGCCCAGCATTCCGGAGACCTCGCCGATGGTTCCTCGACTTAACCGCCGTGATTTCGTCACCACGCTCTCTTCCGCGGGCATCGCCGCCGGCCTGGGAGGTTTCACTCGCCTGGCCCGCGCCGGGGAGAAGCCCGCCAGCCGCAACGGCGTGATCCGAGTCGGCTGCGTCGGCATCCGGGGCAAGGGGAGCCATCATATGGCCGGCCTGGAGAGCGTCGACGGGGCCGAGGTGGTGGCGTTGTGCGACATCGACGAGTCGATCCTCGGTTCCAAGGCCGACGCCTGGGAGAAACGCACGGGCGGCCGCAAGGTGAAGCGCTTCGGCGACTACCGCAAGCTGGTCGAGGATCCCGAGATCGACGTTGTCTCGATCGCCACCTGCAACCACACCCACACGTTGATCGCCATCGCCGCCCTGGAAGGGGGCAAGGACGTCTATGTCGAAAAGCCCTGCTCGCACAACCTATGGGAAGGGCGCCAGCTCGTGGCCGCCGCGCGCAAGCACGGGCGGATGTGCCAGCACGGCACGCAGGGCCGCAGCTCGCCCGCGATTCGCGAGGGGATCCAGAAGCTCCACGAGGGAGTGATCGGGGATGTCTACATGGCCCGTGGGCTGTGCTTCAAGTGGCGGCCGTCGATCGGCCACACGCCCGACGAACCGGTCCCCTCCGGCGTGAATTACGACCTCTGGCTGGGGCCGGCCCCGGTGCGGCCGTTCAGCCACAACCGCTTCCACTACAATTGGCACTGGCATTGGGACTACGGCAACGGCGACATGGGCAACCAAGGGGTCCACGAGATGGACATGGCCCGTTGGGGCCTCGGCGTCGGGCTGCCCAAGCGGGTCCATGCCGGCGGCGGGCACTTCATGTTCGATGACGACCAGGAAACCCCCAACACCCTCGTGACGATCTACGAATATCCGGACGAGAAGAAGATGCTCGTTTTCGAAACCCGCCACTGGATCACCAACCAGGAAGGCTTCGGCGCCGGCGACTCCAACGCCGTGGGCGTGACGTTCTACGGCTCGGAAGGCTACATGCAGGTCTACTATTTCGGCTACAAGACGTTCTTGGGGAAGAAACGCGAAGCCGGTCCGACCGCCACCGCCCCGTCCAACGAATACGAGCGGTTCATCGCCGGGGTGCGGAGCCGCGACCGCCAGGATCTGGGCGTGGAGATTGAAGACGGTCACCTTTCCTCTGGCCTTTGCCATCTGGGGAATATCGCCTACCGGCTGAAACGTACCGTCCAATTCGACCCGCAAACGGAAACGTTCGGCGACGACCAGGAAGCCAACGCCATGCTTACGCGCGAGTATCGCAAGCCCTATGTGGTGCCGAAGATCGTCTGAGCAGGGGCATGGCATCTTCGATGTGAGAGGTGAAATATCCGATAGGTTCGTCTTTTGAACGAAACGCATTCCACAGGAGGTTTATCAATGCCCAAGAAGTCCAAGGGAATGCCCGGTTTGGCGCCAACGACCATCTACCAACTCAAGATCGTGCTGAACGATGTCGATCCACCGGTGTGGCGTCGGTTTCAGGTGGGGGATTGTTCTCTGGCCGAACTTCATCACGTCATCCAAGCCTGCATGGGGTGGAGCAACAGTCACTTGTACGCCTTTGAAGTGGATGGCGTGGAGTACAGCGATCCGGAAATGGGCGACGACATGGATTGCCGCGATTCTCGCTCCCGGAATCTCAGTCAACTGGCCAGCCAAGGCCCGAGCAGCTTCACCTACCAGTACGACTTCGGCGACAACTGGGAGCACGTCGTCGAGATTGAGAAGACCTTGCCACCCGAGCCGAAGGCCAAATATCCGCGCTGCATTGAAGGTGAGCACGCCTGTCCACCGGAAGATTGCGGCGGGTCGTACGGCTACGAGGAGTTTCTCGAAGCCATTCGTGACCCGCACCACGATGAACACGAGGAAATGCTGGAATGGGTGGGCGGCAAGTTCGACCCGGAAGCTTTCGACATCAACTGGGTGGATCGGGAACTGCAGCGACTGGGGTAAGAAGGGACGGGATGAACACAGGGATAGAAGAATGAAAGGCAAGAACGACGACTTGATTGAGGCGGCCATGGAAATCCAGAACAGCATCCGAAGAGCCTATCGACTGCACGGCCGAAGTGGAGGGCGGGCGAGTCCGGGGCCTCGAGGTACGCATCGCGTCATCCGTTTTTCAGGGCTGACTTGGGAGTGGCTTCCGCATCGGCAACAAGGCACTGCAAGCGATGGAAAACCGCATCCCGACCGCGATCGTCTACCAGCGACGCGCGGATGAGTTCTCCGCGGCCCAGCGGCGCTGCGAAATTCGCGACCGGTGGATGTCTCGATTGCGATTGACTATCTTCACTGCTGCCGTTGGGCTGTTCATCCAGGGGTGGGACAGCGGGCAAGGGCGGCCGTGGTATCAGGCCGCCGGCGTCGCCCTGTGCGGGTTCTTCGCAGCGGTGGCCTACCACGAATTCGTCCGCCGCCAGGGTCTGCGGAACCGCATTCTGCGTCAGATCAACGAAGAGGCGATCGCCCGCCTGAACCGCAACTGGAAGGCGTTGCCCGAAACGCCTGCCGTCGTGCCGCCGCATCACCGGGCGACCGCGTCCGACCTCGACTTGTTCGGGCATGCCTCGTTGTTCCATTTTCTTTGTTCGGCCAACACGCCGATCGGGATTCGAGTGCTGCGCGATTGGCTGTTGGAACCGGCGGGGTTCCAGGAAATCAAGCGGAGACAGGAAGCGGTGGCGGAGCTGGCGCCCCACTTGGATTTGCGGCAACGATTGATCCTCGAGGGCCGCCTGCTGGCGGACCGCGGGCGAGTGACGGAGAGGTTCGTCGAGTGGGCGGAAGCAGAACCGTGGCTTGCCGCACGGCCGTGGTTGGCGTGGCTGGTTCGGATTCTGTCCGCGGCCTCCGCGATGCTCCTCATTGCGACCGTGGGCCAGGTGGTCTCGGCCGAGCGCGGCGGGACAGCCCTCTTTGTCGTGTTCTCCTTGAATCTCTTCATCACCGCTGCGTTCGGGGGAAGGGTCCACGATATCTTCACCCGGATTCGACTGCGGCAGGGCGAGGTGGAACGATACCTTCGGATTTTTCAACTTGTATACTTGATGCCGCATACGACCGAGGAGATGGTTGCGGTCCGGCACGAAGCAGCAATCCGCGGGGGAGGCGTGCTGGCACGCATGCATCAATTGAACCGGATTGCACAACTCACGATGCTCCGCCACTCGGCGCTGACGGCTCTGTTGGTTTACCTACCCCTGCAGTTCCTGTTCCTGTACGACTTTCACGTTCTCAACGTGTTGGAGTCATGGCGCGCAAGATATGGCGAGCACGTCCGCGCCTGGTTTCTCGCGTTGGGGAAGGTCGAGGCTCTTGCCTCACTGGCGACCCTCGCCTACGACAATCCCGGCTGGGCGATGCCTGAAGTGAACGCGTTGGCCGATTGCCTCGAAGCCTCGGCATTGGGACATCCGCTCTTGCCGGACCAAACGCGGGTGGCGAACGACGTCCCGATTGGGCCTGCCGGAACCTTCCTGCTGGTCACCGGCTCGAATATGTCCGGCAAGAGCACGCTTCTGCGTGCCATCGGCATGAATGTCGTCCTCGCCCAAGCGGGCGCGCCCGTGTGTGCCGAACGTCTACACATGCCTCCGGTCGTATTGGCCACAAGCATGCGGATTCGCGATTCGCTGGAAGACGGAGTATCATTCTACATGGCCGAGTTGATGCGGTTGAAAGCGATCGTGGACCTGGCACGCGATGCTTCGCCGCGAAATGCGCGCCTTCTGTATCTTCTCGATGAGATCCTCCTGGGCACCAATTCCAAAGAACGCCACATTGCCGTGGTGCGGGTACTGGAACATCTGCTCCGTCGCGGCACCATCGGCGCGATTTCGACGCATGACCTGGACCTGGCCACCAGCGAGTTGCTGGTCGGCACATGCCACTGCGTCCATTTCTGCGAGACGCTGCACGATCGACATGCCCAGCGGCCGATGACGTTCGACTACAAGCTGCGGCCCGGAGTTGCAACCACCAGCAACGCGCTGAAGCTGCTGGAGATTGTCGGCCTCGAAGCAGGCGAGGCCTGGCAGTGAAAGCTCCCTCCAACGTCGAGAGATAGCCGGCTAGCGATGTTCGATCACGTCCTGGTAGTGCGCTGCCAGGACGGTTGCCGAGCGGTCGGCAGAAAACAGGCGCTCTGCGCGGCGGCATGCTGCGAGGCCTAAGCGACCTCGCAGAGACGAATCGGCCACCAGAGTACCGATCGCGGCGGCCAGGGCTTCCGAGTCGTCGGCAGGAACAAGCCTGGCGGCCTTTTCGTCCGGTGGAAAGACTTCTCGCGTCCCGCCGACGTCGGTAGCGATGACCGCCACTCCGGCGGCCGCCGCCTCCAACAGCACGCGGCCCATCGGCTCCTGCCGTGCCGGATGGACCAGCAGCGCCAGTTCGTTCAGCACTCGGTCGACATCGCCGCGCACTCCGAGAAAATGGAGCCGGCCGGAGAGCGGCCCTTCGGCGACGGCTCGCAGGTCGGCCTCGAATTGCCGCGATTCCGCCTTCTCCGACAATCGCTCGCCGATGACAAGATAATGGACATGCGGCAGTTCGTCCGCCAATGCGCAGGCGGCTCGTGCGAGAACGTCCTGCCCTTTCCGCAAGCTGATCTGGCCGATCGTGCCGACGAGGACCGATTCAGGCGCAAGGCCCAGTTCCCGATGAAGAAAGCCGGTGGCGAGACGAGGCCGAAACCGGTCGAGATCGACGCCGTTGTACAGCACCCGGCACTTAGCGGCATCCAGTCCGGCGGCGACGTGGAATCGCCGCGTCGATTCGGAAACCGCCAACAGCCGGGCGTGGCAATTGAGATCGGCGATCGCTCGCCGGCTGAGCCGGACAATGTCGCGAAGGTGCGTTATGCCGGGGATGCCGGCGGCCGCCGCCACCGGGCCGGAAAGCCGGCCCATCGACAGGCTGTTGGCGTGCAACAGCGCCGGTCGCAGTCGCGCCAATTCTTCCGCAAGCCGCTGCCGCAGCATGTCCTGCGGCAGGCGCTCTTTCGAAGGTTCGTGAAGTTGCCACGGAACCACAGGCACATGTTTCTCCCGCAGGGCATCCGCCAAGGGGCCCTGCGGCGGCGCCAGGGCGAGCAAATCGAAGCCTGCGGCGCAGACGCCATCGAGCGCGGCCAGCAGGGAGCGTTCCGCTCCGTTGAGTGCCGCGTATTCGCACAAAAGAAGAACGGCAGAAGCGGTCTTGTATTTCGGTTTTTCGATGGTTTTGGATTGCTTCGTAGGCAAACTCAAAAGGGGTCGGGAGTCTTTTTTCGTGTCGGCCTCAGCGCCACTCGGCATGTCTCACGCGTTCACCGGCCGATACGAAAAAAGACTCCCGACCCCTTCTTGGTTCTTGACTCTTAGAGAATCCCGTACTGCGACAGCGTGCCACGGAGTTTTGCTTCCTGGTCGGCGTCCAACGGCGTCATCGGCATGCGCAGCTCGCCGCGGTCGCGGCCCACGAGTCGCATGGCGGTCTTGATCGGGATCGGGTTGGTGGCCAGGCCGAGCATATCGCGACAGAGCGGGAAGAGCCGCTTGTGCCAGCGTTGTGCCGCCGCGATGTCGCCGGAACGGAAGGCGTCGAGCAGTTGGATCATGTCGCCGGGCACGAGGTTGCCGACGACCGAGACCACCCCGCGTCCGCCGATCGCCAGCAGCGGCAGCGTCAGGCTGTCGTCGCCGCTGAGAACCGTCAGATCGGTCATGGCGATGATCTGCGAAGCCTGGTCCATCGATCCGGTAGCTTCCTTGACCATCGTGATATTGGGCAACTCCGCCATCCGCGCGATCGTTTCCGGCTCGATGTTCTTGCCAGTGCGGCCGGGGATGTTGTAGACGCAGATCGGGATGCCGACCGCTTCGGCCAGCGCCTTGTAGTGAAGATACATCCCTTCCTGGGTCGGCTTGTTGTAGTAGGGCGCCACGACCAGGGCGGCGTCGGCACCGGCCTGTTCGGCCCAGCGGGTAAGGCGAAGAGCCTCCTCCGTGCTGTTCGACCCGGTGCCGGCCATGACCTTGACCTTGCCCGCGGCGGCTTCCACCACCGCGGCGATCACCCGCTCGTGCTCGGGATGAGAGAGCGTGGGCGACTCGCCAGTGGTGCCGACCGGGCAGACGCAGGTCGTGCCGGCATGGATCTGAAATTCCACCTGCCGCTGGAGAGCCTCGACGTCGACCTGTCCGTCGCGAAACGGAGTAATCAAAGCGACGGAAAGCCCGGCAAACGCTTCACCTCGGGTTGACATGCAAAGTCCGTTCTATGAGTGGATCGTATTAGGAGACCAGCCGCTTCATCTCCCGCACAGCCTGCTCCAGACCGACCATGATCGCGCGGGCGATAATGCTGTGGCCGATGTTCAACTCATGCATCCCTTCGATGGTAGCAATCGGTTTGACGTTGCGATAGGTGAGGCCGTGGCCGGCGTGCAGGGCAATCCCGGCCCGGCGGATCGAGGCGCCGGCGGCGGCGAGCGTTTCCAGTTCTTTCTGCTGGGCCGCGCCTGGTTCGGCCAGGGCGTACCGGCCGGTATGGAGTTCGACGGCATCGGCCTTGAGTTCGGCCGCGGTCTCGATCTGTTTCCCATCAGGATCCAGAAAGAGGCTGACGGCGATCCCCGCATCCTGAAGGCGCCGGATCACTTCCGCCACGCGTTTTTGCTGCCCGTGGACGTCGAGGCCGCCCTCGGTGGTCACCTCCTCCCGGCGCTCGGGGACGAGCGTAGCCTGCGCGGGTTTGGTGCGGCAAGCGATCTCCACCACCCCCTCCTCGCAGGCCATCTCCAGGTTCAGTTTCACCGTGACCGTCTCGCGAAGAATTCTCAGATCGCGGTCGTTGATGTGGCGACGGTCTTCGCGGAGGTGTACCGTGATGCCGTCGGCCCCGCCCAACTCGGCCAGCGCGGCAGCCCAGACGGGATCGGGCTCGTAAGTTCGTCGCGCCTGCCGAACGGTTGCCACATGGTCGATATTTATGCCTAGTTCTGCCATGATGGGGCTCTATCGCCGATCTTCTTGGGTGAGCGTCTTTTCGACGGCGTCGGCTCGCGCCGCGATGTTTTCGATACGTTTGGCGAGGTTACTCGGCGTAGCCAGGGCGGCGAGCATCGTATCAACCAGGACGAAATTCGGCTTGCCGTCGATGTCGCGAATCGCAAAGGCCCCGGCGGGAATCGTCAAGTTCTTGCGGAGTATGGCTTCATAGTACTTGGCCTCCGCCGGCCCGCATTCGCTGTAGACGATCACGAGCGGCTCACCCTGATCGTCCTGGCGGCCGAAGAAGACCGCCACCTTTTGCTCTCGTCCGCCGGGCAAGGCGAGCTTGAATTGATAGGTCGCGCCCGAACCGGCAGGTTCGATCCCCAGGTGCTTACCGGTAGCGCCGATGCACTGCTCGACGTTGAGTTCCGGTGCCACGTTGTTTCGATTGGCGGCGATCCATTGCCGCCAGCGGGGCACGTCGGCGCCAAAGTCCTGACGGGTGATGCGAGCCAACGCCTCGCAGACACTGGCCACGAGCACTCCGCGAGCCAGCAACTCGACCAGTGGCTCGACGGCTTCGGCCGCGCGAAGTTCGCCGAGCGATTCCACCGCCGCCCAAACCACGGACTCGTTGGTGCTGTCGAGGCACTCCATCAGCGGCGCAACAGCCCCGGAACGCACCAGTCGCTGCCGCGCTGCCCTTCTGGTGTAGGGTTCGTAAAGCTGTTCGACGAGGGATCGAAAGTCTACTGAAGGGGTGGAGTCCGTCACTTTTCTCGCCTCGCTGCCGGATGCGGTCACCTTAGGGATGATTATAACGGTCGCCGGAATCCTACTCAAGGATTCGGCACACCCCCCCTCACATGCCGCGTCCTCCGGCCGTGAGCTAGACTTGATTAGCGGCCTTCCGGGCGAGAACATGCCCGGTAAGGTCGCCCTCATCGAAGGCAGACAACTCGGGTCGCAAAGAACCGAATCATGAGTCTCACTTGCCATGAACTGGCTGCACTCATCGAGCAGATGCAGCCCGACGCCCCGCCGCGCGACATCGCTCGACTATGCCTTCTCTTGACGAACTCCTTCGGCGACATTGCACTGTTGAGCGACGAGGCCAGTTTGGCGGAGGCGTGGCAGGATATCGGGATTCGACTCCAGGCGGCGACCGATCAGCACGCCGCCATGACCGAGGAATTGGAGGATCTGGCGCGGAGTGATCCCAGCGGTTTTTCGATCGAACAGATCTGGGTCTTGATCCGCGCGATCAAGGTCCAGAGCCAGATCCTGCAACTGTACGTGGGCAACCCGCCACTGCCGGTGTAGCGGAGTTGGTCGTGCGCCGAAGGCCAGTGGGCCGTCCTTCGTGATTTGAGGAATCGTAGGACGGACATTCCCGTCCGTCAACCGAAGACGGACAGAGGGGAAGGGGACAGGCACATGTTGCTCCGAAGACTCCGCAAAATGAGCCAGTCCCCGACGGTTTTGGGATGGGCCCTTAGCATACGACCGTGTTTCTGCCGTCCCAGGTTCTCAAGCCGCCTGCCTGCGAGGATTCTTGAGCAACCAAAACTCCTCGTCTTCGACCGGGTGGAGGAACGGCTTGCCGGTCCCCACCGCGCGGACCCGTCGCTTGACGCTCTTCCGCATCGCGCGGTGATAACCGACCGTCGCGGCGAAGAGTGTGAGCAGATCCATAAAGCCGCGGTCTTTCGCCAAGGATGGATCTTGCACGCGAACGTAGGCGTCGTAACCGAAGCCGATGAGCTTGCCGTCGATAATCCCGATCTTTCGTCCTTCGGATTCGATGACGAAGTCGGCGCCGACCGAGAACCACTTCCGTTTGATGCCGACATACCGCATGCGACCTTGCTTCTCGTCGTAGAAACTGAAGGTGAAAATCGGCGGGATGCGGAATGTGCGGTGGTTCTGCTGCACCATGACCAGGTACTCGTAGCCCGGCATGAGCACGGCCATCGACAGCACGGTTCGGCGGGATCCGATCGAGTTATGGACCTCGCGCGTCGTGACTTCCTCAATCGTCCCGGCCCAGCGGATTCGTTCTCCGGTCGACTTGAATAGCTTCATCACCAGGCGGCGGCGTTCCAAATCGGAATCCCAGATATCGCTGCGGATTCCGACCATGTGGGTCTCTTCCCAGGCGTCCGTCCGCTGCTCGGATACCGTTCCGCAGACATCCATGTTGGCGCCGAACTGGCGGTCGTCGGCCGACTTCAATCGCTGCAGCAGATCGACGTTGGTGGGGTGCATGCCCTTGAAAGCCCACGTGTCGACATAGCGATCAGTAACCGTCCGGCCCGGCTGCCATTTGCCCATCGCCACGCCTCCTTTTCCGCTCGGTCGTGAACTTGCTTTGCCACTCGGTGCGTGTAATACCTAAGTCTCGACAGCAGGGCAAGATCAGCCTTTGGCGCACTCGAGAGACCATCCACCGGATGGCGAATGATAAAACCCTCCATGCGAAGTGCGTGACGACGACTCTGCTCGGTTGGGATAGTCAATCAATTCACAAACGCAGAGCGCGCGCGGAGGAGCAGCCGACCGTTTGACGCCGAGTGAACGGAGGCGGTCATGCTACCGAACCACTGCGATCCAAGGAGGAATCAGAACGACCGGAAGAGGGAAAACGGGAAATCGGGACGACCGGTTTTGCCGTTGCAGGATCGGGAAATCGGCGATACAAGCCGACATGCCGCTGAGACTCAGCGGAAGAGAATTCACCGTCCGCGGTTCTTGTTCACCGGTGCCCGATGACGCGGTCCGTCCGACCTTGTTTGCACGCCCCAGGCCACTTCTCCAATCCACTTCACGCGGGGAAGCCGCCCTCCTACCGACGCTTCCTGTCGATTGGTTCGCCGCTACTACTGGTTCTGCTAATACCCCCTCTGACTGCCGTGGTGCGTGCGGAGCCGCCGCCCGGCAAGCGTTCGGCGGAGGAAATCACCGCTGAAGAAATCCAAACGCGATTGAAGCAAGTGGAGGAAGCGACGGACCTGGACGACGCGGCCAAGGCCAAGGTCCGCGAAACCTACCAGCAGGCGATCCAAGAGTTGGACGTGGCCAAGCACTGGGCAGAGACCTCCGCCCAATTCGAGCGGATGATTGCAGCCGCCGCCGACGAACTTGCTGCCGCCAAGGCGGAAGCGAGTCTGGCGGCCGAGAAACCGAAGGTCGCGATTCCGGCGGATGCGACATTAGTCCAGCTTCAGCAAACGTTGATGAGCAAGGAGGCCGAGGCAACGGAGTTGAAGCGGCAATCGACGCAACTGGAGGCGGAGCCAAGGCGGAGGGCGGCCCGCCGAGGAGAAGTCCCCAAACTTGCCGCGGCCGCCAGGCAACGCCTGGGCGACGCGGAAAAGCAATTGGCGATTGCGGCGGCGTCGGACGACCCGTCCGTGCCGGCGTTGGCCCGCCGGGCGGTGTTGCTCGCTCGCCGCCACGCTGCCCAACAGGAAGTGCAAGCCTACGAAAAGGAAGTCGCGGCCTACGACACCTGCGCTGAGATCCTGCCTGTACAATGGGATATTGCCACGCGCAACGCGGCGTTGGCCGAACAAGAGGTGAAGACGTGGCGGGAAGCGGTCAATCGCCGGCGGCAGGAGGAGGCGCAGCAGCAGGCCCGGCAGGCGGCTTGGGATGCCGCGCAGGCGGAGCCGGCCGTTCAGCGGCTCGCGGAGAACAACTCGGCGTTGGCCGAAAAGCGGACGCAACTCGCCAAGACGATCGCCGACACGGTCAAGCAGCTTGACGGCGCAACTCAAAAACTCGCCTCGCTGAAAGAGAAGTTCTCCCGCACCCAGGCGAAAGTCGATACGATCGGGATGACCAACTGCATCGGCCTCCTGTTGCGGCAACAGCGCGAGATGCTGCCGGCTTTAGGGTCGTATCGGCGGAACGTCGGCGAGCGCCAAGATACCATTCGCGACGTGCAGTTGGAGCAGTTTCGACTCTCCGACCGGCGATCCGAACTGGCCGATTTGGAACGGCAAGTGAGCGTGGAACTGCATCACTTGAACCAACTGGGACAGGAGCGTCCGCCCGAGGAGTTGGAAGCCGCCGTCCGCAGCGCTCTGGGGACCGAGAAGGAGTATCTCGACGCGCTGATCGGCGACTATTCCAGCTATTTCGATAAGCTGGTCGACCTGGAAAACGCCGAGCAGCAGTTGATCGATCGCACCGAAGAGTATGCGAAGTACATCGACGAGCGGGTGCTTTGGATCCGCAGCGCCACCGTTTTCGGCCGCGAAGACTTCGTTGCGGCGAAAGATGCCCTCTGGTGGCTCGCCGGCCCGGACGCCTGGCAAGAGACGGCCGTATTGCTGGTGTCCGACCTGCGGAAAAATCCCGCCTCGCTGGGCGTGGCGGCCTTGCTGGTTCTGGCCCTCTGCTACCGGCGCCGGCTCCGCGACAAGGTCTGCCAAATCGGGGAAGGCGCTGCGCGATCGACCTATTGCCGCTTCGCTCCGACACTGGAGACAGTGCTGCTGACCGGCATCATCGCCGCGGCATGGCCGGCAGTGATGTGGTACGTCGCCTGGCGGTTGGCGACCGCGGTCGACGGCTCGGACCTGGCGAAGGCCGGCAGTGCGGGATTGGGGGCCACGGCCGGCGCGTTGCTCCTTGTCGCGTTGCTTCGCGAGGTTTGCCGATCGAAAGGGCTGGCCGGGGCGCATTTCTGCTGGCCAACGCTGGGGTTGCGGCTCTTCCGGCGGCGACTGCACTGGCTTTCGTTGGCTCTCCTTCCGTTGGTGATGATCACCTTTACCCTGCTCGCCCAGGGCGAGGAGCGCTGGCGGAATTCGCTTGCGAGGCTGGCCTTTGTGGCCGGCATGGTGCTGGTGTCGCTGTTCTTTCAGCGCGCGTTCCGCCGCACCGACGGCATTCTCCAGCCCGTGATGGCCCTGCGACCGGACGGTTGGCTTCGCCGGCTGCGGTTCGCCTGGTATTGGGTGGGCGTGCTTACTCCGCTGGCCTTGGCCGGATTCGCCGTCGCCGGCTACTATTACACGGCGCAACATTTGGCCGGACGGATCTACGTTACCCTTTGCCTGTTGCTGGGGCTTACCCTGCTGCGAGCGTTGCTGCTGCGTTGGGTGCTGGTGAATCGGCGCAAGCTGGCGATCGAGCAGGCGCGGCAGCGGCGCGCGGCGGCGATGGCGGAGCCCAAGCCGGGCGACCCCAGCGGCGCCCTGCTCTTGCCGTCGCTTAACGAGCCGGACCGCGACCTGGCCACGATCAATACGCAAACCCGCCATCTGATCGAATACTCGCTGACCCTGGCCGGCTTTCTCGTCGTCTGGCTGATCTGGGTCGACGTCTTGCCCGCCTTGGGCATTTTGAAGCGAGTCGAACTGTGGGACACCATGACGCAGGTGACCGAAACCTTCACCGCGGCCGACGGAGCGATCTCCGTCCGCACCGTCGACCGGCTGGATCCGATCACGTTGGCCAGTCTCTGCCTGGCCTTGCTGATCGCCGCCACCACCTTCATTTCCGCGCGGAATATTCCCGGCCTTTTGGAGATGGCGGTGCTCCAGCACCTGCCGGTCGACGCCGGCTTTCGCTACGCCGCCGCGGCCGTTTCCCGCTACGTGATCACAATCGTCGGACTGGTGCTGGCCTGCTCGACGCTGGGGATCGGCTGGGGCAGGGTCCAATGGCTGGTGGCGGCGATCAGCGTCGGCCTCGGCTTCGGCTTGCAGGAGATCTTCGCGAATTTCGTCTCGGGCCTGATCATTCTTTTCGAACGGCCGGTCCGAGTCGGCGACATCGTCACCGTCGATGAAGTCACCGGAGTGATTTCACGAATCCACATGCGGGCCACCACGATCACCAACTGGGACCGCAAGGAGTTCATCGTACCCAACAAGGACTTCATCACCGGCCGTCTGCTCAACTGGACGCTATCGGACCAGGTGAACCGCGTGGTGATCAACGTAAGCGTGGTCTACGGATCCGACACGCGGCTCGCCCAAGAGATCCTACTGCGGCTCGCCCGCGAGCATCCGCTCGTACTCGACGACCCGCCGCCGGCGGCGGGGCTGGAGGAGTTCGGCACCAGTTCGCTGAACTTCGTGCTCCGCTGTTATCTGCCCACGTTGGAGAACCGGCTCACGGTGATCCACGACCTGCACGTCGGCATCGACCGTGCCCTGCGCGAAGCGGGCATTGAGATTGCCTTCCCGCAGCAGGACGTCCACATCCGTTCGGTGGAAACGCTCATGCCGTTGTTCGGGCAAGACACTCGCCGCAAGGCCGAGCCGGACGAGCATTCCAGGCAGGTGGCGTAGTCGGCGCCTGAGCATTGACGAAGACGTTCATCTTGAGAAGACGATCGATCTCATTGGCTGCTGCTGCCACCGCCGTACGTTCGGCAGCCTCAGTCCAGATGCGCACCAGTTCTGCCTCAGCGCTCGGCTTCCATAGTACGGTGTAGGTCATGAGCGCGACAGACGCGCCCAGATTTCCGCCAGGGTCCGCCCTCCGGGCTCGCGGTAACGCCGGTCCAGTTCTTCGTCTGATATTTGGGCGTTCGCCCAATCATACAGAAGTCGCCGGTACAACTCATCGGACAAGAAATGTCCCACTCGGCGGCCTGTTGGATCACATAGCTCGACGGTCTCCGCTTGCGCCAACTTGTCCCACACTGTATCGTCCAGCACCACTCGTGTCATATCTCCAACTCCGCAAATATCGATCGATGATCTCAACTTACCCATTCCACGGCTTGTGGGGGGGTATCAATTCACAAGCTGCTGTGCATTGATCTTGCGGAAGGAGTGATTTACAATCAGACGCGAACGCGTCGATGTCAGCGCGAAGCTGGACTGCCGATCCTGCCATGGCTTCGACAAGCCGCATCCCTGATCGAGAAGCTGATATGAGCACCGACGACGACAGCGAGTCTCGTTTTGATGCCGTCGACCATGAGATCCGAAGGGTTTGTTCGATTCTCGAATCGATCGCCGAGAGGTATGCTGCTGAATCGGACGAAGCATTGGCCATCAGGGACGCGGCCCTTGCTTACAGCGTCGTTCAGCAACGCGACAGCCTCAGAAAGAGTTACTGGCGACTGCGCCTTGCGCTAGGCGGGGAACTCTCCGAAGGGATGAAGGCTGATCTTCGGCGCCAGGGGATCGAACCGGATGACCTGAAGGAGGCCGGGCCGAGTGACACGCTCTAATTCTGCTGCGCAAGCGGCTGTGGTTGCCGCCTCGATGATGCCGTCCGCAGGAGCCTCCTTCGTGCGAGGGCATTCGCGGTAAGGGACAATTTCGGTTCATCGCGATTGTTCTTCCTCGCCAAGCAGATCGCAAAAGGACGAAGGAGCGACAACGCGAAGAAGTCAGGAACACTGCCGGAGCTTGTGGTGTCGGCGCAACATCCGCCATAATGATGCGTTGTTTGCCCACAGGGCCGACGATCATGCGGTGACGCATTGAGGTGTGGTTGCGCAGGTGCCGGATCGGTGGTATTGCATCGCAGGAGAATACGATGATGAAGGCGAATTGGTTTCTGACTTTCAGTTGGATGGCACTGGTTGCCGCCGCGGCTTGCGCCGACGACATTGCCGAACAGGAAATCGCGCCCTGGCAGCCGGGCACGCTCGATATCCATCAGATCAGTTCCGGCCGGGGCAACGCGGCGGTGTACCTATTCCCCGACGGCACGACGATGTTGGTCGACGCCGGAGAACTGCCGTCGAAAACCCCTCGGCACACACCCGACCGGCCCGACAGCTCTCGTCGCGCCGGAGAATGGATCGTGCGCTACGTGCAGCACGCGTTGCGCCACGATCCGCAGCCGGCGTTGGACTACGTGCTCTTGACCCACTTTCACGAAGACCACATGGGCGGTCCGGCGGACGACGCGCCGGCGGCCCCCGCGGGCGCGTATCGGCTCACCGGCGTGACCCGGGTTGCCGAGAGCCTGCCGATCGGCAAGCTCTTGGACCGCGCCTGGCCCGACTACCAGCCGCCGATCCCCGATAACTCGACAATGAAAAACTATCGCGCCTTCCTCAAGTGGCAGACGGAGAACAAGGGACTCAAGGTCGAACGCTTCCTGCCCGGGCGCAACGACCAGGTGGTTCTTTGCCGCGATCCGCAGAAATACCCCCATTTCGAATTCCGCAACGTCGCCGCCAACGGCGAGATTTGGACCGGCGTCGGCAATGTCACGCGGCAGCACTTCCCCGACCTGGACAGCGTGCCTCGCGGCCAGTGGCCGCACGAAAACATGCTGTCAACCGCGTTCCGTTTGAGTTACGGCAAGTTCGATTATTTCAACGGCGCGGATATCCCGGGCGTCCCGCCGGAAGGGTCTCCCGTGTGGCATGATGTCGAGACTCCGGTGGCGAAAGCCGTCGGCCCGGTTGAGGCGGCCATCGTCGACCACCACGGCTATCTCGACTCGCAGAACGAGTTCCTCGTGGCCACGCTCCGCCCGCGCGCGTGGGTGATTTCGGTCTGGGATTCGGGACATCCGACCGCACGGGTGTGGAATCGGTTGCGATCCACCCACCTCTATCCGGGGCCGCGCGACGTTTTCGCCACCGACGTCCACCCGGCCACCAACCTGGTTATCAGTTCCTTGGACAAGCTGGCCAGCAGCCACGGCCACATCGTCTTACGGGTCTCGCCGGGCGGCGATGAATTCCGCGTGTTGATCGTCGACGACACCTCGGAAAGCCACAAGGTCACCAAGGTCTTTGGACCGTACCCGTCGCGGTAGGCAGCGAGGAAGAAACCAAGCAATGGTAAGGATCTTGTACCCATGAATGCCTTGCAGTCCATCTCTGTCGTTCTCGTGACCGTTGTCAGCCTTTGCGCTTCGCTGGTCGCCCCCTGCTGCGGCCAATCTGCAGCAGTCCCGGATGAGATGTTCTTGGATGAGGTGGTCTTGTCTGAGGAATTCGAGCACGAACTGCCCGAGTTCCACACCTACCAGGCGCGCTACTCGGCCGACATGTCCCAGGCCCGCTCCGGCAAGCACTCGCTGCGAGTGACGCCCACCGGTCAGTCGGGAGGCGCCTATTTTCGCCTCGACGGCGTCGTCGATCTGAAGTCCGACTATGAGTTCTCGGCGTGGGTCTATGCCGGTGCGGCGGGCGCCGTCCGCTGTTACATCTCCGCCAGCGACGGCAAGCAGCGATATACCAAAGCCCACGTCTCGGGAGGCAAGGCCGGCCAATGGATACAATTGGTCGGCGCGGTTCGGGGCGAAGAATGGAAAGCCGGCGACCGCGAAATCATGCTGGCGATGTCGTGCTCCGCCGAGAGTTGGTTCGACGACGTGGAGCTGCGCAAGACCCGCCTGCCGGAACCGCCGATCGACGTCTATCCGCAACTCGCCGAAACGCTCCGCGCGGCGGCCGATCCGTCGGCGGTGAAAGTGTCCGCCGGGGCGGAAATCACGCTTGAGGCCGCCAACGGCGCGATCGTCGACGGCTTCCCGACCCCGACGGCCCGGCGTCCGGAACACGCCCAAGTCGTCATCCCGCCCGACGGACTGCTGACCTTCGCACTGGATGTACCGTCGCCGCTGTATGTTTCCGGTACGCTGCGACTCGCGCCGAGCGAGGATCTGCGTCCGGGTCTGCGGGCCTACGTGCTCAGCGACGACACGGTTGTCGCCGCGCCGATGGTAACGGCCGAGGCTTGGCAAGGTGAGGGCGATGCGCTCACCGGAGCGGCGCCCGGCATAACCGGTCCGCGACCGCCGGACGAAGTCCAACTGGCTACGTGGTTGCTGCCCGCCGGCCGCCATTACCTGACCGTGGGCGGTCCGCACTTCCGCCCCGCGGGAACCTTCCAGCAGCTTTGCCTCCGAGCCGAGCCGCGCACGGTGGAAGAGCCGCTCTACCGCTTTGCGCTGCTGTCCGACACGCACCTCGCGTCGGGCCGCGCGGTCTGGATGAATACCAAGCTCGACGGCCCGGCCCAAGAGGAGTTGGCGGCGACGCTCGCCGCCTTGAAACGCGATGGCATCGCCTGGGCAGTGATCGCGGGCGACATGACCGACAGGGGGATCCGTGCCCAATTCGAGTCGCTCGGCGCCGTCTGCCGCGCGAGCGGCCTGCCGGTCTACGGCTGCATCGGCAACCACGACTCGTACCTGGCTTCGTCGCGCGGGGATGCTTTGGAGCTGTGCAGCGAGTTGTTTCCCGCGGGAAGCACCGATTACGTGATCGACAAGCCGCCGCTTCGACTGATCGTCGTGGACGGCGCCCACTGGAAGTCGAAGAGCGGCCAATTCATGGACCACTACGACCCCGCCGACTCCGGCGGTATTGGCATGAGGCCGGAACAGATCCGGTGGCTCGAGCAAGAACTCGCCCGCGACACGCAGACGCCCACCGTGGTCATCGGGCACTTCCCCATGCACTGCCGAGGCGGCCTCTCCTCCTGCGGTTACCGGTTGCCCGATCTATCGATGACTCCGGCGGCCATGGATGTCGTTCAAGCGGCGCCGAACGTGGTGGCGGTGCTCTGCGGTCACACGCACTGGAACGAGCACAACCCCAAGGACGGCATCGCCCATATCGTCAACCCCGCCTTCTGCGAATGGCCCAACGCCTACCGGGTATTCCGCGTCTACAAGGACCGCATGGAGTGGGAGTTGCGGCAGACGCCCAACCGAGGCTTCGTCCGCGAGTCGTTCGTCGTGCCCAAGGCGCTCTCGTGGATGATCTCCACTTCCGAAGACGATTTGACGGGCAGCGTGCGGTTCTAATGTACTCAAACTGTGTGCTGAAGCAGCTCCCGCTTGCCGAGCGGGATCTGTGTGGCAAGGTTCCAGTCGGCAGGCGGGATCCACACCGACACCACCGTTCTACCTGAGGCTTCTGTTCCCGCGTGTGGCGGGTGGCATTGCTTGCGCCGGCACGTTCGGCTGCGATCGGTGTACGGGTTCCTCGTCTCAGTTCAAGGAGCCAGCCGCGGTGCCGGGGATTGATTTCCACGCCGTGCGGACCCAGGTCAGCATCGTTGATGTCTTGCGGTTGCTGAACTTCGTCTGCCGAGAAATGCACGGCGAGCAGGTTCGCGGAGGATGTCCGATCCATGGCTCGATCTCACCGCGAAGTCGCTCGTTTTCCGCGAATCTCCGGAAGAACACGTGCCGTTGTTTTAAGAGCCTATCCCAAAACCTTGGCGGAGAGGGGGACAGGCACATTTTGCTCCGAAGACTCCGCAAAATGAGCCAGTCCCCGGCGGTTTTGGGATAGGCTCTAAGTGTGGCTCTGCAGGCAACCAACTGGACCTGTAGGCAGCAGTGACGAGTCAACCACTGCACGTTGCCACCATCGCCCTCTGCCAGAAGCTCAACCTGCCGATACCCTGGATCCGCCGCTGGTACCCGTTGCGTTCGCCGGAGTGGGGAACGCGAGAAGTGCTGACGCGGAAGAACCATGGTGTGGCACTGCTTGGAGTTGAATGCGTTGTCCATCCCGATCGACGTCTCCACAACTCCAAGCAGTACGAAGCGGGCGGGTCGCGGCGATTCCCAACGCTTGTGATTGTTGTCGATTCTGCACAAGTGGAAGATCCATTCAATCACAAGCAGTGCCACACCGAAAACCCTGGCGAGGCACGCGAGGGGGCGTTACAATCGAGTCACGTTGCATGCTCCGCGACAAACCAAAGGGGTGCTGCCATGATCCGACGACGACTTGCCGCCGGCCTCTGCCTGGCGTGTTTGCTATCTTCGGCTGGCCTTCTTGCCGCCGATGTTCGCACTGAATCGAATCGCGCCCCGCCGGACTACCAGCTTCGCCAACGGATCGAGCGATCTTTGGACCGTTGGTGCCGCTGGCTCGCCGGCTATCTCGCTCCCGTGCCCGGTACTGAGTACTATACGATGACGCCGCGGGCCAATTCCGGCCGCAATAAATACCGCGACGTGGCGGGCAACCAGTTCGCCGCGGCGGCCGCCGGGTATTGGCTCGCCCGCACCAATCCCCCCGACGACCTCGCGAAACCGTTGTTGGGACTGATCCGGTTGTCGTTGGATAGCCACATCGCCATCGGCAAGCTCGACCGGCCCGAAGGGCCGTGTTGGGGCGCGGGGCACTCGGCGGCAGACAACTGGCACGCCGATCTCTTCGCCGGCACCTCCGGTATGCTCTTGATCGATGCGCTCGCCCCGCCCGACCGCGAGAAGCTTCTGACGATCCTCGCCTGGGAGGCCGACAAGCAAGTGGAGCACGGGGTCAGCCAGGAAAGCCGCTCGATGCCCGGCCATTGGCCGCAGCATTCGGTCGGCGAGTCGAACGCCTGGAGCTGCGCGCTGGTGCAGGCCGCGCGGCGGGCACTGCCCGACTCGCCCAACCAGTCCGCCTGGCGCGAAACGGCCATTCTCTACTCGCTTAATGCGATCGGAGTGCCCGGCGACGTCGCTTCCCACGAGATCGTCGCCGGTAAGCCGCTCAACGAGCGGGTGAAGGGGGCGAACTTCGAGCCGGGCGGCATCCAGGAGCATCACGGTTTCTATCACCCCGGCTACATGGGCTGGCCGCTGGCGTACCAGGCCTACGCCCAGCTTCTCGACGAGCATCTGCCCGAGATGCAGCGAGATTCCGACGTCTACCTGCGAAACTGGCGTCTGGTATTCGACCGGCTCAAGCAGGGCTCATTTGCCAATGGGCGGTTTGTCTATTGCGCGGGGTACGACTGGAATACCTACGGCTATGGCAATGCCCATATCCTGCCGATCGGCATCTTCGCCGCGGCGCGATTTACGGACGCCGACGCCTCGCGGCTGGCGCACGAGTGGCTCGGTCTGATCGAGCATGAGCAGGCGCTGGGCGACGGCAGCATTCAAGGCGTGCGGCTGGCGCGGCTGAAGAACAACTATAGCAATGACTTCGCCTGGTACGAGGCGATCAGCGGCGCAAGTCTGGCCCATGCCCTCTGGGTGATGGACCACATGGACACCTCGGCTCTGCCCGCGCCGTCCACCGAGGAGCAATACCATGCCCGCAACACCGGCACCTACCACGAGCCCAATGCCCGGCTCGTCTGGCGCCGCACGGCGAAACAGTGGGCCTCTTTTTCATGGCGATCGGCTTTCGGGCAGTGGCAGGCCATAGTGCAACCGCTGGGATCGCCGAACCTCTTGAAACACAACTACAACGGCATGGGCATGCTGGATGTCGCCGGGGCCAATCCTAAAGCGGCCCTGCGCTCGTTCCAGACCGCCACTTTTGACGGCGACGGGTTCTGGTCGCTGGGAACCATCGATCGATTGGCGGGCGGCGACGGCAAGCCCTTTCCGCTGGTGCGGCAGTACCAGGCCCTGGTGGCGCTGCCCGCGGGGCCGGCGATTCTCATCGACTACTGCCAGGCTGTCGAGCCGGTCGAAGTGCGACGCCACGGCGGTCTGGGACTGCGCCTGGCGGCCGACATCTTCAACGACAACCGGGTGAGATTGAAAACCGGGCGAGGAGACCACGTCTTCCATCAACATCCCAACAAGGACACGTGGCAGCAGATCGACGGCAAATCGATCACGATCGAAGACGCGCTCACGCTCAACGTCCTTGGCGGAAACAGTTCGTTCCAACTCCTCCAGAAGCGCAAGCGACCGACCGAAGGCGATGAGGCGATCTATCCCGGCGACCGCTACGGCGTCGAAGAATCGCTTGTCAGCCACGAACTCTACTTCGGCCCGGCAACGGACGGTCCTCCTCAATCTTTTCAGGCGGGCGAGTGGATCCGCAATCTGGTTGCCGTGATCTCCTGCGATCCGGAGGAGGCGGCGCGGCTCCGAGGCGCGACGGTGACCGGTTCGTACCCATGCATCGTCGTTCATCTACCCGAAACGAAGCGGGCAGTAGCGGTTAATTTCGGCGATACGGAGCAGTCGCCCGAGTCGCTCGGGGGCGCCGTCCGCGTTGAGCCTGGCAGCGTGCGAGTGACGCCGTGAGGGCTCCGTAGATCCTGCTTGCCGAGCGGGATCATGCATCGCGTAGCGGTCTGCCGGCGCAATGGTTCGGCTCGGCAAGCAGAACCTACTTGTCGCGCGGCTCGGGATCGACAATGCGGACGTCGATAATCCGGTCCGCCTCGGCTCGCTCCGCCCCCGCGTACGATGCGGAAAACGGTGATGCGACATGAATCCGGCTGCGGATTCGCTCCGTGGCGTAGTGCTTGATACTCCGCCGAACGGCGGGGAGCAAGAGCAAGAAGCCGGTGATGTCGGTCAAGAGGCCCGGAGCGATCAACAGCGCTCCGGCAACCAGGATGATCAGGCCGTCCAGAAGCGAGCCGGCCGGCACTTCACCGCGCCGCAGACGCTCTTGAATCTGCCGGATGCAACGAAGCCCTTCATACCGCGCCAGCGCTGCACCGATCAGCCCGGTGAGAAGCACCAGACCGACGGTAAAAGGAAAGCTTGTCTTCTCGGTGATCCACAGGAGAATCACCAACTCGGTGAACTGTACGACGGTGAACAGCAGAAACAGGCGGAGCAGCATGGTTGTTCGTTCGGCAGAGGCAACTCGATTGCCGCCGGTCGTCTACGCGCCGGCGAAGAAAACGGTACGAGCCTCCCCGCCATTCTACACCACGGCGGCCGCTATCGCCGCATGGTGCTGCCGCTTGTATGCGAGGCTTTTTCCAGAAGCTTGCCGGCAACGTCCATTCTTCCAAGTTGTTTGTGCATACTGGCCAGATTGCCGTAGGGAATCTCCAGAGTGGACTTTTCGGCGGTGCCGTTTTTCACGGCTTCCTCCAACAGACCGACGCCTCGCTCGGTGAGCGAGACGGCGCGATCCCGTTGGCCGGTTTCCCAGTGGGAAACGCCCATGCTCACGAAGGTCTCACCGAGTCGCCCTAGTTCCGATGGGTGAACCTCAGGTGCCGCGGCCTCCAAGACCGGAATCGCCTTCTCGAACCAAGGGATAGCCGACGAGTGATTTTCGCTGCCGACCGCATGGATGGCGCCGATGCGGAAGTACAGCCGCCCGAGCAGATAGCGATCGGTCGCCGAGGCATCCCGCGCTTGCAGTGATTGCTCCAGGAAGGCGACGGCCCGCTGGCCGTACCGTAACGCCGCTTCGTCCTCTTTGCGCAATTGGCAGACCTGGACGGCATCGTAAAGCGCCATCCCGAGCTCCCATTGGCATCGCGGTTTCTGCGTTTCGGAGGCCGATGCGATCCACTGCTCTCCCACGCGGCTTGCCTCCTCCGCCCACTGCGTCGGATCGAGTTTGCCCTCCATGCCGACGGAAGCCGAGAGAGCGCGGGTGGCCACACGCAGTTGGTGCTCCGGGGTGCCGCCGTCGCTGTCGATCAGATCCTTTGCGAATGCGGCGGCTCGCTCCAGCCAGCGAGGCACGGATACATCTTTCTGATTCCAGACGCCCCATGCGACATCGTGCGCCGCGCCCAGGTGGGCATCGATCATCACCTCCTTGGCCGCCAATCGCAAGGCCGGATGGGGATCGGCGACCAGCGGATCGGCGATCTGGATTGCCTGGCTGTGGTATTCGATGGCTTTCTTGTAGTCGGGCTGCGCGCCGGAGCCGTAAAGGTCGCCCAGCATACACAGGGCACGGGCCTTCACGTGAGGTGAGTCGCCGCTGAGTTCGACGGCTTTTTCCACGAAGGATATCGCTTCAGCGAAACGATCGACCGAGGCGAGAATCTGGCCCCGTGTCACCCAATAGCGAGGGTTGTCCGCTTCCCAGCGAACCGACTGCTCGGCAGCCGCCAGTGCGGCGTCCGACTCGCCGTTTGCCGCGAGAACTCGGGCCCGCAACCAGTGCGCCCGGCCGTTTTCCGGCGACATCTTGATTGCCTGGTCGAGATCCTTCAGGCTCGCCTCGGGCTGGCTGTCCAGTAGGGTTTCCGCTCGCAACAGGAAGGGCTCGGCAGTAACCGGTTCTAGAATGATCTGGGTGACATTCATGCTGGCTTTGCCCGGCGCGTCGCTCGGTGCAAACGCAAAAAGGACGCCCCGCTCCGGAAACGATTGGCCGAGAACTTCACCCAACTCGTTGGACACCAGCACCGGCTGCATGCTGGATAATTCCAGTTGCTGGGCGACCAGATCGGCAGGAAACGGCCGGTCGAGCCGAATGACGATCGACGACACCTTCTCTTCGGACACGACCACTTCGACCCGCTCGAACGGATCGACCTTATAAAGGTGCAGGATCAAGCCGAGGTGCTTGGTGATCTCGACGGGAGCGCCCCAATGGGTCTGAACGTCGGCGACGGTGCTCACTCCCGGCGTGACGCTCTTGAACGAGGCGGCGTGAACCTCGATGGGCGCCCCTTGTCCAGCGGCCGGAATCGGCTTCAGCGGTTCCTCCGCCGGTTCTTCCATGGTCTGGGGCGTCAGGTTCTCCGTCGCTGTCTCCGCCGGGGATACCGGGGCAGGCGAGAGGGATTGCTCGGGCAATTGATTGGGGATCGAGGGCGTCGTCGCGGCGAACGAAGGCTTGGAGTCGCCGGACGAACCGGTATTTGCTTCGGAATCGGAACTCTCCGCGGCCATCCCGGTTTCGCCTGGGGAGGCCTCCACCCGCGGAATCGCGGACTCGGATGCAACCGGGGCTTCGGACCGAGTAGGCGCCGGCGGCCGGACTCCGATCCTTAATTTGTTGGGCGGAAAGTCGGACGGTGTTTCTGCCCATCCGCTGCCCGGCAGCGCCAGGGACAAGACAAGGGCCGCAAGCCCCGAGCGCCACAGCAACCAAAACTTCATGCTACACATCGCGTGTGTTCCTCCTGAACCTCGCCAACCAGCAGGCGAACGCTCATGAATAGGCCCGAGAAGATCGGTTCCGAGGCATCCCGCCAGCGGATCTGCCCCTTGACTCTACCCTGCTTTAGTGGAGGCTATTGCCCCCGACCTTAAACGGAGACGGCGTAGTCTACCCGGAAGCGGCGGTCGGCGCCTAGAGAAAAATCTTGCTATCCGCATTCCGCTTTCAAAAAGCCCCGACAAAACGGGGACAGACACCCTAGCCTTGCTTCATTTCCCCGGATTTTTGACAATGACCGGGAGCCAGTCCCCGTTTTGTTAGGGCTTTTTGTGGAAATCTGCTTTCTGCCGCTCACCCGGTAGTTACAATGGTCAAACCGGCTGACGGCTTTGCAGCGTAAGACGTATAAGATAGGGAGAAAGAGCTGATGATGCGGAAATGTGTACAAGGTTGGTTCGGGGGCTGGCTGCCGCTGCTCGCGGCAGTCGCGTTGGGCGCGGACAACGCATCGCAACCCGCTTCGAACATCGCCGGCCAGCAGGCGGTGCAGTTTGCCAACTATGCCCGACTGTTGGCGAACGAACCCATTCGCAAAGACCTCGGCTTCACGCCGCAGCAGACGGAAGCGTTGCAGCAGGCATTCCAAACTTACGGCCAACAGCAGCAGAAACAGGAACAAGAGTATCCCAACCCTCAAGGCCTTTCCGCCGACGATCGTCAGAAATTTGAGGCGCAAGCCTTCAAAATCGCCGAGCAGTTCGGGCAGCAACTGGCGCAAATCGTGACGGCCGAGCAGACCGAACAACTCGAGCAGATCAATTTCCGGCTTGCCGCTTATTCCGTCCTGGCCAATCCCGCAGCGGCGCAAGAGCTTGGGCTTACCCAGGAACAACGGCAGCAGGTCGAGAAGATCCAACAAGACCTGCAGAACCAGTTATGGCAGATTCAGCATCAGGCGGCAAAGGATTCCGTGCAAGTTCTCAATGCCGAGCAGCTTACCAAGCTGCGAAACTTGCAGCAGCGAGGCTTCCGGCAACCACCGCAGTCCGCGGCGCCGGGTAAACCGCAGCCGGTGCGGCCGGCGCAGTAGCAGCCTGGTTCGCTTCGGCGAAAGATGCGCTTAGCAGCCCTGTTGGTTTCTCCATAGATCCAGTTGGGCCGGAAGTTGCTGGGGTTTTGCGGTGCCGGTGGTGGCCAATTGCCGGACCGTAATGGAGGCAACGAGATTTCCGACCAGTGCGGCCTCCGGAACGGTAGCGCCGGCCGCCAGCGCCAACACCGCGCCGGACGTAGCGCTGTCGCCCGCGCCGGTCGAGTCGATCGGACCATCCAGTCGCACTCCCGGCACCTCGGTCATCTCCGGGTCGCTGACGACCATCCCCCGTGGGCCGCGGGTGACGACGATCGGTCCACCGGTCTCGCTGCGGAGCCGCCGGACGGCGGCTTCGAGTTCAGCCGGCGCCACGTTTTCCTCGGGCGCAGGGCTCTCCCTGCCGACGGCCTCGAACTGGTTCGGCTTGATGATCATGCCTCGGAACAGGCGGATGCGACGGCGGCTGTCGGCCCAAAAAACGACGTCCGGCCATTGGCCCGCAAAGCGGAAAAGAGCATCTCTTACCTCAGCCGTGACGACGCCGCAATCTTCTTCCTCGACCTGGTCCAACACGACGACCGCATGCAATTCCGGCAGCAGCGTCTCTAAAGACTGGAGGAGTAGCCGCCGCAGTGGCTGGGGTGTGACTTGTCGGTTCTTGGTATCATACCGTTGGTGCTCGCCCGCCAGGCTCGGGTCACTTGAGTCGCGGGGTTTGAGGTAGGTGGGGGTCATTCGATCGGGCGCGCAGTGTAAATGGTCCGTTTTACAGCCGAGCAACGATAGACCTTTGCGGAGTTCGTACGACTCGCCGTCGTCACCGGTGAAACCGACCGCATGGATCGCGCCGGCGCCCAACGCCGCCAGATTGCAGACGACCGTGCCCGCCGCGCCAGGACTTGAACGAACGCCGACAACCTGGTGGGCCATTTTGCCCGTCTCCACGCTCACCTCGGCCAGCGCGGGATCGACGTCGAGATAGCGGTCGAGGAAAAAATCGCCGATCACCGCAATGCGAAGCTCACCGAAGCGATCGGTCAAATGCCGGAGGCGATCGTGGGACATGCCGCCGAAATAATGCATCGTCGCGCCAGCCTTGCTACGGTTCTTGCGGCTCGATGCCGAGCTGACGAAGTTGCGCAGCCAACCGTTCGGCACGCTGATGTTCCGACTCGGCGCGCTGGCGCTCGGACTCGGCACGCTCGCGTCCTGAGGGGATCAATCGACCCTCCGGATCGACCCAGCGCAGCCAGGTGTTGTCGTGGTCTTCATAGCGGCCCTGCCAGATTTCAAGTCCCAAGCCGATATCGGGGAACCAAGCAGGCCCTTCCATCTTCTGAAGGGCGAGTCCTTCCAGCCGGTAGACGCGAAGAACTTCCTCGTCAAGTAGTTTCCCGGGATCGAAGATCGCGTAGTAACGGACGCCGACGCGGGCATAGCCCGCCAATTTCTCCGTGTCCTCGCTCCCCTGACGATTGGAAACCACCTCAATGACGATGTCGGGCGCCTTACCATAGTCCCAGATGAAGTAAGAACGATGGGCCTTCGGCCAGAGATCCGCAGATAATTCTACATCCACACTCAACAGTGCGTCCGGCACATAAGGGGGACGGCGAACTGACCAAAAAAGCCCGACGTTGGCCATGGCAACAAACGGCCGGTTCTGGGCGGGATCCGACCAGGAACTGTAAAGCGGTTCGGTGAGGAGCCGTTGCTGCTTCTCGGAAAATACGTTGTCCAAGGGTGCATCGTCCTCCGTCACTAGATGATCCACGTTGGGTCGGAGTTCCGGAGGGAGCGTCAGAAGGGGACCATTGGTCGCCGTGCTAGTAGCCATCGCTCACAGTCGCTGTGTTGGACCGGCAAATCCAGAAAGATCATTGACTCGGATAAGCGAATTATACCAGGGGGCGGTCTGCCCGCCAAGCTGGGAGAAAGTGGACAGATCCTTGGTTCACACCTCATTCCACAAGTAGCGAAGCAACGGCCCATGATCTCGGTAGTCCGGCACGATCACGTCGGCTCCGACACCGATCAAGCGATCGCGTTTCCAATGGTCGGGCAATCCGCTGCGGCCCGCCTCATCGCTGGCGACTCCAATCGCCATCCCACCGACGGCCTTCACATTCTGGATTTCCACGTATCCGTCGCCAAAACCGAGCAGGACGTCGCCGTCTACCCGATTTTCGGCGAGGATGCGCTGGATGACCATGGCTTTCGAAAAGCACTTATAGTCGTCCAGCGCGCCGTATACGTGCCGGCCGAAATACCGTTCCAAACCGAGGAGTTGGACTTCTTCGATGACATAGTGTTCATCCGTGCCGCTGGCCAAGTAGAGTGCGGCGCCACGATCTCGTAATTCTTCCAGAAGCTCGATCGAATTGGGCACGAGCATCTCTGCCGGTGCTGCGGCGCCCGACCGGAGCGCGTCTCGACGGCCGGCGATCCGTTGGAGGAGGCGATCGTGATAACGCTGCTTGTAGGCGGCAGGTTCCTCGGGCGCGCCCCCGCGCCGGCGGACCTCCTCGGCCAATCGGATCATTTGGTAGATCGTCTGCTTGCCGGTCAATTCAGCCACGAAGTCGCGGGCCAACCGGTCGAGGTCTGCGGGCGATTCGTCGCTGCCGGCTTCCTGAAGAACCTCGACCATCATCGGCACCATCACCTCGGTCCAGCCCTCGCGGATCAGACTCAGCGTGCCGTCAAAATCGAGCAATACGTGTTCCGGAGGCCGGCGTGGGCCTGCCTGGCGGAAGATCTCAATTCGTGTATCAGGCAGCGTTCGGGCCGGCCCAGTCTTATGGGTGCTCCGGCAGTAATCCTCTTCCAAATGGTTTAATTCCATAATCGATTTCAAAACTAAGTGTCCGCTTCACCCCGATCGTGGGGCGAATTAGCCCGTGTTCGCTTGACCTACCATACTCCTCGTTCGATGTGCCCGCAATGAAGCACTCACCCATTGATCGGGGATTGGAAGCAGCCAAGTCATCATTGACCGCCGCTGCGGTGCTCCGAACAATTCATTCGTTTTGCAGGAAGCCGATGCGAACTGCCGGAGCGAGCAAAAGCCGGCGGAGGCATTGGAGCAACCCGGAGCAGTAAATCAGCACCGAGCATCAGAATCGTAGCCCTTTTTGTCCCCTCCCGGTAGCGGCCGCGTCCCGATAAGTTATGTTGGGGCGCGGCCCTCATTTTTTCTCAACCACCCGCCAGAACATGAAGCAGCCCGGTTGCTACCATCAGGCAACGGCTTGACGCTGCCAGAATCAGATTGCCAGCAGCCGGGTTGCTCTGCTTTTTGAACTCTTGGCGGGTCGTTGTTTTTCTGTCATGGTATCCGGAATACTCCGTGGGGCAGGTTGGCAACCTGCCCCACAGTTTATGGTATTGTGGCTGATCGTTGTGCTTTCTTCAATCGGGGCGGGGAAATCAAATTGTCGAACGCCGACGCTCCACTGCTCCATCCCGATCGGCTCCGCCACGATTTCGGGCTGCGTCATGGCTCCGCCCGGCGGGCCGTGCAGGCGCTCTTAGCCGCCTTGGCCAAACCGAGGTCCGAAGCATCGGAACACCTCAAGTGCTGGAAGCAACTCATCGACCACGCGTGCGGGCGCGACGTAAACCGCCGTTCACCGGCAACGGATCGGATGGCGACGGCCTATGCACTTGAGCCTGCGGCGACGTGTCCCGCGGAACTGCTTTTTGCCGTACATAGCTACTATGGCTTGGTCGCCGGACTGCTCGTCCGCCAACTCGTGAAGAACGCCGCATCCTGCGAAAATGAACTGTTCGATTGGCCGTTGTTCTCGCGGCAACCGGACATCGCGGCTCTGGTACGGCATATGGCCGAACAGTTCGCCCGTTATCCCGGTCCCTCGCCGCACGAATGTCAAACCATCGACTTCTTCGGGCCGCTTTATCAGGATTTGGTTCCGCGGCCCGTCCGCCACGGCCTGGGCGAATACTACACCCCCGAGTGGCTTGTCGAGCATGTTCTCGATCAAGTGGGGTACGATGGCGACTCGAATTGCCGTCTTCTGGATCCGGCGTGTGGATCGGGAACGTTTTTGTTGGCCGCAATCCGCCGAATTCGCGGTCGAGAAGGGACGAGCGAGGCCACGGCCCGTTCGGCGCTGGCCAATGTCGTGGGAATCGACTTGAATCCGGTCGCGGTGCTCTCGGCCAAGGCGAACTGTCTCATTGCACTGGGCGATCTGGCCGGCAACGGCACGGCTTTCGAACCCACGGTTCTGCTGCGAGACTCCATCGTCGCTGCGAGCGAAGAACCTGCCCGACGGTTCGACGTCGTGGTAGGCAATCCGCCCTGGATCGCGTGGGACAGCCTCCCTGCGCCCTATCGCGAAGTGACTAAGCCGCTCTGGCAACGGTACGGATTGTTCTCCCTTTCGGCCTGCGACGCCCGGCATGGTGGCGGCAAGAAAGACCTGGCGATGCTGATGCTCTACGTTGCAGCGGATCGCTATCTCCGCGATGGCGGACGCCTGGGAATGGTCATTACACAGACAGTGTTCCAGACCCGCGGCGCCGGCGACGGATTTCGTCGCTTCCAACTGGGTGAGCAGGGCCCGCCGCTACGGGTTCTGCGGGTGGACGACCTGGTCGATGCCCAGCCTTTCCCGGGCGCGGCGAACTGGACCGCCACCGTGGTGCTCGAGAAAGGCCAGCCGACGGATTACCCGGTGCCGTACTTCAAGTGGTCGCGGCAAACGGACGCCGACCAGGAGCAGGCAGACGGCAGCACGGCGGCCTATGTCCGGCAATCTTGCCGGGCTCAGCCGATCCACGACGATTCGCCCGGCTCACCTTGGCTGGTGGTACCCGAGGAGGCCGCCATGTTTCAGCACGTTGTCGGCCCCTCGCAGTATCAGGCCCACCTCGGCGCCAATACCGCGGGAGCCAACGGCGTATTTTGGGTCGAGGTTCTCGAAAAGACGGCGAATGGAGTGCTCGTTCGCAACATTCCTGCCGCCGGGAAGCGTCCGGTTCGGGTTGTCGAGCAGGAGATTGAAGCGGACCTCGTCTTTCCATTGCTCCGCTGGGGCGACATCCAGCGCTACGCTGCGCGGCCGCGACTGGGTTTGCTGCTCACTCAGGACGTTGCCAGACGCCGCGGCATCGATCAGGCGATCATGGAAAGCTGCTACCCGCGGACTCTGACTTACCTGAAGCAGTTTGAACCTCTGCTGACAAGCCGTGCCGCCTATCGTCGATACCAGCAGCACGGCCCATTCTGGTCGATGTACAACGTCGGCCCGTACACGTTGTCTCCGGTCAAGGTCGTCTGGCGGCGGATGGACCGCCGGATCCGTGCGTCGGTTCTCGAACCGTTCGACCATCCGCTGCTCGGCTGTCGCCCGGTCGTTCCCCAAGAAACGTGCGTTCTGATCTCGGTGCCCGACGCCACGGAGGCGCACTATCTCTGCGCCATGCTCAACAGTTCGCCAGTCGATTTCCTTGCCCGCTCCCACACCGTCCGCGGCGGGAAGGGCTTCGGCACGCCCGGAATGCTCGACTACCTTGGCATTGAGCGATTCGATCCGACCAATCCCTGCCACGGGCGACTCGCCCGGGCAAGCCAAAGAGCACACGAGGCTCGCCGCCAGGAGCGACCGCTCGAAGAAATCCAGGCAGAGATCGACCGGATCGCAGACGCCTTGCGCGGAAGAGCGCTGCCCGCCCGTGGTTCCCTCGAGGGCAAGGCGTTCAGCTCGGCAAGTGGTTGCCGAACCGCCTTAGAAAACGGCATCCGACCAGCGTCCATTTCCGATCCCGAGGCATTGGACTAGTTCGTGCCACCTCAGCGGCGACGTAGGTGACTTGCGGTCGCTCCCCCAGTGCCAAGATCAGATGTTTGAATGAAGGCACTTCAGGCCACAAGAACGAGAATCCTTGTGTGGAGATATTGCGGCACGCCGCCGGACAGAAGTCGGCCGCGGCCGGCATCTTCGTGCCATCGTAGGGCGCGATTCGTTGGATGACACGGAAGGCGTGTCGTGTACTGCCGCGCCGGTTGAGCGGAGAATCCGGGTTCTCCGCCAGCGGAGCCGTTTCCGCGAAGGTTTCGTCGATTACTCGTAATTCTGAACTCATCGATCTCGATCCCTGCTGTCTCTCAACCGTGCAGCCCTCCTCAAGACCGCACACCGACAACCGCCCCCCCCTCGCCAGAGCAGTATTTACGACGTGCCGTCACTCAAAGTTAGCACCAGATTACCGTGTGGGGCTAATCTCGTCCGGGTTTTCGCGATCGTCGAGATCAGTAATGCCAGTCGGCAGATCGTCGCTTGACAACCGGGGGTGGAATATGCGCATAATCACAGGAAGAGCCTTTACCAGCCTGTCACCGTTTCCGGACAGCCTCGAGGGCCTCTAGGAAGGGTTTTGAGGAATTGCCATGCGAGTTTTTCTAAGTGCCCTGGTTGTCGTATTGGCGTTTGCCCAGGCGTGTCCCGCCCAAAGCCGAACGCAGTCGAGTGGCAGTACGAGCAGGTTTAGCTCGTCGAGCACGCAGGGGCTGACTTCCGGCGGCACTTTTTCGGGCAGCGGTGGGTCATCGCGATCCAGTGGAACCTCCGGCATGAGCGGCCTCCAGAGCAGTGCGCTTCAAGCCGCTACGGGGACGGAGTTGCTGCGGAGTTCACGAGGGGCTGAGAACTTCGTGGGCGCCGACTCCGGCGATACTCGCAACTTTCTGGGGTATAGCGACACCGGATCAACGGCCAACCGTTCAGCCGCAGGAGCAACCCGGAATCGATCGCTCGGCCGCCAATCCTATTCGGTCCAATCGAACCGAAATACCCGTCAGAATGGGCGCACTTCCAATCGCGGCCGTGCAAGTCAGGCGATGGAAGTGCAGCCGACGCTTAGCCTCGGATTCGCATACCATGTACCGGAAGGTCTTTCTGCCAGATTGATAGCCCGGCTTCAGCAGTCAAAAAGCTTGTCGACGGTTGCGTCGGTCCAGGTTCACGTGCAAGACGGTACGGCAACGCTGGTGGGCACGGCGGCGGACCTGCACGAGGCGCAACTTATCGAACAGATGCTGGCGCTGGAGCCCGGCGTTCGGCGAGTGGAAAATCAACTCACGGTTGCCCCGACGGCATCGCCTACGGCGCAGTAGGGCGTCTCGCCGAGCCGATGCCAAGCGACGTCGATGCCGATATGGAGCCGTGACGCGGCGGTCGCGCAGGTGGGCCGGCCACCGATGAGTTGTGACGCGGCATCTCCCAACGGTATTCGCGCCGTCTCGGCTACGTGCCAAGTCGCCGTTGCACAGAGCGTCTCGCCGCTGCTAGCAGGCGTCGTCCGGAAATGGGAGTCTTGCCGCGACATCGCACGCAGAGTAAGCTCGCAGGTGTTGCGAGTGTAGCCAAGAAATTCATTCTGCCAACTGGGAGACAAGAAAATGACTCGTCGCCTTCATCGTCGGGATATGTTGCGAAACACCGCCTTTGCCGGAATCGGCCTCTGGATCACTGGCAACCGAACGCTATCCGCGGCGCCCAGCCAACGGCTGAACATCGCCATGATCGGCCCGGGCGGACGGGGTGCGGAGAATCTTGCGGCCATTGCCCACGAGAACATCGTGGCCATTTGCGACGTGGACGACCAACGGGCAGGAAATGCCTACCAGCAGTTTCCCAATGCGAGGAAGTTCCACGACTATCGCAAGATGCTCGACGAGATGGATCGCCAGATCGACGCCGTGCTCGTCAGCACCCCCGACCATACCCACGCCGTGATTTCCATGAAAGCCCTCAAGATGGGCAAGCACGTTTATTGTGAAAAGCCACTGACGCACAATGTCGTCGAAGCCCGCCTGGTGGCCGAGACGGCGGCGAAACACAAGGCGGTCACGCAGATGGGCACTCAAATCCATGCCGAACCGAACTACCGCCGTTGTGTCGAGCTGGTGCGATCCGGCGCCATTGGGCCGGTGCGGGAGTGTCTGGTCTGGATCGGCGGGGCCCGCACCGCCGACGAGCGGACGCCCGGCAATCCGCCCGTGCCGGAGCACCTGCAATGGGATCTGTGGCTCGGCCCTGCCCGACAGCGGCCCTACAGCCCGGATTACGTGCCGTACAAGTGGCGGTTCTGGTGGGACTTCGGGACCGGCGAGGCCGGCAACTTCGGTTGCCACTACATCGATCTGCCCTTCTGGGCTTTAGATCTGCGATACCCGCTCACCGTCGAGACCGAAGGACCGCCGGTGCATCCCGACAACACACCCAAGCCGCTGGTCGTCCGCTGGCAGTTTCCCGCCCGCGGCGAGCAGCCGCCGGTGAAGCTGACCTGGTATCAGGACCAAGGCTGCCCGCCGGCGGCGCAAGAGAAGGGCGTGCCCGCCGACTGGCGCTCCGGCATCCTCTTCGTTGGCGATCGGGGCATGTTGCTGGCCGACTACTCACGGCGGAAACTGTTGCCCGAGTCACAGTTTGCCGATTTCACCGCGCCGGCGCCGACCATTGCGGATTCGATCGGGCACCACCGGGAGTGGACCGAAGCGTGCAAGACCGGCGGGGCGACGACCTGTAATTTCGACTATTCGGGCGCACTGACCGAGACGGTGCTCTTGGGGAACGTCGCCTTCCGCACCCAGACGAAGATCGAGTGGGATCCCGTACACCTGAAGGCCACCAACTGCCCGGAAGCCGAACGGTTCCTTCGCGAGACGTATCGCGAAGGCTGGAGCTTGTAGAAAATCACCGGTCCACCGAGTACCGTACAGGTGAAACGGCCCCCGTTTCCGCATCCTGGCTTTCCTCAGGATTGGCAACGGCGAGCCTTCCTCGTTCGTCGAGGTATTCCACCCGCGACGCCACGTCGGTCAGCGCCAGAAACGCATAGAAGCTCGACTGTCGGTCGTAGAGTTGCCCGGTGATTTCATCGATTGTCATCGGCTGGGACGACTCGCGGAGCACACGGAGCACACGGTCTACTCGCCGAAAATGGCTGGCGCGGATGTTCTCGATCCGCTTGTACACGTCGCGGACCGGCGGCTCGTGTCCGCCCATCACCAGGGCGATTCCGGGGATTCGCTCCACTTTGCCGAGGCTTTCCAGGTAGTGGCCCAGCCCGGTGTAGGGCGCGATGCTCTCCGGCCATTGCTGGGTGATCGTGCGGGAGAGGATGTGATCGCCGGCCAGCAACACGTCGTCGACCAGCAGGCAAACATGCCCCGGGCTGTGGCCCGGCGTGTGGAAGATGCGGATGCCGTCGATTGCACGGCCGTCTTCCAAGAGCAAGTCCACCGGGACACTCTCCAGATGCCGTTTGGTGCGGCCGTAACCGTCCAGCAATTGGGCGCGGTCCTCGCCCGAGACACCCGCACGCATCAGAAACGAAGCAAAGGCTTGCCGGGCAATGGCCAACCGCTCCTGCCCCGCGCAAATCGTCCGCGAATCGAGCGGGTGGACGCCGACTTCGGCGCCGGTCCGCCGGACCAGTTCGGCCAGACCGCCGTAGTGGTCCACGTGGGCATGGGTGATGAGAATCCGCCGGATGTCTTGCGGGCGAAAGGGTTCGCCGAATTCCGACCCGACCGCCGACAATCCCTCCCAGATCTGAGCGGTGGCTGTCGGGCTGCCGGTGCCCGCGTCGATCAGCGTCGGCGGGCCGGCGCCCAGCAGCAGGTACAACCGTCCGCTGAGATTCGGCATGAACTCGAAAGCGATCCGATAGATCCGCAGGCCGGAACTCGTGGTGAATCGCTTGACGGGAGGAAGATTCGACATCGACAAACTCGCGTGTAAAGTAACAGGTTCCTCATGTTTACCTTCTTGCGGCACCGCACGACAAGGGCCGCCGCTTGCCAGAATGCCGCGGAAGCGTTAGACTGGGGCACACTTCCGGCCCGCGTAGGATCGGCGAATGAATAACTGTCGTACTTACCGGTGGTGGCGGGGCCGAGGGGGTCGGGAGTCTTTTTTTCGTGTCGGCCGAAAAAGCGTCCGTCCATATACGAAAGCGTCGCCCGGCCGACACGAAAAAAAGACTCCCGACCCCTTCCCACGTCGTTTTCGCGACAGTTATTTATTCGCTGATCCTGAGGTGACCGGCAGAAACCAACGTACCACTCAGCAGCCGGGCTGCTGCGAATCGATTTCCTGCCGGTCGCCTTATAGGAATAGTAGCCATGCCTGACTGTGTGCTTGCACTCGACCAGGGAACCACCTCCAGCCGTGCGATTTTGTTTCATCGCGACGGACAGCCGGTGGCTGCGGTGAACGAAGAGTTTGAGCAGATTCTTCCAGCCCCGGGGCTGGTCGAGCACGATCCGGAAGCGATCTGGTCTTCGCAAATCCATGTGGCCCGCGAGGTCGTCGCGAGGTCTTCTCTTTCCCCCGAAAACATTGCGGCTATCGGCATCACCAACCAGCGGGAAACAACCCTTCTTTGGGAACGATCCAGTGGGCGGCCGGTAGCGAACGCCATCGTCTGGCAGAGCCGCGCCAGCGCCGGTATCTGCGATCGGTTGAAGGCTGATGGACTGGAGCCGACGTTTCGCAACAAGACCGGCCTGGTGATCGACGCCTATTTCTCCGGCACGAAGATCAAGCACCTGCTCGATACGCACGACGGTCTGCGGCAGCGGGCCGAAAAAGGCGAGATCCTGTTCGGTACGGTCGACACATGGCTGATCTGGCGACTGACCGGGGGCCGGCTGTTTCTCACCGATTACAGCAACGCCAGCCGCACGCTGATCTTCAACATCCACACACTCGATTGGGACGACGAGTTGCTCGGCATTCTCGATATCCCCCGCGCCATGTTGCCCCAGGTGCGGCCGTCGAGCGAGGTCTATGGCGAGACCGATCCGTGCTGGTTCGGCCGGGCGATCCCCATCGCCGGTTGTGCGGGCGACCAGCAGGCGGCCACGTTCGGCCAGGCTTGCTTCGAACCCGGCGGCGCCAAGAATACCTACGGCACCGGATGTTTCCTATTGATGAATACGGGCAACCAGCCGGTGGCGTCGCAGAATAATCTACTGACGACGATCGGCTGGGGGATCGGCGGCGAGATCACCTACTGCCTGGAAGGCTCCGTCTTTGTGGCTGGCGCCGTGGTGCAATGGTTGCGCGACGGGCTGAAGATCATCAGTAGTTCGACGGAGGTGGAGCGCCTGGCCGCCACGGTGCCCAACAGCGGCGGTGTCTTTTTTGTGCCGGCCTTTGTCGGTCTTGGCGCCCCCTACTGGGACTCCTATGCACGCGGGACGATCCTCGGCATCACCCGCGGCACGACGGCGGGACATATCGCTCGTGCCGCGGTTGACGCGATGGCTTACCAAACCCGCGATTTGGCCGAGGCGATGCAGCGCGACGCGGGCATACCTCTGGCGGCGCTGAAGGTGGACGGCGGGGCCTCGGTCAACAACCAACTGATGCAGTTTCAGGCGGACATTCTCGGCGTCAATGTGCGTCGGCCGGTGGTCCGTGAGACCACGGCGCTGGGAGCCGCGTATTTGGCCGGTTTGGCCGTCGGCTTCTGGCAGAATACCGGAGAGATCGCCCGCTATTGGGCGCTGGACAGCGAATTCAAGCCGCGGATCGGCTCGGAGCAGCGCGAGACGCTGTACGGCCGCTGGCAGAAAGCGGTCGAGCGTTCCCGCGATTGGGAGGAACCGTGATTTCCGTCGATCTTGATGAAATACGCCGCCGGCAGGCCGAGCAGCTCGAGCAGGCGGACCTCGACGTGCTGGTCGTGGGTGGCGGCATTGTCGGGGCCGGCGTCGCTCGCGACGCGGCGATGCGGGGGCTTTCCACGGCGCTGGTCGAGCAGCACGACTTTGCCTTCGGCACCAGTAGCCGCACCAGCCGGTTGTTGCACGGCGGGCTGCGCTATCTCGCCCAAGGCCGCATCGGCCTGGTTTACGAGGCAAGTCGCGAGAAGGGCATCCTGCACCGTATTGCACCGCATCTGGCCGAGCCGTTGCCGTTCGTCTTTCCCGGCTATCGCCGCTCGGGCTGGCCTCTCTGGCAACTTCGCGTGGGAGTGAAGATCTACGACTTGCTCTGTGGCGGCCGGAACCTCGGCCCTTCTTCTTCGATGAGTCCGTCGGACGTGCTGCGGCGGCTTCCCGAACCGAAGCCCAAAGGGCTTAACGGAGCCGTCCGCTACTACGACGGTCTGACCAACGACGCCAGATTGGTTCTTGACACGCTCCGCTCCGCCGTCAAGACCGGCGCCGCGATCTGCAATTATACCCGGTTGGAATCGGCTGTCCCTGACGCCGGGCGATGGACCTGCCAGGTTCGCGATCGAGAGGCGGATCGCGAGCGAACGGTCCGTGCGCGGGCGGTGGTCAACGCTACCGGCCCCTGGACGCAGTCGCTGCCCGAAAGCAGCATCCGTCTGCGTCTTACCAAAGGCATCCATTTGGTGATCGAGCACGAGGTTCTGCCGATACTCGACGCCGTTGTGATGACCCAGGCCAATCGCATTCTCTTCGCGATACCGTGGGGCGAACGGGTGATTCTCGGAACCACCGATACCGATTACGACGGTCCGCTCGATCAGGTGCCGGTAACCCGGGACGACGTGGATTGCGTCCTGGACGTGGTCAATGAAGCGTTTCCCAGCGCGCGGATCGACCGGACCCACATCGTCAGTTCCTGGGCGGGGCTTCGACCGCTGGTCGCCAGCGTCAAAGGCGGTCCGTCGGATATTTCGCGGGCCCATGAAATCCGCCAGCCGAAAGCCGGCTGGTTCGATGTGGCCGGCGGAAAACTGACCACCTACCGCTTGATCGCAGAGCAGGTGGTCGACCGGGTGGCAAACCACCTCGGCAAGAAGACCATGCCATGCACCACGGCAACCGAGCCGATTCTTGCCGCCGATGAGGTCCAAGGACTCAGCGGCATCCTGCCACCCGAAGTGCGCCCGGAAGTGGTGGAACATTATTGCCGCAGTGAATGGGCGGCGCATCTCGACGACGTGATGATCCGCCGCACGAACTGGCGACACTACCACCGTAACGCCGGGGAGATCGCCCGGCAGGTCGCCGACTGGATGGCCGAGATCTTCCACTGGGATGCTGCCCGCCGTGCCGAAGAGTTGATCCGATACCAGCAGTCGGCAGGGTGAATCCATTCCGAAAGTGAAAATACTCCCCCTCCAGAAAACGGCGGAGAGGGGCTTGACGGTTCAGGAAGGTCTGGTATCCTGCCTTTTCCAGGCTTCTTGGGGCGGCCAAACGGGACAGGCATCTCCTCTTGAGCCGATTCCCACGAGTACACCCGCCGTTCCCTACCCCCACCTCCCTCCATCTCTTGCGCAGACCGGTTCGGTCGCTGCGCCAGGGGATCCCACCATCCGTTAATGCATGATGAGCTACACCGCAAAGGCTTCTCTGGCGTTAGGCGAGGGCGCCGCCGTCGCCGAATCTAAGTGTTCGGAATTCAGCCGCGAGGATTTCATCCGAGCGTTGAGGATCCTGAGCACGAAGACGGCCGAAGAGCAATCTCGTTTTGACCTGGGAGAATACGAGGTCGAGCAGGTTCAGGTCGCTTACCTCCGTTGTCGCTATGAAAAGTGGCGAGAGATCTTCGGCGATCCCGAATCCACCGAAGAACACCGAGACGCCCTGCCGATGTTCCCGGTTCAAGTATGGCACTACCGATGCGCGGACGGTCCGTTGGCGTGCGTCGGCCATCAAGTCGACGACCTGTACGGTACGAGGTGGGTTACGTTCGTGCGATTGTGTTATTTCTGAACGCTACGCAACCAAGAAGGGATCGGGAGTCTTTTTTTCGTGTCGGCCGACCGACACTTTCGTGTATGGAAGGGCGCTTTCCCGGCCGACACGAAAAAAAGACTCCCGGCCCTATTGCGCGCCTAAGCGGCCAGGCGTTCAGGCATCGCCGCCAAGCCCGAGCGCCTCTTCCATCGCATCCAGCCCGAGCCGCTCGATCGTTCGGCCCATTCTCTCCTTTGGTTTGGCGTTGGCCCGATACCAGGCGAGGATCTTGTCGACCAGCGCCAAAGCGGTTTCCGTGTCGATCCGCTGGGCGAGGACTTCGCCAATGCGGGGATTGGTGCCGCCGTTTCCTCCGACGTAGACCCGCCAACCCTTGGGAGTGCCGACCAATCCGATGTCTTTGAAGCTGGTTTCGCCGCACTGGTTCGGACAACCGCTAACGCCGATCTTCATCTTTCCCGGCAGTTCCATGCCGTGATATTTCTCGTCGAGCCGATTGCCGACGCCGAGGCTGTCCATCTGACCACGCTTACAGTAGGTCGTGCCGGGACATGCCTTGACGCTGCGGACACAGATCCCCACGACACTTCCGGGGGACATGCCCAAGTCGTTCCAGACACGGTCCACGTCGTCTTCCTTAACGCCCAACAACGCGATCCGGGCCGCGCTGGTGATCTTCACCATCGGCACTTGATATTTCTCGGCCGTATCGGCGATTTTGCGGAGGATCTCGGGCGTGACCACGCCGCAAGGAATGTGAGGCGCCACGCCGTAGGTTTCACGATCCCGCTGGAGGACAACACCTTTGTCGCCGTCTTTGAGCATTATGCCAGACTCCCCGGATGCCATGCCAAAACCAAAAGTATACCAGATAAAAGGAATCGCAGAAGCCGGGCTGCTATGGGTTTCAGCAAACAGTGGTTCAAAACCCCTTCACCACATAGGCCTGGAGCACGCCGGATTCATCCGAGTTGAAAAACCCCGTCGCACCATCCGGCGAAAGAAACGGATGGATGTGCGCGTGCTTCCGGCACGTCGACTTCGGGTTCAAGAGGCGAACGAACTGCCCCAGCGGATCCTTGCCCGCTTCGCCGAAACGAGCGATGTAGATCTGTCCGCCTTGATCCATCGGCGCCGCATCGGAAATCAGCCGCTCGCCGGCGATATCCGTGGCGAAGTGGTAGAAGTGCGGACTGGGAAAGTCGCGGGTCAAATCATTGCGGACAGCGCCGGGTGTTCGCAGCCCGGCGTGGTCGTGATGCGCCGCCGCCCGGCCTTCGATCAATTGCGCTTCGCGGGCGGCGCGATTACCCGTGCTCGTCACTGCCCACGTCGTGCGCCCCCGCCAGCACTGATGGCCTTGGCAAGCCTCGTTGCCGTCGCGGCCCCACGGCATGTCGCGGAAGTTCTCTCCATCGTCGCGGATCACGTGGATATCGGCTCCTGCGCCGCCCACCAACTTCGTGATGCCGCCGGCGGCGTCGGTTTCGCAACCGTGGTTCTCCTGAATGAGGACGTCATGCGAGGCCTCCGGGTCCGTCGAGCGACAGTACTGCGGGTGCATGTTGCACCAGGTTGGGCCGTGGATGACGAGCCGCACCGTGGCCTGCTGGACGTCGAAGATCATCAGACCGTACGGCCCGTTTGCCGATTGGCCGTCGCCGAGGAAGGCCGAGATCGCCAGCCGCTTGCCGTCGGACGAGATTGTTGAGAGGGGGTAGAGCCTGCTGGGGCGGAAGTTGGTCTCCGGAAGCGCCGAATCGACGACGAGGATCGTTTGGCGGTCCGTGCCGTCGAGGCCGACTCGCTTGAGCGTCAACCGGCCGCCGCCAGTAGTTGTCTCGTCGACAAAGTAGTAGACCAATCGTCCGTCGGGCGAGACCAAAGCCGCCGTGGCTCCAAGTTCTTCGGTCAGCGGGTGTAGCGAACCGTTGTCGTCCAAATCGCAACGGAGGTATTGGTGTTTGGGATCGCTGCGGCTGCCGCCATGTGCCGTTGCCGAGCGGTGCAGGACGAACCGTTTCGAGTCGGGCGCGAAAATCTGCGCCTCCATGTACAGATGGGAACTCGGCACTTCCGGATCGGCGGTCAATTGAATCACTTCCAGGCCCGGCGGCGAATTATCGTCCACTAGATCGGGCCGCGATTTCGCTTGGGAGCCAATCGGAGAGGCGATTACGTCCGGGGCGGCCCGGAGTAAGCGGTTCGAGGTGAAACAGGATGCTGCGAGTGCCGCCGTCGCCACGCTGCCGCGGCGGAGGAAGGTGCGGCGTGTGATGCGATTCGGCAGGTATTGTGTGGTGGGGTGCATGGGGAGGTTCCGGAAAAGGTTGCGGGACATCGACACTGTTACTCCAACTGGTAGGTGGGATCGCTTGTATCACTTGGGCCGGTGGCCACTGATTTCGGGTTCATCCGGAATTCGCGTAGGGTGCAAAGTGCATGAGGAGTACCGGTGCCTCTTCTCTGCTGCAAGATGGCCATAACCACATGAAAGACAATCGTTTAGACGCGTCGGCAACAAGAGAAGAGGCACCGGTACTCCCCAGCGAGAATGGAACCTACGCTCGCGCCGGATGAACCTGATTTCGCCCTTGTGCGGTTATGGAGTCTTGTGTGGTTGTTGCTCGCCGTTTCCGCACAGCACATCCAAAGTATTGGTTACGCGATGAAAGCTACTACCGGGAGTGTCGTAGGCCGCGATAGCCCGTCTGACTCGTTCGACGTCTCCCGAATCCAGCGCAGAACCCATTTCACGAAGGCATGCTGCGTATCGCGCCTCCGTATTCGCTGCGCGTTGGAGGGTGGAAAACCAAGCAAATCCCACGAATAGGAGGCAGACCGCGCCGAGGCCGATCCGTGCGCTGGTCCCCCAGCGACATTCCGCGGTAATCCACGCGGCGAAGGGCAGCAAGAATAAGACAAGATATGGGATCACCTGCATACTTCACCCAAGGTTCGTCTAGCCTCCTTTGCGGAAGACGCATGGCCCGGCAAAAAGGTAAGAACGCCTGCGACTAGCCAAACAACGGCGATCTTCATTTCCGGTTCTCCGCAAAGCAGGTGACATCCGCGGCTATAGCCCCAAACGGTTCCCTACAGCCGCATTCTACCCGGCGTTGCCGTTTCATGCACGCCTCCGGCACTGAAGGCGGCTGTGCGAGGGGCATAACACGCTTTGCATATTCACAGCAATCCGGCCAGAACGTCGAGGAGGTGCTCGGTCATTTCGCGGCTGTGGTTCGCAAAAATCGCCAGTCGCAAAGCGCCTTCCGGTCCCAGGCCCGAATAGGCGGCCATGTAGGGCACGAGAATGCCGCGGTCCGCCAGTTCACGGTGGAGCCGCCGCATGTGGTCCGCCGAGCCGATACGGAGGCAGACGATCGGTATCGGCGAATCGTCGACCCCAAGTCCCAGCCGAGCAAGTCCGGCCTTGAGAGCCCCCACATTCTCCTGGAGCCGAAGACGAAGCGAAGGGTCGGACTGCAATATCTCCAAGGCGCGGGCGGTGGCGGCCGCGGCGGGAATCGGCGGCGCACTCGCTCCGGCATAATACGGCGCCCGCTTCACGGTAGCGACGAATGTGCGCGACCCAGCGATCACCCCCCCGAAACCACCCAGGGCTTTGCTGCACGTGCCGCAACTGAGCAGCACCGGCGACTCGACTCCTTCGTGCGGCGGGAAATCGCGATTGACCCGCTCGGCCAGCCCTGCGTATTCGAAAAGTCCCCGTCCGTGCTTGCCCAGCACGCCGATGCCATGCGCGTCGTCCAGCAGCAGACCGGAGCCGGGATAGTTTGCCAAGATCCGGCAATAGTCGGCCACCGGCGCGATATGCCCCAACGCAGAAAAGACTCCGTCACTGGCAACCAGCGGCCGTTGCCGCGGCTTGAGATTTGCGGCGATGGTGTGCCGGAGCCCGTCCGCGTCACCGTGCGGGAACGTGACCAGAGGCAAACCGGCCAAAGGGATCGCTTCGAAAAGGCTGTAGTGGGAGAACTCGTCGGCAAACACGGCGTCGAAAAACCCGCCGGCCGCTTCCATCAAAACCGATCCGCCCGCGTAGCCGGATGCAAAATAGAAAGCCTCTTCCCTATCGAGGAAGGCGGCGAGGCGGCGTTCCGCTTCCAGCGTGGGCGGGGTGTCGCCGTAGCCGGTCCGCGACGTGGCGCTGCCGATGCCATAGCGCTTCGTGGCTTCGCAGGCGGCGCGGATCACTTCGGGATGGCTCTGCAATCCCAGGTAGGCGGTTCCGCCGAAGTAAAGGTATTCCCGCCCGTCGATCACCGTCCGCGGACCCGGCGGACTTTCCATCACCGGCATGTCTGTCTCCGCTGGTCTTGTGGCACTCTCGGATTCATGATCCGAATCATGTACGAGCAATGCAGCCCTGTCAAGCGTGTTGCCCACTACGTTGCGGCAAGAACGAAAGCGAAGAGCCGCCGCTTGGCATAGCGACGGCTCTCTGAAGGGAAGTTCGCTCGATCGGTTGCTCAGCGCGCCGCGCTAAAGGCGCCGGGTTGGCTTGCCCAGGCGTTTCCGATCAATCCCGGCGGATAGTAGGCGTTGACCGTGTTGTGCGGCCAGCGGCAATTGCGGATCGTGAGCGTGAATTGGCTGGATCCGCCCAGGAGCGACTGGTGCGCCCCGTGGTACGTCAAGGGGTATCCGTTGATGTGCGTGATGATGTCGCCGTACTCCAGCCCAAGCTGTTGCGCCGGGCTCCCGGGCTGGACATACAGGACATAGTAACCTTGCACCGGCCACTGCACGAACTGGAAGTTGATGCCGAGCCGGGGGGGATCGGGGTTGAAAAAGTAGGCGGGCTGGTCTGCCAGCACTTGCGGAGAGAAACCGCCGGCCGCCAACAGGGTGAGGACCATTGCAGTCCGTCCGATCAAACGCGTCATGGTAAGGCTCCTTGAATCGAGTGGGGAGGGAAGTGGGTGGGACTACTTTAAGACATGGCCGATTGCGCGACGGAAGCGACAGGCGACGGCGTTTTTTTTCGCCGGCCACCGCGTTTCCAGCGGCGCCCAAGAAGGTTCAGATCGAGAATGCGCCGCTGGGGCTCCTTGGTGAGGCATTCGCAGAGCACCTTGTACAAGTCCCGGCTCAAACCTTCCCGGACGGAGTGCCGTGTCGGCAGCACCCACTGCGAGTGCCGCTCGACGATGCCCAGGTAGCTCGCCTCCGGGAAGAGGGGCCGACCGGTAAGCATCTCGTAGGCAACGCACCCGAAGGCGTAGAGGTCTGCCCGGCAGTCAACCGGGTCGCCGACGAGTTGCTCGGGAGGCATGTAGCGAGGCGTGCCCAGCAGCCGCCCCCGCACGGTAAGTTCCGAAGTATCCAGGGATCGCGCCAGGCCGAAGTCCATCAACTTCACGCGCCCCAAGCGGTCCAACATGACGTTGGAAGGCTTGAGATCGCGATGGCAGACGCCCTGGCGGTGGGCGTAATCGAGGGCAGCGGCCAACTGGCCGAGAATGCGGCGAGTCTCATCCTCGTCCAACGGGCCGCGGCGGATTCGTTCGTCCAGAGTGATGCCTTCGCAGAAATCGAGAACCATGAAGTTCGTGCCCAACGCGGAAAACGTGCCCTGGACGCGGCAGACGTTCGGATGGCGAAGCCGTTTTCCGATCTCTGCCTCGCGAGCAAACCGGTTGTGAAGCTCCAGGTCGTGAACGTAGCGGTGGCTCATCATCTTCAGCGCCACTCGCCGACCGGTCCGGCAGTCTTCAGCCTCGTAGACAACTGCCATCCCCCCACGACCCGCGCAACGCACAATGCGGTATCCGCCGACGATCTTTCCCACCAGCGCGTCGACCGAATGGCCGCCCAGCCGATCCGCCACCAGCCCGCCCAACGCCGCTCGAACCACCGGATGCCTTGCCGCGATCCGCTCGACTTCGACCGCCGGGATCTCCAGCACGAACACCGGGCTCGTGGCGACGACCGACGCCGTACACGTATTGCCGCTGAGCAAGCTCATTTCTCCAAACAGGGCCGCCGTTCTCACCGTCGCTATCGTGTGCTGCCGCCCATCCTCCTCGACGCGGACAGCGACCGTTCCGTCGACCAACACGAGCAGTCGGCCGCATGTCTCGCCTTGATGAATCAACACGTCGCCCGTCGAATACCGCCTTTCCCTTGCGGCAAGCGCGATCTGGCCGAGAGTCGTGGCGGCCATTTCGGAGAAAGGCCAGGTTTGTCGCAGCGATGACAGCCGTTGTTTGGCCACGGTGATTTCAGAAGGATCGAGCGAATCGGGGCTCCCGTCCGTGGTACGACGTAGCGTTGGCGGGGCAAAACAGATCGTCGACGGCGCAGCCTCCGCTCGATCGACTGCCCGGTCCGGTTCGCGACACGCACTATTGTTGTCGGACGACGCGTACCGTCGCCAAAGACTTTCGATCGCGGTCGCATGCTCGGGAAACCGCCGCAGGTAACGCCCTTTTTGTACTTTTTCTCCACGCCGGCCGCGGTACTCCACGTCGATTTGAATCAACTCCAGCAAGAGTTCCGCCTGCTGGTTATGCTCGACGCGCCGAAGGTATCGCCGCATCGATGGCCGGCGGCCGCTTTTCCAGGCGGTCTCGAAGCGATCGCAGAGCCGGTCGACATGTGCCGTAACGCACGGCGCCGCCGGCAAATAGCCTACGTCCATCGCTGGTTCTCCTCGTTTCATCATGCCGTGCATGCTCATTCCTGCTGTGCCTTGTATGGCTGCCTGCCGCCAAATACCGACAGGAATAATGCTCGCACAAGAAAGAAAAAAGGCCGCCGGAAGCGAACTCCCGGCGACCTGGGAAAGAGAAACGAGTGGAAATGCCGATCAATAGCTCCAGGACGGGGACCAAGCGGGCATCTGCCCTGGCAGCGGTTGGGAAGGCTGGAATTGGTACGGCTTCACCGGCGTCTGATACACGGGAGGCTGCTGGAATTGGAAGGGCTTCACTTCGTAGCCGCCTTGGTATCCGCCCTGATATCCACCCTGATATCCGCTGGCGCCGGCTTGATATCCGCCCTGGTAGCCAAAGGAGCCTCCGGCAAAGGTTGTGCCTTGGCCGGGAAGCGGCTTGCCGCCGGCAAGAGCGTCGGAAGCGGAACTACCGACCAGTGCCAGAGTAGCAACGACAGCAGCAGTTTGCAGAATCTTCTTCATCGATCGTCTCCTTGGGATTGGGCTTTTCGTTTTGTTGGCCTCACATCCGTCTCATGGTCGATCCGTGCGGTTTCCCGACACGATCGGCAAGAGAATTTTCGGCTCGTCCGGGTTTCTTTTGGGTAAGAACAAATGCTTGTCCCCAAGAATCTCGACTCCTGGCTCCAAGCCGGGGGACGCGGAACAGAGAAGAGGCACCGGTATTTTTGGCGGAAGTACCGGTGCCTCTTCTCTGTTCACGGTTTTCCCAATGGATACGAAGCCACCGGCCCATCGGCAGACGCAGGGCCTGACTGTCGGCGTGTGGTGGGGATTTGGACATCAACGGTATATAATGGCGTTGATTCGCAAAATGGCCCCGGCGACAAAGTACGCCAGGCGTTCCGGCCTGACGCTGACGTACAAAGGAAGAACACCTCCATGCGACTTCGAGATTCTACCTCCCCTCAGTCGGGTTGTCTTGAACTAGGGGCAGTGGGTTTGCCGCAGCGATCATCGACTCGGCGATGGTGTCGCTTCGTGCGGCGGTTTTATCCCGCGCTGATCCTCGCCGTTTTGGCATTGCTTCCGGCATCTTCGTCAGCCGAGCACTACGCACTGCTGGTCGGCATCGACGATTATCCCCGGCTCCGCAACCGCAACCTCGGCGGAGCGGCAAACGACGTGGAGAGGCTTTCCCATGTTCTCCTGCGGGAATTCTCATTTCCCCAGCAGAATGTCTCGATCCTGCGGAACCAGCAGGCGACCCTCTTCGCCATACGGCAGGCTTTCCAACAACTCGCCGACAGAGTTCAACCGGGCGACACGGTTGTCTTCCACTACAGCGGCCACGGCACGCTACTGGTCGATGACAACGGCGATGAGCAGGACGGGCAAGACGAGGCGTTGTGCCCGCACGACTTTGCCGAGAACGGCGCGCAAGCATTGCGCGACGACGAACTGGACCAAATGCTCGCCAAGCTGGGGCCGGTTCACATCGCGGTACTCTTGGACTGCTGCCATTCCGGCACGGCCACCAAATCGGTCAACCGTCGTTTGCGATCCCGCTACGTTCCGGCGCTTCAACAAGCGAAGTCGCTATTTGCCGGAACGAAGTCGCTGACGGCATCGCCCAGCGGCGGTGAAATCGGTTCCGCCGTTGGAGGACAGCAGCGGGTCGTCTTCTCGGCATGTACCGCGGCTCAGGAATCGGTCGAACTTGACGTCAGCTTCGAACCGGATCTGCGGGAACCGTTGGCCACGGGCCTGTTGACGTATTTCCTGGTCGAAGGACTGCGTGGCCCGGCCGATACGAACGACGACGGAGTGATCTCCTATGGGGAGGCTTTCGCACACGCCCGCCGCCAGATCGACGCCCAGTTCAATGCCGATCAGGTCGACGAGACGGCCCGTCAAACGCCGGTGCTCGATTGTCCCGACTCGCGTTGGGCCGATGGTCCTGTGTTCGGCGTCGCCCGAAAGCAACCGCTCTATGCTCATGTCGAACCGATGCAGGCGGACCGAGCCATGCTCGATTTGGGCGCCGTTCATGGACTGAAGCCACGGCAAGTCCTGGGAATCTATGCCGCGCCGCCAACAGGCACACGGTTGGAGCAGCCGCTTGGGCAGCTTGAAATCGACCGGCTCGACATCCGCTCCGCGGAGGCCAAAGCCGTTTCGGGAGTGGCGCCGCGGAAGGGAGTGGTGGTCGTGCCGCTGGTCGATCCGGCCGACGACTCCGATGTGCTCCTGCTGATCGAGAGAGTCGGCTCGAGCGGCCCGGTCGAAGATGCGGCGGCCGACGCAATCTGTCAACAGGTCAGCCGACTTGCTGCGGAATTGGACCGTGTGCGGCTCTCCGACCGAGACGGCTACGATCTGCGGATTACCGTCGCACCCGGTGGCACGACCGCGGGCCGCGTCGAGATCAGCGTCACGGCAACCGAATTGAACGGAACCCGCCACGGCCCGCGACAATGGTTCCATCCGGGCTCGGTGGCCCAGCAGATCGTCGCCTGGATTGGCGATTTGGCCGGCGGCCGGCAAACGCGGATGTCTCTGGCCACACTGACCAATCCGGCGCCCGGCTTTGGACTACAGGCGGTGGTCGACCGGCGCCCCGCCGGCGGTGCGAATCTGGCGGAGTATCGCGTCGGCGATAGCCTGAAGTTCGGGTTGAAAGCCAGCGCCGACTGCTGGTACTACATCGTGGCGGTGGATCCTTCCGATCAGGCCCGCCTCTGGTGCCCGCAACCGAACCAGCAGCACTTCGCTCCTGCCGGTCGCAAGCTGTTGCATCCCGGTCCCGGAGAACTCTTCCGCGTTGCCGGCCCGGCGGGCGTCTACGTGGTCAAGCTCTTGGCCGTTCGCGAGCCTCTTCCCTCCACGGCCTTTCACGACGGCATTCCACGCCCGCAAGCCCTGCAATCAATGCCGCCATCGCAGTGGGCCGAATCGTCGGTGACGTTCCGCGTTGTGCCGTAAGGCAACTGGCGGAGAAGAACGTGCCGGTCAGTAGCCCGGCTGCTTCCGAGCAGCCGCGCCTGACGGGACGACTTCATCCACCGCTCGCCTTACAACGGCGCGTGGCGTAGCGGGAGTGCCGATTTTACCTGTTTGTCTTAATATTCTTGGAAGATCAGTCGAATCTGAATTAAGAATACGCGGATATAAAGCGGTCCGTTCCGGGCCTGAGGTGTGCGAGGCATTGTTCGGGGCAGATCCGTGTACCGCTCAAAACACACTCTAGGAGGGCTGTTATGTCCATCGTTCGATTACCCGCGCAGCGGGAGATTCGTCAGCGCGTCGGGCGAACGGTTCGACGCGGGCTGACCGCACTGGGGCTGGTCGCCATGTTGACCGCCACATCGCTGGGGCAAGGCCGCTGTTACCGTACCTGTCCTCCCGCCTGTCCGGCCCCCTGCCCCCCGGGACAGTCGGCGTATGGAGTGCCGGGCGGAACGGTCTATGCGCCGGGCCAGGCGGCACCGAGCCCGCAGCAGGCCCCCGGGGCGACGGATGCCGCGCCCGCTCCGTCCCCCCAACCGGCGGCCCCCAGCGATATCGTGTCGCCTGAGATGTTTGCCGCATCGCAAAGCGCCGGTTTTGGCGGCTCCCCCGCCAGCGCAGCCCCGGCCATGATCGGCGATTTCATCGGCAGCGGCGGGTATTTTCACCCCGATTCCTACAACCATTCGCCCGGCGGAAACAATCCGATCGCGGGTGGCGACCGGCGGTTCAAGATCTCTGAGAACATGACCCCGATCCCGACCGATCGAGTCTTCTTCTCCTACAACCATTTCCACAACGCGTTGATTGTCGACGATCCGGCCACGGACCTCCGTCGCGACATCAATTTCGACCGTTACACGTTCGGTTTCGAGAGCACGGCGCTTTTCGGAGGCTGGGCGTCGCTGGAAGTTCGGATTCCTTTCGGCGACGGCTTGGACTCGGATCAGATCGGTGATCCGCGGGGAGAAACCGTATTCTCCCCCACCGGAACGGAATTAGGCAACGTCGTCCTCGTTGCGAAAAGCTACATTCATCGAAGCTGCTGCGGCGCCCTCACCGGCGGCGTTGCGTTCGTCATTCCCACCGCGGACGACGCCCGCCAACTCCGCTACGACGACGCCACCGGAATTTCTACCGTGATGCGGCAGGTGGAAAACGATTCGTTCCACATCCAGCCGTTCCTCGGTGCGTTGTGGACGCCTTCGAACTGCTTCTTCGCGCAAGCCTACATCTCGGCCGACTTCGACATGAACGGCTACGATGTCTGGCAGCGCGACACCGCCTTCACGAACCTGCGGTTTCTCGGCAACTACGACGACCAGGATCTGTTGCACTTCGATCTGAAGCTCGGCTACTGGATGTACAAGAACAATGCCTGCACCGGCTTGATCTCGGGCATTGCTCCGACCGTGGAATTGCACTACACGACCGCGACGCAGGATGCCGACATGGTGAGCGACGGCCTCGAACCGGTCGTCTTCTCGCCGCTGAACCGGTACGACAACCTGAACATCACCGGTGGCGTGCATGTGGCGTTGAGAAACCAGTCGACCTTCACCTTCTACGGCGCGTTTCCGCTTGAGGACGATGAAGACGAATTCACCGGCCTGAACAGCAATTTCGACGCTGAAGTGGGTGTGCAGTACAACTGCTACTTCTAACGGTCCCCGTTGCCAACGCATTGCCGGGCTCCCGAGAGTGGCTTATGCCCTCGGGAGCCCGGCTCCTTTTCCTGGCACTGTACCGCGAAGCAGTTCAACAACGCAGCCCAGGGTAGCCGCGGAGCGGCCACCCTGGGGTGGCGGTTCGGTGCAAACAAGCGAACCGCAAAGCGGTTCCACAGGGGCTTGTACGATCCCGTTGGGATCGTCCTCGGGTTTTTCGGTCCCCAAACCCTAGGTGACGCTCCGCGGCTGCGCCGCTCCGCTTACCCCGGGCTCTGTTGTACGACGTCTTCGGCGTAAAACAATTGCCGGCGTGTGCTGTGCCCAAGCCATACTTGTGTGTAACAACGAGGGTGTGCCCCCAGGCTACGGTGATTATGGCCTTCGGCCAAAAAAAGTGCTCCGGTCACGTCGTTCTTCCGGCTTCAAAGAATCCGCAGCCCCTTCGGCAAAGCCTCGCCAAAAACGAGACCTTGCTCTTCCGCATCCAACTGGCCGCCGCGGCGCACCAGTTCCACAAAATGAGCCGGCGCATCGCGGATTTCCAACCATCCGAGAACTTTGTCGCGAAGTCGATCGGGGATGTCGCGGTAGCGGTCGTCCGTGCGACGGGCCAATTGCATCACGGCCAGGAGGGCTTCGGAATCGTCCGATCCGGTGTCCATCAATCGTCGCAGCCACTCGCCCGCGGTGCCGGCCGGCACGACCGTGTTGAGCGGCCCATAGACCGGCTGGCGGGCGCCGAGGCGCCCGATCGCCCAGAGAATCGCGGGACGGCTTGCCTCCAACTTCTTCTTCGGTAAGATGTCCAAGAGCATCGCGCCCAACTCGATCTTGCTTCCCACGCTCAATAGTTCCAACGATCCCAGCGCCCGCCATATCTCGGCCGCCTCGTGAGAACCATAGGCGAAGTCGCTGCGACCCTTGCCCGCCGTGAGCTGCCGGTGAAGGGTGCGGATGGGGCCCAAGACGGGATCGGCGAGCGCCTGCTGCTGACCTGCCGCCAAACCGCCGGCGATCCGTCGCCAGAGGATCCACCACTCGGTGCGGCACATCACGCTGGGGTGGATCAAGTTGCCTTGCAGGGCTCGCCATGTCTCGGCCACGCGCCAATCGTCCAGCGCCAGTCCGTAGCCGGGCCGCAGCGAGAAACCGAGCAAGTTGAGCCACCGCGCCTCGTGGACCGCGCTGGGGCGCCGCCCCTGCTCGACTTCCAAGAGGGTCTCCCAAATGCGTCGCAGAAACGACGTCGGCCAGAGCTTGCGGTTCATCCCTGTCGCCTCGGAGAGCCGTCTCACCAGCCCTTCCGGTTTGTCGGCGCCGCCGGGACCGAACGTGCCGAGGATCAGGCGGCGGCACGGCTGCCACGTCTCTTCCTCGATGAATCCTTCCCGTTCCGCGGCCGCGTCGTGAGCGGCGACGTCGGTTTCCGTCGCCGAGCGGACGTCGAACTGAAGTCGCCACTGGCCGCGACCGCCGACTTCACCGCACCAGAGGTCGAGTGTGCCGATCTCCGTCAGCCGCGCGTGCAGGGTAACGGAGACCGACTCCGCTTCGCCCTTCTTCCGCTTCCGCAGCACGGTTCGCATCGGCGGCAGCGGCGTCATCTGCTCGCGATCGACCGCGACCAGTTCGCCGGGACGGTCGGTGAGTCGCGTACTGGAAACGTACAACGGGAACTCGACCGGTTCGGAGACCCGCAGCGTGAACTGCCGCTCGGAGAGGTGGATATCGTGCCCCGCTTCGACTCCGGCAGGCACAAGGCAGACCGCCGGGGAATCGCCGCCTTCGCTTTCCACGCCGATGTAGTAGGTCCGTGCCAGCCCCGCCGCAATCCGCACCCCTTGCCCGCGACGGACCATCCCGTAATACGCCGCCCCCCGCGCCACGGCCAGATCGAGCCGCTCGTTTTCCAGCACGATCGGATTCCATGCGGACGGTTGGGGAAACCAGCTTTCCAGCACTTCGATCATGCGGCCTCGCAGCAGGTCCGATTCAAACACGCCCCCGTTGAAAAGCACGATGTCGGGCCGCGCCGGGTCGTGATCCGCGATCGTTTCCGATTCGTCGAGCGCCACATGCCGATGGGCGGTAAGAAAGGCCGCAAGGTAGCGCGTCACGGCGGGATCAGGCGTGAAGGGGAGGCCGAATTCCTGAAATCCCGATCGCCGGCGCAGCGGCCGGTCCGTGAGATGCACGCGGGGGAAGAAGCCTTCCACGAGCAGCTCGCGGACTTCGTCTCGGGTGACTTCGAGTTGTACGCCTCCGCCGATCAGTCGCGAGCCCGCGGCGGGCAAGTGTACGGTAAGCCGCTCGGGAGCACCGCCGCCCAGGAGGGTCTCTTTCACCCGCCGGCAGCTTCGCACGAGCACCGACCACTGGCGAGGCTCAAGGCGACCGTCGTTGGTCAGCCGTTTTTCCAGGTGCTGTGCCAAGGCCAGATCGAAATTGTCGCCGCCGAGAATCAGATGATCGCCGACGGCCACCCGGTGAAAGCGGACCTTCCCGCCCGCTTCGCCCCGCACGCGGATCAAGGTGAAATCGCTGGTGCCGCCCCCGATGTCGCAGACGAGGATTTTCTGGCCCGGCCGAACGCGCTGTTGCCAATCCTCGCTGTGGGCGTCGATCCAGGCATAGAAGGCGGCCTGCGGCTCCTCGATCAGCACCACCCGCGACAAACCGGCCCGCGCGGCCGCTTTGACCGTCAGTTCCCGGGCTACCTCGTCAAACGAGGCGGGCAGCGTAAGCACCAGATCCTGCTCGGCGAGCGGATGCTCCGGAAAGCGATGATCCCAGGCAGCGCGCACGTGGGCGATCAAACGGCCGCTTGCCTCGACCGGCGAGAGCCGCTCGACGTCGGCCGCGTTGTGCCAAGGCAGCAGATCGGCCGTGCGGTCCACGCCGGTATGGCAGAGCCACGACTTGGCCGAGGCGATCAGCCGACCCGGCGCCGCCGTCCCCTGGTCGCGAGCCAGGAAGCCGACGCAATAGCCCGGCGATTGCTGGCTCCAGGGCAGACGCAGCGCATCGCCGGCCATTTCACCGCCGGCCGGCTGGTAATGAAACGACGGGACGGTCTCTCGTGCTTCCACCTGCCCCGGCGCGACCAACTGCGGCACGAGGAAGGTTCGGATCCGCCACGGCTCTTCCTCGGTATCCACGTAAGTCACGGCCGAGTTGGTCGTGCCGAGATCAAAGCCGACAACGAACCGAGCTTGCTGGGAGAAGTTCGGTTGGGCGACAGTCACGATGTTTGCAGATCTTTCCTGGGCCGACGCACAATGGCACGACAATGCGGCGAAAAGCTGTCAGTATTGTACTGCGCATCGCGCCGGCCTGCCAGAGGGGCATGATCGAGGCAACCTACTCGCCTGGTAGTCGATCCCGCTTGCCGAGCGGGTTCATGCCGCACAGGTTCCGCTCGGCAAGCGGAACCTACCGGCTGCGACCGTTCCCCTGAACCATGCCAAGGCGCGTGAGGTGGCGCATGCCCAGGGGCGGTTGCCGGCACGTGGGCAAGCGAATACATTGGCGGAATCCGCTCGAGCATCTTTGTCCGTAACTTCGACGCGCCGTGCTCGCAGTTTTGGCTCGTTTAACCGCTACGGCCAGCGGCCTGCGCGGGGGGGCGATAGCAAAGCCCGTCACGACACATCTCGCCGCCAACGGGGCTCGGCGTGGCGTGGATTCACTTGCAGCTCGTTCTCTTTGGCATTTGCTTCGGCGCTGTAGTTGGATCGGCGGTTGCCGTCATGCCGTGGGCGAAATGGGGCGCAGCGATCGGCGGAGGCCTTTGGGGCTTGTTTTTCGCCGTCAGTGCCTGGTCATCCAAGGCCACGCTGCCGCCTTTTCCCGCCGGATGGCAGAGAGCCGTGACCGGTCTGATGGGGCTATCGACCGGCGCGATTCGAGGCGCATTTATCGGGTTAGCGGTCGTGGCCTTCGTCGGGGCATTGGCCGGACTGGTTGTGGGCATCGTTGTGGGACCGTATATCGACCGCCGGCGAAAAGAACCTCATTTCAGTCCGCTCCCCGGCGCGTTGTTCTTCGGCCCTGCTTCCGGAATCATCGCTCAGGCGTTCTATCTGGATTCGAGTCTGGCAGCCGTCGGGTTGTGGCAAGGAACGCTGGCAGGATTAGGGGGCGGACTGATCGGCGCTATTCTTCTGCTTTCGCTCGTTGTCGGGAGCGTGATGTCGAAATAGGACGACGATCGTCGCCTACTGCCGGAGGGTTGAAACGCTTGACGCCCCGGCACGCCGCCCTCTGTATCCCACTTTGTCAAGTGGCATTCTTCTGGGTGACAACGCCGCCTGGAATCCATCGGATTAAGAGCGAAGGAGTTCGAGATGGCCGTACCGGGAACTATGGGCAAGATCCTGTTGGTGGACCTCACCAATCGGACAATCTCCGTGGAATCGCCCAGCGACGAAGCCTACCTGAGTTATATCGGTGGATACGGCCTGGGGGCGTATTACCTCTACAAGCTTCAAAAGCCCCACGTCGATCCCTTGGGACCGGAGAACCACCTTGGATTTTTCACCGGCCTGCTGACCGGAACCATGGCGCCCAGCGGCAACCGCTACTTTGTCGTCGGCAAGAGTCCGAAAACCGGCACCTGGGGCGACGCCAACTCGGGCGGAACCTTCGGGCCTGCTCTGAAGGCGGCCGGTGTCGATGGCGTCATCTTCTCCGGCGCCAGCCCAAGCCCCGTCTACCTCTTGGTCCGCAACGGCGAGGCCGAACTGCTGCCCGCCGAAGACTGGTGGGGTATGGACAGCAACGATTTGGAAGACAGAGTCAAGGAGATCTACGGCAAGAAGGCCGGCCTGGCCTGCATCGGCCCGGCGGGCGAACGGATGGCTCTCTTGAGTTGCGTGATTAACGACAAGGGACGAGCCGCCGGCCGCAGCGGTCTGGGCGCCGTGATGGGTTCCAAGAAGCTGAAGGCGGTGGTGGCGGTTGGCGATGCTCCAATCACCATGAAAGAGCCGGAGCAACTCAAGCAAGCCTTGGCAAAGTACCGCGAGGGGATGCGAGACCAGGGCATGTACAAGGTGCTCAACCAGTACGGCACGGCGGGCATTACCGCCGGCGCGGCCGCCTCGGGCGATACGCCGATCAAGAATTGGGCGGGTTCCCCCGGCGATTTCCCCAACGTGGCCGAGATCAGCGACGACAAGGTGCTCGCGATCCAGAACCGGAAATATGGCTGCTGGCGGTGCTCGATCGCCTGCGGAGGCGAGACCGAGGTGGACGGCCCCTACGCTTCTCACAACCACAAGCCCGAGTACGAGACGCTCGGCGCCGGCACCCTCTGCCTCAATGATAACCTGGCATCGATCAACCGCTGCAACGAGATCTGTAATCGCCAAGGGCTCGATACGATCAGCACGGGCTGTACCGTCGGTTTCGCCATCGAGTGCTACGAGAACGGCCTAATCGCCGATGCGGACACCGGCGGCATCCAACTCAAGTGGGGCAATGCCGATGCCATCGTGAAGATCACGGAGGCGATTGCCAACGGGACGGGATTCGGCAAGGTGCTGGAAGACGGGGTGAAGCGGGCGGCGGAGCGGATCGGCAAAGGCGCTGCGGAGTACGCCATCCACGTCGGCGGCGAAGAGATCCCGATGCACGACCCGCGGCTCAATCCCGGCCTGGCCACCAGCTACAAGATGGATGCCACACCCGGACGCCACACCCAGCTTAGCGTTTGGACCGCCGAGGCCCAGTTCGCCCCGCCGGGACTGGTAACGGAGGAGTTCGACAAGTACACGTACACCGGCAAAGGTCACATCCACCGTCGAGTGAGCAACCATTTTCATACGTCGACCGCAGCCGGCATGTGCATGTTCGCCTGGGTCTGCCTGCCGCCGCAATGCATGGCCGACACATTGACCTACGTGACCGGCCACACGTTCACGCTCGACGACGTCGAAAGAACCGGCGCCAGAATCGCCGCCTTGCGAATCGCCTTCAACTTGCGGGAGGGCGTTCGGAACATCGACTTTCCCGTTCCCGGGCGGCTCATCGCCAGCCCGCCGCTGGAAGAGGGGCCGCTGGCCGGCATCACGGTGGACATCGACACTCAAATTCGCGAGTACCTGGAGGCGATGGGCTGGGAACCGACGACCGGTGTGCCGAAGCAGGAGACCCTCGAGAACCTCGGACTGGATTTCGTCGTCCCTGACCTCCACCCGGACACCGCGGCGGCAGTGTAGGCGGGGCGTCTCACTGCTTGTGATTGTGGTGAGTCTTGCACCAATGGAGAATCCATCCAATCCCAAGCAGCGAGTCTTTCTGCAGAAAGGCGAAACGGACGTTCTTCGTCATCGACTCGGGGAGTTTCTGGCCGTCGAGTTCGTTGAGCTTCGGCTTGGGGTCGAACAAGTCCAGTTGGCTCGGCGCTCCGGCCATGAAGATGAAAATGCACGACTTCGCATGGGCCGGAAAATGCGGCGGTTTGGGAGCCAGCGGGTTGACGTCGGCCCCGTCGCCGGTCTGCGCCGACGCCGACGTCAGCACCCCGTCCCCGCTGAGCATCGCGCCGAGGGCCATCATTCCCAGACCGCTCGCGGTGGTGTTGAGAAACTCGCGGCGGCTGTGAAGCATTTGTTCTTGCCGAGGATGCATCGAAGACCTTTCCTCGCTTACTCACGGGTGATCATTTCATCCAGGTTGAGGACAACGCGAGCGGTGGCGATCCAGGCGGCGTGTTCGACGTCCGGCGGGAAAGCGCCGCGGTGTTGGCATCGGGGCAATCGAAGGCGACGAGGTTGGGGTGGGGCGCGGTCCGTTTGAAGAACGTGTACATCCCGCGCCGGTAGCGATCCTCGCCTTGGCTCGTCTTCCATTTGAAATTGTCGGCATAGCTCAGCGCGGCGACGTCGGCGGGCATGGGCGGGAAGACACTCGGCCCGCCAACCTTATCGCACAATAGCCCGCTTGCCGCCAGGGCGACGTCGCGGACGATCTCCGCCTCCACTCGGAACCGGTTCTGGCGATAGAGCATCTTGTTGCGAGGATCGGTCTCGGCGAGTTCCGGACGGTGACGCGACGACTGGCGATACGTGGAGGAATTGACGATCAAACGGATCATTTCTTTCCGGCTCCATCCGGAAGCGACAAAGCGGCCGGCAAGCCAGTCCAACAATTCCGGGTGCGTGGGTGGCTCGCCGCGGGCGCCGAAATCGTCGACCGTCGACACGATCCCTTCGCCGAAAAGATGGGCCAGAGGTGATTCACCGCCACCCGCGGCGGCAGCGGATTGGCGGGATCGACCACCCAGTGGGCCAGATCGAGACGGTCCGGCAGTGCTTCGGGAGAACGCGGTTTCAACGGCGGCAACACTTCCAGTGTGTTCGGGCTGACCTCGATCGTCGGCTGCAGGAAGTCGCCGCGATTGAGCACGAAATTGCGGCGGGGCTCGGTACACCGCTGGGCGATGACACGCGCAGCCACGACCGGACGCCGAGGCTCTTTTTTCTCGTGTTCGGCGATTTCTTGCAGAAGTTTTTTGCCGACGCTGTCCTGTGAAAGCGAGTAGTCGAGCAACACCCGCTTCTGCCCCTCACTGCGACGGTCAGGTACGGCGGCCAACGCTTCGACCAGCTCGCTGGGCAAGCCGTCGCTTGGTTTGCTGCCCGCGCGGGCCTTCAATCGGAACCGTCCGAGGGTATGCCGACTGCCGTACTGGAAGCTGAGAGTGATCTTCAAGTACTTCGTGCCCTCGCTTCCCAGAGGCGATCCGGCGACAAACACCGCCCAATGGTCCCGGCCGAACTGGGGCGCCACGGCCCAGCCGGTATCCGTGCGCCCGTCGATCGCCCCGGTCGGCGGCCAGCCGGCTTGTGCGTGGTCCGCTTCAGCACCGGCAAACTCAATGGCGGCGATCTGCTTGAAATCCTCGGTCTTGGATGTTTCGACCCGGAACTCGCTGAGCACGAAGTTGCCGTGATCGACTCGGCCCGGTCCTTGCTGCGGCAGCGAATCGTGGGTGAGCGTCTGCAGGCGGACCCCGCTGATCTCGCCCAAGCCGCTCTTAGCGATGATCGTATAGGTTGCGCGGTCCGGGTTCGCCCCACCGGCCAGATAAGAGCCGTCGTCCAATCGCTCAAGCGTTGCTCCGCCGTCCGACTTGGCGCTGAGGATTTCCAGTGGCGGGAACTCGACCGGCTTTTCCGGGACTGCTTCTAGTTTCGTTCTGAGCTTCGCTTCCCAAAATGGCAGGGTTTCGGACAAAGCCTCACGCCGGTCAGCAAGCTTTGCCGCCAGATCCGCGGACTTCGCGTCGTGCTTCTTCTTCGCTTCCTCGTATCGGGCCGTGGCTTCGTCTGAAGTCGGAACTTCCGCGGTGGCTTCGTCTCCGTTGTTGAAAAAGGCAAAGAGCTGGTAATACTCTCGCTGCGTGATCTGATCGTACTTGTGGCTGTGGCATTGGGCGCAGCCGACCGTCAGCCCCAGCCAAATCGCCCCGGTCGTGTCGACTCGATCCTTGACGGCGGCAACGCGAAATTCCTCCTGATCGACGCCGCCTTCGGTGTTCGTCAGCGTCTGGCGATGAAACGCCGTTGCAAGCCGATCGATTGGCCCCGCCTCGGGAAGCAAGTCGCCGGCGAGTTGCCGGACCGTGAACTCGTCGAACGGCATGTCGCGATTCACCGCGTCGATCACCCAATCGCGCCAGCGCCAGGCATCGGGCCGCGGGTTGTCTTTCTCGTAGCCATCGGAGTCGGCGAAGCGGGCTTTGTCGAGCCAATGGCGGCCCCATCGCTCGCCGAAGCGCGGCGATGCCAGCAATCTGTTGACCAGCTTTTCGTAGGCGTCGGGCGAGCGATCGTCAACGAACGGATCGACTTGCTCCGGTTCAGGAGGCAATCCAATCAGGTCGTAGAACAAACGCTTGATGAGTGTGTGGCGATCCGCCTCCTCCGATGGGTCGATGCCGGCAGCTTCCAAACGTGCAAGCACAAAGTTGTCGATCCCGTTGCGAATCCACTGGGTATTCTTGACTTCGGGTGGAGCATTCCGGCCAAGCGGTTGATAGGCCCAGTGGTCAGACGTGATTCGCTCGGCGCGGAAAGCCGCAGGCCAGTTTGCTCCCTCTACGATCCATCGCCGAAACAACTCGATTGCCTGCGGCGCTAAAGGCGAGGTTTCGGACCAGGTCGGCGGCATCCGCTCGTCTTCGTCCGTGGCGGTGATGCGATCGAAGAGTTGGCTTCCGGCGGGGTCGCCGGGAACAATCGCCGGTCCGCTGTCTCCTCCCAAAAGAGCCTTGTCGCGGAGATCCAGTCGAAAGCCGGCCTCCTGTGTCTCCGAGCCGTGGCACTCATAGCAGTGCTTGGCCAAGAGCGGTTGGATCTGTCGCTGGAAATCGATTTTGCCGTCGGGCTTCGCCCCCCCTTCCGCTGCCCAGACCGCAACGGTCAAAATGAAAAAGGCGGGCAGTGTGACGTGTATCGCGAGCAGGCAGGACATCCAGCGGAACCTCATGGGCGCCTCGCGGGAGAGGGGTAGGGTGGAAATGCGCGGGTGCCGACGTTGATGGGAATAGTACGCAACGAGATGGCATTTTCCAAGGAGTCGATCCGGACGGCCGATTCGGATCGCCGGGCAAGTTCCCGCTCGACAAGCGGGAGCTACCAGCGGTTGTCGCGGCCCGAAATCCCTGGTACAACAGCGGTTCTTAGGATCGGCGAATCAATAAGTGTCGCATTCATCCGGGGTGTGGAGCGCAAGGGGGTCGGGAGTCTTTTTTCCATGTCGGCCGGAAGAAGTTCTATCCATTTAGTAAAGCGTTGCCCGGCCGACATGGAAAAAAGACTCCCGACCCCTTCCCCGCGGAGATCTTCCGACAGTTGTTCATTCGCCGATCCTTAACCGCGACAAGGAGATAAATCGCACATGACGCCAACCAGACCGTTTGCCGCCGTATTCATTGCGATTTCCCTGCTGGGTTCCTCGCCAGTTCTCTCCGAGGTCGTCCGAATGCAGGTCGACCACCGTGATGCGTTTGCCGACGGACATCAGTTCGGCAGGTCCGGCGCGTACGAAAAATGGACGGGCCGGCTCTATTTGGAAGTCGATCCCCTGGCCGTCGCCAACGAGCGAATCACGGATCTCAAGCTCGCCGCGCGGAACGACCGGGGACGGGTCGAGTTTTGGACCGACTTTTTTCTCCTCACGCCCGCCGATCCCCGCAAGGGCAACGGACGACTCCTGTTCGGGGTAAACAACCGGGGCAACAAGCTGCTGCTGGGGGCCTTCAACGACCGCGGCGGCAACGATCCCAGCACTCTGGCCGATGCCGGCAACAGTTTTCTCATGCGAGAGGGTTACACCGTGCTCTGGTGCGGCTGGAACGCCGACGTCCTGCCCGGCGGCGGTCGACTCGTCATGGGCGTTCCGGTTGCCAGGCAGGAGGGCAAGCCGATCACGGGACGAATCTATGCGGAAATCGTCGTCGATTCGAAGGCGTACAGCCAGCCGTTCTATTGGGGAAATTCAGACATCTACCCCAGCGTCACGCTCGATAATGACGATGCCGTACTCACGATGCGGCCGAACCGCACGGAGCCGGCCGTCGAAGTCGCCCGCGACCGCTGGGCCTTCGGCCGCTGGGAAAATGACCAATTGACGCCAGACCCAACTCACGTCTACGTTCGAGAGGGTTTCCGGCCGGGATGGATTTACGAACTGCTCTACACGAGCAAAGATCCGCGTGTGATCGGCCTCGGTTTCGCGGCGGTTCGCGACTGCGCCTCCTTCTTCCGCTACGCCGCCGCGGACGGCCACGGGCAAGCTAACCCGCTTGCCGGCGCCATCGAGCGCGCCTACGTATTCGGCATCTCGCAATCGGGCCGCTTCATTCACCACTATATCTATGAAGGCTTCAATGCCGATGAACAGAATCGGATCGTCTTCGATGCCGCCATGCCCCACGTCGCCGGCGGCGGCAAGGGCTCGTTCAATATGCGATTCGCCCAGACCACCCGCTACAGCTCGCAACACGAAGAAGCCCTTTACCCGACCGACGTCTTCCCGTTCACCTCGGTTCCGCAAGACGATCCTCTTACGGGCGTCAAGGGAGACACTTTGAGCGAGGCCCGCCGCCGGGCGCCGCTGCCGAAGATCTTCTTCACACAAACCTCGGCCGAGTATTGGAATCGGGCGGCGTCGCTGTTGCACACCAACGTGCAGGGCACGGCCGATTCCCCCCTCGATCCTCACGTCCGCATTTATTACATCGCCGGCGCCCAGCACGTCGTTTCCGGAAAGCCCGATCCCGGCATCTACAAGTATCCCCGCAACATCCTCGACCACCGCCCGGTGCTGCGGGCGTTGCTGGTGACGTTGGACCGCTGGGCGAGCAGCGGCGAGGAGCCGCCGGCCAGTGCCTATCCGACGATCGCCGCCGGCGAACTGGTCGATCTGAAGACCTACGGCAAGATGTTTCCGAGGATCCCGGGAGTACAACTCCCCGAGGTGATGTACCAGCCGCTCCGGCTGGACCCCGGCCCGCGCTACTGGACCGAAGGCATTGCCGACCATGTTCCGCCCAAGCCGGGCGAGCCTTACACGGCGCTCGTGCCGGCCGTGGATGAAGACGGCAACGCCGTGGCCGGCATCCGTCTACCGGAGATCGAGGCGCCGTTGGCCACATATACTGGTTGGAACGTGCGTTCGGCGAAATGTGGCGCCGAAGGAATGCTCTCGCGCTATATCGGCGCCTATTTTCCGCTGCCGCGGACCGCGGACCAACGGGAAACGGCGGGCGATCCGCGCCGAGCGATCCAGCAACGGTATCCCAGCCGCCAAGCCTATCTCCAGCGCGTTACGGAATCCGTCCGCGCCTTGCAGCAGAAGCGATTGCTGCTCGAAGAAGACGCTGCAAAGATTCTGAAGAGAGCGACCGACTGTCAATTGTGGGACCAACAGTAGCGGAGACGAAACATGCTGAAAGCGGAACCGATTGTCGACGCCCAAGCCACTCTTGGCGAAGGGGCCCTTTGGGACGCCCGCCGCCGGCGCTTGCTCTGGGTCGATATCCAAGCCGGAAAAGTCCATCTCTTCAACCCTGACGCCGGCGAAGATGAATCCATCGCAGTCGGCCAGACGGTCGGGACGGTTGTTCCGCGGGCTCGCGGCGGGCTGATCGTCGCCATGCACCGCGCCGTTGCCGCGATCGACCCGGACTGCCGCGAACCGAAGATCCTGGCCGAACTCCAGTCGCCCACTGCCGAAAACCGTTTCAACGACGGCAAGTGCGACCCCGCCGGCCGCTTCTGGGTCGGTACGATCAGCGCGAGCCGGCGGCCCGACGCCTGCCTCTATCGCCTCCAAGCCGATCTCTCGATTCACCACGTGCTCGACGGCGTGGTCAACTCCAACGGCCTGGCTTGGAGTCTCGACGCCAAAACCATGTATTACATCGACACGGGCACGCACGCGATCGATGCCTTCGATTACGATATCGACAGCGCCGCAGTCCGCAACCGCCGGACGGTTGCCGCTGTGCCGGCCGATGAGGGCAAGCCCGATGGAATGACAATCGACGCCGAAGGGATGCTCTGGGTAGCTCATTGGGGCGGCGGCCGGGTGAACCGCTGGGATCCGCGATCCGGGCGACTACTGCAGACCGTTGCGGTGCCCGCCGCCCACACCACATCCTGCGCGTTTGGCGGCACGGATCTCGCCACGCTCTATATCACCACGGCGAGAACCGGAATGACCGCCGAACAGCTTACCGCCCAACCACACGCCGGCGACCTCTTCGCCGTGCATCCGGGCGTTTCAGGCGTACCCGCGTTCGAATTTGCCGGGTAGGAATCGGCTGTTCTGAACTAACTCGATCGCTTCCCTCCAAGAGGACTCGGCCCCGCCTCTCGGCTGCTTCTTCCAGCGTCGTTAGCCAGACAAGCCCTCAAGATGACTTCCCCCGGCGAGCGGAAGCATTATCCGATGTTTTCCATCGACCATTCGCCGAGCTTGGAGATTGGCGGAAATATTACTATGATGCCGACATTCAGTTCCAAGCAGTGCCACACAACCGCACGCGCCGATGCCGAATAAGCATGGCCACCCAGCCAGAATATCCCGTTGTTCTTCCTCCCTGCACCCCCTTGACTACTCAATTCTTCCGCCCTAGACTCAGCGCGTGTGGCAGCTCAGGTTTCCTATCACTTATCTGCCGGGCGTTCGGTTCTCACTACCAGGAGGGCAATCCCATGGATCCCGCGAAGCAACCCATTCCGTTTGACGCCAGGAAGAAGGCATTCTCGCTCTTCGACGAGTTCAAGAACTTTGCCTTCAAAGGGAACGTGATCGATCTGGCCGTTGGCGTCATCATCGGCGCTGCCTTCGGCAAGATCATCGATTCGCTCGTCAAGCACCTCATCATGCCGTTGATCAGCGTGATCATGCCCGGCGAGCAGGGTTACCTCGGCTGGAAATGGGTGATCGACGGCAAGGAGATCCCCTACGGCCTGTTTCTGGGTGAAATCGTCAACTTCTTAATCGTGTCGTTGGCGCTGTATATTTTCATCGTGAAATTCCTAGGCCTGGTGATGAAGGCGAAGAAGGCGGAAGCCGCCGCCCCACCGCCACCTACAAGAGACCAGGAACTGCTGACGGAGATCCGCGATCTGTTGAAACGCGATGGCGATGGCCGATAACCGCTGTCGGCACCGATTCTCGGCAGCCCTCTCCGACCGTTCTGAGATTCTATCCCCAAACCTCGATGAGAAGGGGACAGGCACATTTTGCTCCGAAGACTCCGCAAAATGAGCCAGTCCCCGACGGTTTTGGCATAGGTTCTAAATCTCCGCGGCGGCTCGCGCGATGAGACTGCGGGCGATCGATTGCGTACCCGTGTGCTCGAAATAATTGACGCCCATGTCGAGAAACGCGCCCAGGTAATCCAGGTGGCTTTCCACGCCCTGGATTCTGCCGCGCAGACTCCCGACGATCTTCTCCACGCTCAGCGATCTTGAAGCGACGAAAGACCTGGACCAGTCCTTCACCGAGGTCAGTCCCCGCTGCATGAAGTTGAGTTGTTCCGCCGTGTTCTTGCCCGGAATATACCCTTTAATCTGGTTGAACCGGCTGTTCTTTTCCAATTCGGACACACCGGCCTTGTCGAGCAAAGACAAGCCCTTGTCGATGAAGTCCGGGCCAAGTGGGATCAAGCCGTCGACGCAGACCAGCGCGGCCATGCGCATGAGCGCCTCGTGCTTGTAGTCGGCCAACGATTCGACGAAATCACCCACGCTGTCCCCGGGCAAGCCGTTGATCTGGCAGAAGCAGGCGATCTCCGAGACCACCTTGAGTCCCAGATCGATGGCCTGCGTTTTGTCGGCTTTGGGAGTTAGCTTGTCGAGAAAAGAGAGAAAACTGATGCTTTCGCCGACCTTGGCCAGGAACGCCGTGAAGCCGGCAACCCCCTGCACGACGTCGACCGTCTGGTAGAGCCACAAGGCGCGCTGATAACCTTGCGACTTGTCGTTGTAGAGGGCGATGGCCCGCTCACCCGCCTGCTGGATGAACTTCTGGTCCGACTCACCCGTGACCGCCTTGATCGTGTTCTCGAAGCCTACGACGTTCTTCCATTGCCCTGGCACGACCCAATCCAGGGCTTGAAGCAAGCGAACGGTCATGTTCGAATCGGGTAAGTCGTCGACGACTTTGTGGATGGGCTTACTCATCTTGGGTCTCCTGAATCCTGGTCATTGAATCCGGCCGATCGCCTGCAAATTGAACCTGGTTAGCCACTCGTCGCGTTCTTGGGGCCCGACGACGGGATCCATCGAACGGACTTGGACCTGGAAGCGATCGTTCACGAGGATGGCGGTTGCCTGCTCGCCAATTTCAACGACGGGCATGCCCTCCAGGTTCCGCTGGGAATCCTTGAATTTTTCCGCCGCCGCGGGATTGCTCTTCGTGTCCGACACGGAGAGCACGGCGACCTCGCGCGCTTCGAATTGCAGGCTTGCCTGGGCAAAGCCGGTCTTCTCCTGTTTGAAAACGATGTCCCAAGGCGTCTCCACCTGGGGGAAGAATCGGTTGAACTCACCCCCCTCCACCGCTTCACTGGAAACAGCCTCGGGGGATTGAGAACTCGCTTCCTGGGCCGCATCCCAGCGGTCGGGTGGTTGCTCGCGGCAACCGCCCATCGCCGCGATTGCCAGTCCCAAACAAAGCAGCCAGCCGTTTCGACGCCGCATGGTAGGGTTCCTCCTTGGTCTTTCTTGTGCTTATCTACGTCGTTTGTTGCCGTATCAGAAGCCGGCACTTCGAGCGCAAGATTTCAGTGTTTTTTTGCAGCGAGCGTTGAATAGGCGATCAGCAGAATCAGCGCACCGATAATGGACATAATCCAACCGCCCGGATGGAAGCCGCCGTCCGAACTTCCAAACAACAGTGTCGACAATGCCCCACCCGCGAAAGAACCGACGATGCCCAGGACGATCGTCATCAACCAACCCATGTTCTGCCGTCCCGGCATCAGGAGCCTGGCGATTGCGCCCACAATCAGTCCGAACACAATCCACGAAACCACCGTTGTGATACCCATGTGCATATTCCTCATGCGAGAAGAGATGCGGAAAAACTGCCACGAAGGAAGCGACTTCGCTGGTGGTGCGGACGAATCCGAACCTTCCAGCCTCCCGACACAACCCGTGATTATACTACGTTCACGTTTGAAAAAGGATAGCCGACACCCAAGAAAAGACACCCGAATTCTGTTTGACCGGCGGGTTCCCTTGTGGTGTGTTCGGTGCAACGCCGCTGGGGTCGGCGGGAAAAGAAGCTCTTTTTGAAGCCGTTAACAGTCACCTTCTCCAGCGACATTTATGCCGATGCTGCCATGGTCAACATCATCCAGCGGGGGTTCGACTACAGCCGGACGTGCTAGCCGGATGAAGAAGCGGTGTGGCGGAGACGTCGTTAGCGCGTGACGGCTGGCTTTCTCGTACTCCGCGACCTCTGCGACACCGGCGTCTTCCTTCGCTACACACCTTCCAACGCCGCCCTCGCCACGCGGAGCATATTGGCGGCGAGGATCTTCCGGATCTCGTCGTCGGAGTAGCCGCGATCGGCGGCGGTTGATGGCACCTCGCCTGTCGCGACCATTCCGCCCTGCCGGCGTGGCATGCTGCAACTCGATTGCGACATCCTCTTTTCTACTCTCACGCCTGGGGGTGCCAGCCGGCATCGGTCCAGATCTCTCCGCTCACGGCCGAATTGCCGATCATGAAGCAGACGGCGTCGGCAATTTCTTCCGGGGTGATCAGGCGGCGCAACTGGGTCGCCGGCAGGATGCGCTCGCGGATGAAATCGTCGCCCAGGGCATGAACCATCGGCGTATCCGTGAATCCCGGGTGGATCACGCCGCAGCGGACACCGTGAAAGATCGCCTCTTTGGTTAACGTCGCCGCCGCCCCTGGCAGCGCCGCCTTGGTTGCCGCGTAGGCAATCTGCCCCTTGTTCCCTTGCGAAGAGACCGAGCCGATGAAGATCACCGTCCCCTGGACGTGTTCCTCCGGCTCCCACCGTTTCAGGCCGCGTGCCAGGCGATCCTCGGCAATCCGGCCAACCATCTCCAGCGCCCAGTAGACGGGCGCCACCAGGTTCACCTCGATCACCTGCCGGAAGTGCTCAATCGGATAGAGTTCCGCCCTTCCGGTTTGCTTATCCACTCGGGCGGCGAGACGATCGCGAGTTATGCCCGCCGCGGGAACGCAGATCCGCGGCACACCGTGGCGACGGATCACATGGTCGAACACCTCTGCGCGGAACGCCACGTCGGTTACATCTCCAACACAGGCGTCCGTGCGGGTCTTCGATTCCGCTTCGACCTCCCGTGCGAGATCGCGAACCGCGTCCGAACAGTCGACAAGAACAATGGTTCCGGCTCCCCGCTTCGCCAATTCCCGAGCCACCGCGCGCCCGATTCCGCTTCCGGCGCCCGTAATGACCGCAACCTTCTCTTCGATCCGCATCGATAAAACTCCCGTGGAACAAGGATAGATCGCCGGACCATCGGTCAGGCCGCGTTTGGCGAAATTCTACGCTCTGTAGTGCAAACGTACAACAAAGCAGCCACCAGCGCCGCCCTCGACTCAACCCTTGGGTCTGTAGAAGGCAATGGCATGAGCGTTGGTAAGAAAATGACTTGTGCAAAGCAAGATTGACTTTTTACTTGTCGCGAAGCTACGATATGCGAAGGTCGACAGCCACTGTTTGTGCAAGAGCAAAATGAAGAGATCGCCTGCATGTCCGAAGCAGAACCTTCGACCAACCGGCAGATTAGAGAATAACGGCGCATCGACGGAAGGGAATACCTGATGGATGGCAAAATTGTTCTGGCTGGAGGAGTCCGCACGCCGATCGGCTCACTGTCGGGGTCGCTGGCCGAAGTGCCGGCTGCCGCCCTCGGAAGCACGGTTATCCGTGCCGCACTTGAACGAGCCCGAGTGTCGGCCGGACAGGTCGACGAGGTGATCTTCGGCAATGTGCTCAGCGCCGGGCTCGGGCAAAATGTCGCTCGCCAGGCAGCCATCGGCGCCGGATTGGCGCCGTCGGTCGGCGCCACCACCGTGAATAAGGTATGCGGCTCGGGGCTGAAAGCCGTGATGCTTGCCGCTCAGGCGATCCGCTGCGGCGATGCGTCGGTGGTCGTCGCCGGCGGAACAGAGAGCATGTCGCGCGCCCCCTACCTGCTGCCGAAAGCCCGAACCGGCTATCGCATGGGCCACGGCGAACTGATCGATTCGATGATCAGCGACGGCTTGTGGGACGTCTATAACAACATGCATATGGGTAGCTGCGGCGATCGCTGCGCCGAGCAGTATTCGTTTACCCGGCAGGATGTCGACAACTTCGCGGTGTCGAGCTACCAGCGCGCGCTGGAATCCCAGGCCAACGGTGCGATGGCCGAGGAGATCGTCTCCGTGGAGGCGCCGGGGCGCAAGGGAACGACCGTCGTCAGCCAGGACGAAGAGCCCTCCCGGTTTAACGAGGAGAAGCTTCGGCAACTCCGCGCAGCATTCGACAAAGCGGGGACGGTCACCGCCGGCAACGCCTCCAGCGTCAACGACGGCGCCGCCGCGGTGGTCGTGCTCTCGGCGGAGAAAGCGGATTTGCTTCAAGCCAGTCCGCAGGCGAAGATCGTCGGTTACTCCAGCTTTTCCCGCGAGCCCGAATGGTTTACGCTCGCGCCGATCGGCGCAATACGTAAGCTCATGGATCGCGTAGGCTGGAGCGTGGACAACGTCGATCTGTTCGAGATCAACGAGGCCTTTTCCGTGGTCCCGATGGCCGCGATGAAGGATATCGGCATCCCGCACGACAAGCTGAACGTCCACGGCGGCGCCGTAGCCCTGGGGCACCCCATCGGCGCCAGCGGCGCCCGCGTGCTGGTCACGCTGCTGGCCGCCATGAAACACCGCGACGCCAGGCGGGGCATCGTTTCACTCTGCATCGGCGGTGGCGAGGCCGTCGCCATGGCGGTCGAGCGGATTTGACGACGCGGCACGCAGGCTGGGAAGGGAGAACGGACCGACGGAGCGGTTTTCGGCCTGGTTCAAATCGCGACGTTGGGAGGTAACAGAAGGTAGATCCCGCTTGCCGAGCGGGATCTGGGCGCGGGGTTGGCGTCCTGTCACCCCACCGAGTGGAAACTTCACTTAGCCGCTCACGTCCCGCTCGGCAAGCGGGATCTACTGGTTGCGACCCGCTCTTGAACCATGCCCGGTTTTCGGCCGAAATCTTGCCGCGAATCCGTCCAGGCTCTGCCCCGTGTCGATGGCGTTCATCAAGCGGTACTTCCACTTGGCGTGGGTGGCAATCGCATGACGCTATGGTGGCGTGACATTCTGTCCAGAACCAGCGAAAACGCCGACGCCTGGCCTGTCCGGATTTGCTTTCTGCCGCTGCGGCCCATATATATGGTGGTATGGCAGATGGTTGATTTTTTGGGGGAATCATGTCGCAGCATTTCGTTGGGCCAAAAGCAGTAGCCACGTTCATTGCCCGGGGCTTCGTGGTCGCGATTCTGGGTTTCGCCGGCACCCAGCCCACGATTCGCGCATGTACAACGCCCGTGTATCGCTACGCCATGTACAACTGGGCGTCGTCGCCTTTCGTGGTCTGCTATCTGCACCGGGGCGAACCGGATGCCAAGGATGAGCCGGTGCATAAAATGCTCCGTGAAGCGTCCAAAAACGAGTCGGCGACGGCGAATGTGGTGCTCGAGCCGATCGATCTGGACCAATGGAAGCCGGAAAAGCTGCCTCCGCCCGTGCGCGAGGCGCTGAAAGCGCATTCGGAAGGGCCGTTGCCGATCCATGTGGTGCTTTCACCGTGGGGAGTGGAACTCTCCGCGAGCCGTCTGGATGAGGCGGCGGTGGCGGCAATGGTGTCGTCTCCGATGCGAACGCGACTGGGAGAACTGCTCGACCAGGGAAATGCCGCCGTGCTCCTGCTGATTCCTGGCAAGGATGAAGTGGAGAACACGCGCGTGAAAGAGGCCATTCGCGAGACCATCGCTCAGGCCGCTTCGGGGCAGATCCCGGTAGCTTCGATCGACCCCGGCGTGCCGCCCATGCCGGGCGCGGCGACGGACGAGGCGGCGGAAGACGCCCTTGCGGCCGCCAGCCGACTGGAACTGGCTACCGCGACACTCGCGCGGACCGACCCGGCGGAAAAGTGGCTCCTCGAGAGCCTGATGAAGATCGAACCGGATCTGCACGAATATCGCGATGAACCGATGGTCTTCGCTGTCTACGGTCGCGGGCGATCGATGGAACCGTACATCGGGAAAGGGGTTACGGTAGAAAACCTCTGCCAACTGGTGGCGTTTCTGGCAGGCGCCTGCTCTTGTATGGTCAAGGAGCAGAATCCCGGCGTCGATCTGCTGTTCCAATGGGACTGGGAATCGACCGCGGACCGCATGGCCGCCGATGATCCCACGCTCACCCCGACGGGTTTCGGATATCAAGAGATGCCCGCCGAACCAAGCGGCGCTGCTGTCGACGCTGCCGGAAATACCGAGAGCGCGGAGACGATGAAATCATCGGAACCGGCCGTTTCGGAGGCGGCCTCGAAGCCGAGCGAAGAGGGTGTCGTAGCGCCGGCATCCGTAACCACCGCCGAGCAAACGGCCCCCGCCGCCGTTTCCGCGGCAGAGCGAACGAGTGCCACGCCGGTCGCCGTTGCCGATACCGGATCGGGGGCGACACCCCTCTTCCGACGCCAGATGTGGACTTTGGGCGCCGGCGCCCTCGTGGCGGCAGTCGCCGTGCTCGCCGCCGGTTTCGTGGTGCTGAGACGACGTACGCAGGAATAGTCACGCGATGATTCATCTTGAGAACGTAACGAAAACGTACCGAAGGGCGGATGGACCGGTCCATGCGTTGTCTGAGGTCAGTCTGGACGTGGCGGCGGGCGAATTCGTCGTCGTCCGCGGTCCGAGCGGCTCTGGGAAGTCGACGCTGTTGACGATCGTGGGCGGGCTGGGACGGCCAACGTCCGGGCGGGTCGTTGTGGCGGGGGAGGATCTTGGCGAAATGACCGCTTCGGCGCGATCGCGATTTCGCGCCGAACAGGTCGGCTTCGTCTTTCAGACGTTCCATCTCGTCCCGTATCTGACTGTCGTGGAGAACGTGGCCGTGGCGGCTTCGCCACAACGGAAAAGGCCGGCCCGGATGCGAGCGAGTGAGTTGCTCGAAAGCTTCGGCCTCGGGCATCGAATGAACCATCGCCCCGCCGAATTGAGTACCGGCGAGTGCCAGCGTGTGGCCATTGCACGGGCGATGATCAACAGCCCCGGGCTGATTCTGGCCGACGAGCCCACCGGAAATCTCGACCCGGACAACGCTACGGCCGTTCTGGAGCTATTAGGCGACTTCCACCGCCAAGGTGGTACGGTGCTGTTGGTGACGCATCAGGAGTTCGCCTCGTCGTACGCGCAGCGATCGGTAACGCTTTGCGGCGGCGCCATCGAGGATCGAACCGATTCGCTCTCAGTGTAGGCGGGGAATTCGATAACCCTCCAGTGTAGGCATAACACCCCGTGACCCGCTTTCGGCGCGGTGTCCGGACCCCATGTTTTCCGCAGTCGCCGGCGGTATAATACCGACACGGCTTCCGGGGGGAGCCTTGCATCGCCTCGATTGGTCGGCTATTGATAAGGGTTTGGGATCTCCCACGCGCCGGCGGCTCGGTTCCGCTTTGCGGATATCCGCCCCGGTAGTTCCTTCAGGATTGGACGTGATGTCGCAGGAACCGACGAACGAAATCAGCGAAGAAAAGGGGAGCGGTCAGGCCAAGCGGATCCTGCTGGTCGACGACGACTACGAGATTGTCGAGTCGATGCGGGTGGCTCTGGAAGCGCTCGGCTATGGCGTACTGGTCGCGAGGGACGGCAATCAGGGGTTGGCTTTGGCGGAGCGGGAAGACCCCGACCTGCTCATCCTCGACATGATGATGCCCAAACGGAGTGGTTTTCTCGTGCTGGAAAAGCTGCGTCGCACGCGTCGTGTTCCGGTGCGGATCATCATGATTACCGCCAACGAGGGAAATCGCCACAAGGCTTACGCCGAGATGCTCGGAGTGGACGACTACATCCGCAAGCCGTTCCCGATGGACCGCTTGCTTGATAGTGTGAACCGGCTGCTTTCGTGAGCCTCGGCAAGTAGACACAACCAGCCGCCCTATTACTGCGCAGCACGACTGCTGCTAGCGGCCGAGGCGTTGGCGCTGGCCGAAACCGATGCCTGGCAGCAGGGCTGCTGGGTTCTCGCCCTCTGGGCGGGTGATTATTCTCATTCCTCCAACCGAACCGAGTCCATGGCTTCCGACCCTCGCCCGGAAATCTCGCTTCAGCCAACGGAGGGCTGGCACTGCGGCCACTACTTCTATCGCTTTGACCGTGCGAAACTTCGGAGTCTCGGTCCCAGCGAACTCAGCGACGGCTGTACCGAGTTTGTGGCGGCGCTTGCGCCGGAGAGCGAAGGTTCGCCGGTTCGTTTGCAGACGTTCCTCATCAGCGGGCACAAGGCCGACTTCGGGCTGCTGGCGATGGATCCGGATCCGTTGGCGGTCGACGGTTTGCACCAGCGTGTGATGGCGGGCCCGCTCGGTTCGAGCCTGGTGGCAACGTGGTCTTACGTGTCGATCACCGAGGTGTCGGAGTATCTTCCTTCGCCCGAGCGGTATGCGGAACGTCTCGTCGCTGAGGGACTGCCGGCCGGTTCCGAGGAACACGAAGCGAAACGCAAACAGTACCAGCGGCGACTGGAGATCATGCGCCGGCAGCGGCTCACGCCCGATTTACCCACCTGGCCGGCAATGTGTTTCTATCCGATGAACAAGAAACGCGCGGCGGGCGAGAATTGGTTCCGTCTCGATTTCTCCGAGCGCGAGCGGCTGATGGCTGAGCACGGGGAGAGCGGGATGACATTCGCCGGCCGGGTGACCCAGTTGGTCACCGTGGGCATTGGCCTGGACGACTGGGAATGGGGCGTCACGCTCTGGGCCCGCAATCCCGAGTTCCTCACACAAATCGTCTACCGCATGCGTTTCGACGAGGCCAGTGCGAGATTCGCCGAATTCGGGCCCTTCTACGCCGGATATCTCACTTCGGCGGCCGAGATCCTCCGGCATTGTCGGGTGAATACGAACGGGTAGGATCGGCCTTTGGCTTGAGGATCAGCGTGACGGGTGTTCCCAGCGGGGGGATCCGTTCGGCGTACCCTTCGAACATCAAGGCGGCATTGGAGTCGCTGCTCTTGATCGGGATGTCGAGCATCGCGCTGGGGAAGTTGGAAACGCAAATGAAGTCGCCGCCATCGGCCTGGTAGTACTCTTCGTTCGTCCGCTCGTCCTTGGTGAACTGGCTGCCGGCGAAGATCCAGGCGTCCTGCATCGGTTGCTTCGTTTCCGTGTTGCGAACCCAATCCTGGGCGCGAGCCGTTCGGCGGCTACCCTTCGGATCCTCCCAGACGACGGTGATCTCGATTTCAGGACCAGTGGCGGGAACGTATTCCGGGTAGAATTGCACGGGGTTTCCCGGGGTTGCACCCGCGGCCATCAACCCCGCATGGACGATGTGCGCCGGGGTATCGACCGCGACGATCGCCTCGTGCTCCTTGGTTCCTCGCAAACAGGCGAACAGCTCCAGCGGCACCTCCCGCGCGCAGACCTGGCCCGCGATCACCACGCACCGCTGCTGCTTGTCGAACCAGACCGGATGCGAAGGGTGCAAACGCTGGAGTTGCTGAGGGTTTTCGACCAAAGGTACCGCTTTTTGTGGATCGTAATTCTTCTGTTCGAGGGGAGGCTCCGCAGCGGGTTTTTCGGGCTGGTCCGGCACGGTAGGCATGGCGTCGGGTGGCGGGGTCGGTATCGAGACTTCGTCCTGAGACGGTGGTGGAACTGTCGCAGCAGGCTTGGCCGCTCCAGACGCGGCTGGCTGCGACGGCACCGTTGTCTCGCTCGGCGTGTTCTCCCGCTGTCCGCACGCCCCGAGGGCGGAGAGCCCGACAGCCAAGATGGCGAAAAACCAAGCAGCCCGGCTGTTACGCATCGGTTTCGGGCACTTCCACTGCCGCGAGTGTTTCGCTGTTGTTCTCATCCGACTATAATCCCCCATTGGCTTTCACGAGAGAGCACGATCCTTCGCACCGAACCACGCACGAACTACAGGATACTTGTTATCGGTGTACTGGTCCAATCGCCGCCGTCGCGGACAAAGGGTATCATGATCAACAGCGAGCCCCGAACCAATGCCAACAGCAGCCCGGAACACCTCGTTTCCTCGCCCAGTGGGCCCGGCAACGGCAAGACGGTTGACCGTTGGCACGAGTCCGCACCCGCCCAGGTTCGCCGCGCATTCCGATCCGGCAACGAGTCGCAAGGGTGGGCAATGTGGACAGAGCACCTCGCCGGACGGCGCGAGATCGAGCCGCCGGCAAAACGGCTGACGGGCAAGTCCGATCCTCTGACATGGGCCCTTCCCGATGATCTCGACGCCGCCGCCATGGCGCAGCGACTCGCGGCCATCGACGTGCTCGGCCGGAATCGCAAGCACGGCGATTCTGCCGACGAGGCCGTGCGGCAGTGGCTTTCTGCACCCGCGGATCCATTGGTGGTCGCTTATGCGCTGGAGTCGCTCGCCTGGGCCCGTGGACTTCCCGGGCTGTCGCGCTGCATCGCGCAGCCGACGTGGTGGTCTCTCTTGGATCATCTCTGCGCGACGGCGAAAGAGGCGGGGCAATCGGTTGTTGTAGACGCGCCGCTGGCCGGGCAATTGTTGGCGGGTGAATTACCACTGACGCTGGCCTACGTGCTTCCTGAGATCTCTGCCTGCCGCGAACTCCTCGGACCGGCTCGCCAGGTATTGTCCACGAGCCTGGAAGACCTGCTCGACGGCGAGGGGCTTCCCGACGGCGTCCATCTGGACGTCTTTCGGTCGCTGATCGCGTGTTGGACGCGATGTCGGGCGATCGGCGGCCGAGGGCGCAACGGCCTGTGGAATCATGTGGCGGAAAGCCACTATCGCTGGGTTGTCCGCGCGGCGCTGCGATTGACGAGGCGGGACGGCAGCCAGGTTCTCAGCGACGGATCCGCCGGGCAGTGGTGCAAGGATCTGTTCGACAACCTGCTCGAGTTGGGCGGCGACGAGACGGACCGCGACATTGCCGCACGGATCCTGCCGGGAACGAAAAAGAACGCCAAGCGGACGTCTCGTTCGCGTTTGCCGAAGCCGGCTGCCCATTCGGAGTGGGCGGCGGTTTCCGTATTGAGCTGCGGGTGGGATCGCAAAGAGCCGCGTTTGGTTGCGGTGTACCCGGGCACGGCGGTCGATGTCGAGTTGAGCTGCGGTTCCGACATCGTCTTCTCCGGCCGGTGGGCACTCGATGTGCGATGGGATGGAGAGCCCCTTCAGCCGCAGACCGATTGGGAAGTCGTCTGCTGGCACAGCGACAGCGACGTCGACTACCTGGAATTGGAAGTCTCCTTGGGCGAAAAGGCCCGCGTGCAGCGCCATTTGCTGCTGGCGCGAGAGGATCGCGTGCTGATGTTGGCGGATGCCGTGCTGGGCGAGGCGCGCGGGCGGCTGGAGTATTGCGGCACTCTCCCCGTGGCACAGGGGATTCGGTTTCAGCCGGCCGGAGAAACTCGCGAAGGTCTTCTTGTCGGTAAGAAGCCGCGGGCGCTGGTCTTGCCGCTGGCGTTGCCGGAGTGGCGATGCGACGGGCGACCCGGAACCTTGGCAACGGCGGACCGCGGCCTCGAGTTGAGGCAATCAGCCGACGGCTCGGCGCTCTTCGCACCGCTGTTTTTCGATCTGGAGACCCACCGCATGAACCGCCCCTTCACCTGGCGGCAACTCACCGTCGCTGAAAACCTCGAGGTGCTGGCGGACGACGCGGCGGTAGGCTATCGGGCGATGGTCGGCAAGAAACAGTGGTTGATTTATCGAACGCTGCGCGAGGTCGGCAACCGCACGGTACTCGGCCACAACCTCGTTTCACAAATGCTGGTGGCGGAGTTTGGCCGCGACGGGGAAATCGATCCGCTGTTGGAGATTGAGTGACACGGGCCGCGAGGTAACGGCGCGAGGGGGTCGGGAGTCTTTTTCCGTATCGGCCGCCGTCCGCATTGACCGTGCCGAGCGGCGGTGAGGCCGATACGGAAAAAGACTCCCGACCCCTTTTTGGGTCTTGGGGCCTCTTTGTTCTTAGGCCGTGATCGCGATCCGTCGGATGTCGTCGCGGGCTCGGAAGAAAGCATCGACGACTTCCGGATCCCATTGTTTTCCGGCGCCGGCCCGGAGGATCTCGTCGATCTGGCTGTCGGGCATGCCGTTGCGGTAAGGGCGATCGCTGCCCATCGCGTCGAAGGAATCGGCCACGGCGACGATCCTGGCCGAGAGCGGGATCTTCACGGCAGGCAATCGATGAGGGTAGCCGTGCCCGTCCCACGATTCATGGTGGTACAAGACCACGGGGAGCACGTCGTCCAGTTTCTTGAGGTCGACGAGAATGCGGTGACCGATCTCGACATGTTTCTTGATGTGCTCGTATTCGCTGTCGGTAAGCTTTCCCGGTTTGCGGAGGACAGCGTCGTTGATGCCGATTTTGCCGATGTCGTGCAGCAGCCCGGAGAGGTAGATTGTGTCGAGCTGCTTCTCGTCGAATCCGAGTTCTTCGGCGATGCGGACGGCGACGCGGGCGACGCGGTCGCTGTGGCCGCACGTGTACGGATCCTTGGCGTCGATCGCCGAAGTCAGCGCCCGGACGATGCCCGCCAACAATTCGGACTGCTGCCGATACAACTCGATGTTGCCGCTGTGAATGCCGAGGATGGCGCCGACGGAATTCATCAGGCTGGCCTCGACGGTGCCGAACTCGCCGCCGTCGACGTGATTGAAAGCGGCCAGCCAGCCGAAGAGGTTTTCGCCCTCCGCCAGGGGAACCGCGATCATCTGCCGAACCTCGGGCAGCGGCCAGGCGGGATCCTCGGTGACCGGTCGGTTGACCACGCAGGGGCGGCTGGTGGGTGTGAGTCCTAAATGTTCGATCAGGCGGCTGAATTGTGCATCGTCGACGGGGCACCGGCCCAGCGCCTGCAACGACGTACACGTGCGAGCGCCTTGCGTGAGCGACGTTCCCGCTTCGTCCACCGGCGTCAACTGGATTGCCAGCCCCTCGGCGGGCAGCACTTCCCGCATCCACTCCAAAGCCACGCTCCCAAGCTCCTCCTCGCTCTTGGAGATCTTCAAGTTCTGCGTAAGTCGATGGAGCAGGCTGATCTCTTCGTAAGTTGCCGACAGATTCTCGGACAGGCTCTCCGTCTCTGACTCCAGTTTTCGGATATGCCGCTTGGCCGACAATTGCTCCATCACCAGTGCTGCCGTTCGCTGGAGCGTTTGGGCGGTCACCGGCTTCTGATTCCGTGCCCAGGCGACCGCCTCACAGGGCGACAAGCCGACGGCGCGGGCAGCGACGGAAAGATCTTCGTTCGGTGCCGCTTCGCGAGTCAGAAAGACGCCGACGGCCACCGGACACTCGCCGTCGGTATCGGACATGGGGATCGCCAAAACCAGCAGCGGCGGCTCGTCTTGAAGGAATTCCGGGCGACCCCGCAGGGCTACTTCGCGGCAGAGTGACGACCAAAGGAGCCAATTTCCTTCAGGTTGGCTCGGCGAGCAGAACAGCGGCTGACCGGTCGCTCCATCCGCCGCGCTGAATTCGACGCCGAAAGCTCGCTCGACCAACAATGCCGGCGACTCGTACACCAGAGAGTCGACGTTTGTCGGGCAGTTTTCGCTGGGGTCGAAAAGATCGACGGCAGTGGTCGGCATCGCGGTACGCCTGAAAGCTAGAGCCGTGCGCGGCGGGGTGGGGGTTCCAGGGATTGTCTTCGAAATTGTAGGTCACGTTCCTTTGCCGGTTGTACACGAGGCATAGGCGGGATTCCCCACGGCTTTGCCGATCAGACGCCGAGTTTAACGGTTGTCGCGATCGTGCCGCTTTGGCGCGCACGTGCGTCATCCGCCCAACAGAAGCATGCCACCCCCGTGTCGCAAGGATTCGATTCGGCCGCCCGCACCGGAAGGATGAAGAACAGAGAGGCCATCCGAGCAGATTGCCGAACCTGACTCGCTGAAGTAAGATGGCCGCATGTCTCGAACCACAAGAGTCGCTCCCGACGGGAGGATGTTTCATGAGAACCGCCATGACCACACATTTCCTCACGCCGACCGCAACCGTTCTCTTGGCGATCACCGCGATGCCCGCCCGAGCCGGCGAGCCTTTCGTGCTCTGGGATCCCGATCGCCCCGTGCCCAAGTCGGCGGAGGCCTCGTTGATACAGGATGCGCGTTTCGCCGTCATCAAGCCGCGCCGGCCGGAACAGGATGGCTACAACTGGCTCCAAGGCGCCGCGCTGGTCCGGCATAAAGGGATCTTCTACTGCTCTTTCGGGCACAACCGCGGCAATGAGAACACCGCCAGTGAGGAGGCGCGAGGCGCGATCAGCAGCGACGGCGGAACCACATGGGGCGAACTGTTCACGATCGACGACGGCAATGAACCGGACCTGGCGGTGAGCCACGGCGTCTTTCTTTCACACGCGAGCGGGCTCTGGTCCTTCCAAGGCAGTTTCTATGGACGCATGCAGCGGATCCACACCCGCGCGTACCTGCTCGACGAAGCGGCGGGCAAGTGGATCAACAAGGGAGTTGTTGTCGAGAAAGGCTTCTGGCCGATGCAGCAGCCTAGGAAGATGGGCGACGGCAACTGGATCATGGCCGGCATCACGGTGGTGCGCGGCTACGGCGGTACGGACGATCCGGCCGCGGTCGCCATCAGCCGCGGCGACGATTTCACACGTTGGGATGTCGTCGCCATCCCAAAGCCGCCGGAGATGGAGATGTGGGGCGAGTCGACGGTCGTCGTCGACGGGCAGGACGTGCTCAATATCGCCCGCTTCCGTGAGCCGGTGGCGCTAGCCGCCGCGAGCAACGACTACGGCCGCACCTGGTCGGAAATCCGCCGGACGAATCTGCCAATGGCTGCCTCGAAGCCGTACTCGGGCGTGCTCTCGACGGGACAGCGCTACCTCGTCGCCACGACCACGGCCGACTCGGGCAACCGCCGCCGGCCGCTGACGATCGCGGTGAGCCGCCCCGGAGCCAAGGTCTTTTCGAAGATCTATCGCATTCGCGATGCGGTGTGCGACGGCCCGGGCGAATCGAACCCGAAACTGAGCCTCTCCTATCCGTATGCGGTGGAGTATGACGGATCACTTTACGTCGTATACTCCAACGACGGCGGACGCGGCGCGAATCGCAATTCGTGCGAACTGGCAATTCTGCCGGTTGGGAATCTCGCTGCCGAGTGACAACAGCCGGCCTGCATCTTATTCGGGCATGGTTCCGCTCGTGTCGGACTGGATCGCAGCCGCCGGGGTGCGGATCCCGTCGATCAGGCGACGGGCATTGCCGTGGAAGATGGCCTCCACGTCGCTGCGACCGAGGCCGAGATCCTCACATGCTTGCCGGATGGCGCGAAGGGCTTCGTAGATATAGAGCGTGTAGTTCGCTTCCACCTCCGGCGGCTCGCGGTCCTTGTTGAAGTGGAACGGATAATCCGTGCGATTGATATACGAGCGGCCGTGCCACTGACGCCGGCCGCGCATGTAAAAGATCGGGTTATCGGTGCCGTAAAGGATCCGCCGGGGGCCGAGGGTCGCAAGTGCGAAGCGGTGAACGTCCGGGTTCAATACCGCCGAGTTGTCGAAGTAGAGTCCTTCGTCGTCCGCCAACTGCGGGAGCGACTCTTTCGCGTGCGGAAGCGTGTAGCCGCGGCCGAGATGCGCGATGACCACGCGGACGTTGGGATAGCGGCGCCGGATTTCGTGGATCTCCGCGATGTTTTGCGGGTGGCCCAGCCGATCGGCTTTGGGGACGTGCAAGGTAAGCCAGGCGCGGCGCGCGTCGAGCACTTCGAGCTGATGATGCGGAAGAAAATCGAAGATGCTCGCTTCAATGTGCCGGTCTCGCGTGTGGGGATCCTGGCTGATCAGCGCATAGTAGACCTTCACGCCCAGCACCGTCGGCTCGTCAAGCTCTGCGGCGATGCGATCGGACGACCACTGCGGACGCGTGACGGCCAGCGTCTGCCAGCCGTATTTCGCCGCCGCTTTGCGGAGGCTGGCGTTGCTTGCTTCAATGTCGAATTCCAGGGTCGGATGGCCAAACACCAGGCAGGAGAACTCGCGGCCCGGGAAAACCAGGCGATGGCAGCGGTCGGCATCCTCGGCCCCGATCGGCTCGCCGACTTCGTTGACCCAGTACTGCCGGCGTTTCTCCTCGGTCATCACTTCGATGCGAAACTCCGGCTCGTTGACGTGGGTGTGGGCATCGAAAATCTTCGTCGGCAGCCAGGGTTCCAGGTGTTCGTCCCAGAAAGCCTGATCGCGGTCGGTGTATTGCCAGACGTGGTGAAGGGGGAGGGTGGGCATTGCGAGTGCCTTATCGTTTCTCAGGGGTTGAACCGACTCCAGGTGTTTCCATCGATGGTGTGCCACTGCTTGTGATTGAACGGGTCTTTCATTCACGCGGAATCCACCACAATCACAAGCAGTGAGAGCGCCATCGCCGGCCGCAATACCGCACTGCTTGGAGTTGTGGAGATCTCTTTTGCAGTAGAGCGCACGCGCAACTCCAAACAGTGGTGCATGGCGCAGTCATGGCCAGTAACGCTTCAAATCCGGTACGTGATCGAAATGCGGGTCGACCGAGTAGACATGGGCGTTCAGCCGCTTGGCGACACCGGCAACCACGAGATCCGTCAGTGGAAGTCTGTGTCCCAGCGAGGCGAGTTCGCGGCCCAAATCAGCGGCTGATCGCCAGTCATTCCAGTCAATCTCAACGTAGTGCGCAGCACGAAGGCGTGACGCTACCCAATCGGCTTCGTTTTTACGCCGGCATCCCAGCAAAACCTCGGCTACCAAGGGCCCCAGCAAGGCGACATGCCCCGCATCGATTAAGCTGTCGACGGCGAGCTTCTCTGTTGAATGTGGTTTCGTGAAGAACGACGCCCAAATACAAGTGTCGACAAACACCCAGTCTTGCATGAGTTGCATCCATTACCGTGCGAATACGTTCGTCAGTGAGGAAACTCTACCTCGCCCAACTCTAATGATTCGAGGTCTTTCCAGTTCTCCTCAAAATCGATTCTGCCACTGGCCGCTTTCAACTCCCGCAATCGCGCCATTCGCAAATACTCCCTGGCCGCTTTGCTGACAGCTTCCACCTCGTCGTCGAGCCTGGTCAGTTCCTTGATTTGAGCGATCTCATCATGGTTCAAATGGATCGTAATCGTCATTTCTTTGTCCTCGCAAGATTACCGCTTTCTGCATACTGCATTGCCGTTTCTATCGTTCCCCGCCATTTTTCATTCTACTGCCGAGGGTACTCAGAAGAAAGCTGCATCATTCCGCCACTTTTTGCGGCTGAAATCGCGGATGCTTGTCCTCGGAATTATTCAGCGCTGCCGGCCGCCGGGTCAAACGCTCCCTGGTATCGCTGGAAGAGTTCTTGGTAAACCGCCGCATCCGCAGACGGCTGCACGGTGCGCCTTTCGGATGCCAATCTGCGAGCCAACGCGCCCAACTCGGCTTCCGGTTCAATCATGGCTCGGGCGATGACCGAGGCGCCGAACGCGCTGATCGACGATTCGGCGATACAAGCGACCGGGCGCCGAGTCACGTCAGCCACGACTTGCGGCGTGACGTCGCTGCCCGCGGCGCTGCCGCACAACACCAGTCGTCGCACCGGCACGCCCGCGGCGAGCAAGCGTTGCAGGTGCCGGGCCAGTTCACAGGCGAGCCCTTCGATCACCGCGCGGAGCAAATGGTTGGACGTATGGGGCAGGTGGAGCCCGTCGATTCTTCCTCCCGGCTGCCCGAAGGCGATGCCAGACGAACCTGGCGACAACAGCGGCCAAAAACACAATCCGTCGCTGCCCGCGGGCACCGCGGCCAGCGCCTCGTCGATCTTCTCCGACGACCACTCGCGGCGGTTGGTGAGTTCGAGCACCCAGTCGACCGCCGACCCACCGTTGGTCATCGAGAGCATCTGCCCGTTGAGGCCAGCCACCGGATGGGGAGCGATGAACGTGCTCGGCGTGACCGGGCGGACGAGGCGGTTTGTTCCGGCGACGAGAACCCATGCCGTTCCGGTTCCCAGGCAAACATCCCCTTCGGCCACCGCACCGGCGCCGGTCGAAGCCGCATACTGATCGTGTACGGCGGGAGAGACGGGAATCCCCGGCGGAAGCCCGGTTGCCTCAGCCGTCTGCGGAAGCAGTCCGCCGGCCGGAGTCGTTGCCGGCAGAAGATCGGGGAGTTGGTCTTCACGGATTCCGAGACGCTGAAGCATGTCGCCGTCGGGCCGCTGTCGCCACGGGTTGTAGAGCATCCCGATCGAGAGGCTCGTCGGATCGTGGGCGCGGCGGCCGCAGAGTCGCCCGACGATCACGTCCCCGACGAACGCGACATGGGCGGCCGCGGCGAGCAAGCGCGGTTCTTGGGCGGCCAAACGCAGCATCTGGCCAAGGGTCATGGAGCTGAGATTGCAGCCGAGGTGCTCGATGAGCCAGTCGATGCCGACTTCTTCGACGAGCTTCCGGTCGAACGGGCGCCCGCGGCCGTCCAGCCAACTGATCACGCGACTGACGGGCTTCTCGTCGCTATCAAGCAACTGGAGTGCGCCGCCTTGGCTGGAGATCCCAATGGCGCGGATGGTCCGGGACTCGACCTGCCCGGCGGCGCGGCGCAGGCAGTCGCAAGTGGCCTGCCAGATCTCATCGATGTCCTGCTCGACACCGCCGCCGGGCGTGCAATAGCGCTCGACCGGGGCTGATGCCCGTGCAGCAACGCGACCGCCGTGATCGACGATCAATGCCTTGACGTTTGTGGTTCCGAGGTCGAGGCCGAGAAACATCTATTACACCTCGCAGTAGTCTGCATCCAGCAGTCTCGCCAGCGCTCGGATATTACCGGTCGCATTGCCGAAACAGAGGGCGTTGTGGTGGGGACCGCCCGCCTTGGCGTAGGCGGTGAGCCAGTCGCGGACGTCGGCGTCGTGCGGTGATAGCTTGCTGTGCGGGACCGGCATGCCCGGCAGCGGGCCAAAATCTTCGATCCTCATGCGGGCGGCCAGCAGTCGCCATCGCTGCGCGGGCCCGAGGGTCAGTGCGGCGAGGGTGGCTGGGCCGGGCTCGAAACTGGTCGCCGACGCCAGTTGGCGGCCGCGAGTGCGGGTGATCGGCTTGGGGCGGGCGAGCAAGGGGATGCGGCGGTCTTGGCGGGCCATCGCCACGTTCGCCTCGCCCATGTGGCTCAGCAGCAGGCCGTTGCCCTGGAAGTCCACGGTAAAGATCTCGCTGAAGGTTGCCGGCGGCTGCAGGCGGTTGAGCAACCAGGCGCCGGCGGCGCCTACCAGATCCCCCTCGCCCGCAAAGCCGATGCCGTCGGCCATCAATCGGCTTATCGCAACGAAAGGCAGGGTGACCGTGCGGCTGTCCTCGCCGAACGCCATGAACTGGTACGTCATCGCGCCGAGATTCCGATCGGCAACGATCTGCCGCAGCGACAACTCGGCGCGGGCGGTGTTCTCGAGATCTTCTGCAGTTACGTCATCGCTGACATCGTAACGTTCACGGTACTCCGCCGTGAGTTCCTGCACCCGTTCGATCGGAGCGTCGGCCGCGCGCTCGATGTAGTCTTCGACCGGAAGCGAGATCCATTGGCAACCGAGCGTTGCCGCCATGTGCGTGCTGTCGACGGCAAAATCGCCCATGCCGGGGAAGGGATAGCCCATCAGACCGAGACGTAGACGACGGAGCCCGGCCGCGGCGGCAGCCGCCGCGAAGAAATCCGCCAGCGGCTTCAAAGCCTGGGGATTTTCCACGTGGGAGGTGACGTATTCGAAGGGTATGCCGGACCGGAGCAGGACGTTGCAGAGATCCTGGGTGCCGTGGACGCCGTGGTTGTCGATCATTTGCTCGCCGGAAAAGTCGCCGCCGACCGCGTACATCTCCTGCGTATTCCAGACGAGGATCGGCAACCGCGTGCGCGTCAGCGCCGGCAGGGCAATCTGGCTGGGGGAATAGGTGAGGCAGACCACCAGCAGCGCGTCGATCCCGGCCGCTTCGTACCGTGCGACCACTTCCTGCACGTCTTCGGCGCGAAAGACGGCCCGGTCGAACGTCACATCGGCAATCGTTTCCAACTGCGGGAGGATCGCGCTGCGGAGCCACTGCTCCCGGCCGGCGCGGACGCCCGGGGCAAGTTCTTCGTACAGTTCCAGCGTCAGGGCCAGAAGGCCGACGCGAGGGCGCCTCGTTGCCGACGGCGTGGTGGTCATCCTGTCGCTCGACTCTACCGTTGTCATGGCATGTTCCGTGTCGCAAGCAAGAAGGGGTCGGGAGTCTTTTTCCGTATCGGCCTCATCGCCACTTGACATCTCCGTGCGCAGTCGGTGGCCGATACGGAAAAAGACTCCCGACCCCTTTTGTCGTCAACATTTACGCAAGGTGGTACGCCGCAACCACTTCGGGCACGGCCGCCCCGCGTTTCACCACGTCGCACAATGCGGCCTGGAAGGAAAACGGATCGGCGACCTGGATGGCATTACGTCCGAAGACAACCCCACCCGCCCCGTCGTTCACTTCACGGGCGGCTAAGGCCAACGCCTCGGCTTGCGTCGGCAGTTTCTCGGCTCCCAAACCGAACACCGGCACCGGGCACGACTCGGTCACCGCCCGGAAATCGTTCGTGTAAAAGGTCTTAATCGCGTCGGCGCCCAACTCCGCCACGATCCGGCTGCCCAGCAGAACGTCGGCGTGAAGATCGTCCGGGCTCAGGTTGGCATGGTCGGTCGGGAAATACTCGCCGATGACCGGAATGCCCAAGGCGTGGCAGGCGTTGGTCAGGCAAGCAAAGATCTCGACGTTCTCGGCGTCGCGAGTCTCGTCGCCTGTCTGCAGGGTGAGGGAGACCAGGGCGATGTCCATCCCTTCGCGGAGCGCGTCCAGCGGCTCGTAACCGCCGACGCTCTTGGCCGCGGTGTACTTCAGCTTGAAGCAGTACACCGTGTTCCAGTTGAGCCGTACAACAGCCAGTGGACGCTTCGGCCCGGCGAAGACGCTCCCGCAATGGCGGATCATGCCCGGAGCAAGCAATACGGCGTCGACCACCGGATTGATCCGCTCGGCAGTCGCGGGCAGGTTTTCCATGCCGGGAATCGGCCCGTCAAACAGGCCGTGGTCGATTGCAATGATCACGGCGCGTCCATCGCCCATCAGGCGGCGGAGGCGGATTTCACGGCCGTCGAGTTTTTTGTCATTGGTCATTGGTCATTTGTTATTTGTTGTTTACCGCCGGGCGGGTGTATTGGGGGATCTTGAGCGTTTCGCCGCCTCGAAGCGCCGATTCGTGGGCCACAATGCCTGGCACCGTGTAGGCCAGGGCTTCGTAGACGTCGATGGCGGGCTGGCGATCCTCGGCCAGGGTGCTGACGAACTCGTGGACGAGGAATGTGTGGGAACCTTCGTGGCCACTGTTTTGCCGCAGCGGCTCGGGCAGCATGTCGGTCGCCCACCAGTTGGGCTGCTGATATTGCTCAAAGCCCGGCAGGTCGCGGACAAAACCGGCATCGTCCTTCTCGGTCTGTTTGCCGCTGCGGACAATGATGGGCCCCAGCCCATTCGGGTCGTGCATATGGAAACTCATCCGGTTGCCATACCAGCGCGCCGTCTCGCCACCGCGCATCGCTCCGCGCCAGGCCACCCGGACGCGAAATGCGTTGTCACGATCGGTGGAGAACATCGCCATTTCGTTCCAAAACGGATTCTTGTAGACGTTGTCTTTGCAGATCGGATCGTCGTCGCCCCAGCCGTGGCATTTCACTTCGACCAGCCGCTCGCCGGTGACGCTGACCAGGTGGGCCGTGCAGTGGGTTGGATAATGCATCGGCGCCATGCCGTGCCGCCACGTCCGCTTGCCGTCCTCGAAGTAAAGCGCTTCGAGCCCGGGATGGTCGTATTGCGATTCGCAGTAGAAGATATCCCCGAACTTGCCTTCCTGCTGGAATTTTCTCGCCGAGATGGTCGCTTGCTGATAGTAGCTCGTTTCATTGAGCATATACTTCAGCCCCGATTGCCGCACGGCTGCCAGGAGCCGCTCGGCCTGCTCCACGGAGCCCCAGCAGGCGGGAACGGCGCTGAGAACGTGCTTGCCATGCTTCATGGCCAGTTCGACGTGGTCCACGTGCAGCGGCCCGTCGGTGTAGATGCCGACGGCATCGATCTTGGGGTCGCGGACCAACTCTTCCAATGAGTCGTAGGCCTTCTGGCACTGGTACGTCTTCATGAGCCGCTCGCGGCGTTCCGGTCGCAGGTCGCTGACGGCCTCCACGATACAGTCCGGGTGCAGCCGGAACCAGTGGAAGCTGAGACCGAACCGGCCGCCCACGATGCCGATGCGGACTTTCTTGCGGGAGCTTTCGTCGGCGACGACGTACTGGGAGGCCAGCGCCAGGCCGGCCAATGCGGAGCCGCCTTGCTGGAGGAACCGGCGGCGCGAACAATCGGAGGATCCTTGGGGGGTTCCGGCCATGAGTTGCCCTTTCGAGAATGCTGCTTCGCTCTTAAAAAATGGTCTCTTGATTATGCCATCGTCCGATCGAACGACGGCACGACCAGTTGTTCGCCGTCCTTGTAAGCCGACTGGTGGGCGACGATTCCCGGCACCGTCATCGCCAGCGACTCGTAGAGGTCGATGGCCGGCTCGCGGTCCTCCAACAGCGCGTTGACGAATTCAGCGGAAATAAAGACCGCCGAACCGCCGTGGCCGGAGGCGTGGCGCATCGCCTCGGGCAGCATGTCGGACTTCCAGTATTGCGGAATCGCCGCCGGTTGCGCACCTTTGCCGCGGACGTTGATCACGTCGCCATGCACGCCGCCCACGCCCATGTAGAGGGTGGCCTGGTCGCCGAACCACTGCGCCCGCTCGCCGCCGGCCGTGGTCAGCCAGAAGACGTTGCAGCGGCACGTATGCCCCTGGTCGGTGAGCATCATCGAGGCCTGGCACCAGAAGGGGTTGTCGTAGACGTTGTCGGTCATGATCGGGTTGTCGCGGACCTCCGCCTTATTGCCCTTCCAGCCCAGGCAGGAGACCTTGGTCACTCGCTCCCGGGTCACGCCGGTCAAGTAGCCCAGCGAATGCGTCGGGTACAGCATGGGCGGATAGCCCCAGCGCCACGACCGCTCGCCGCCCGGATTGTAGCAGAGCTGGTTCTTGTTGGTCAGCACGGTCGCCAGGTCGAAGAGGTGGTGGTAATACTCGACCTCCGAGTAGAACAACTCGCCGAATCCGTTCTCCGCGAAGAAGTTGCGGGCGAAGATGCACTCGGGCCGATAGTAGCTCGACTCGGCCATCATGTACTTCAAGCCCGTCTTCTCCTTGACGTCTTTGAGCAGGGCCGCCTCCTCCAACGTCACGCAGGCCGGCACGGCGGAGACGACGTGCCACCCCCGCTCCATGCACATCTTAACGTGGCGGGCATGATCCGGGGCGCCGGAGAAGACCGCCACGGCGTCGATGTCCTTGGCCTGCTGGACCATCGTCTCCAACGAGTCGTAGACCGCATCGCACTTGTAGTGGTTCTTCAGCCGCTCGCGGCGCTGCGGGTAGAGGTCGGTTACGCCGGTAACGGTACAGTTGGGGTGCTCGTGCCAATGAAAACTGGCGCCGAACCCGCCGCCGACCACGCCCATGCGGATCTTCTTTTCACTCTCCGCCGGGTATGCGACGCCGGCGCGGAGCAAGAGATCGCCGGAGACCGCCAATGCGGCGGCGGCACCGGAGAATTCGAGAAACGAACGCCGCGAAACCCGGGGGTCGCGGGAGGGAGAATTGCTGAGCATGGGAAATCTCCTGGTTTGCTGAATCTCAGAACTTAGATCTTAGAACTTAGCGTGCCCAACAACCTAAGCACTAAGCACTAAGTACTAAGCTCTTATACCTTGGGCCGATCGAACTGCGGGACCGGTAGTTGCCGGCCGCCTTCATGCGACGACTGGTGCGCTACAATCCCCGGCACGGTCATCGCCAGCGACTCGTAGAGATCGATCGCCGGCTCGCGGTCTTTCACCAGCGCGTTGATGAATTCGGCACAAATGAACACCGCCGAACCGCCATGGCCCGAATCGTGGCGCATTGGCTCGGGGAGCATCTCGCTGGTCTTCCAATACTGCGGCACTTCGGCCGGCTTCGTTCCCTGGCCACGGATTTGAACGACGTCGGCATTCAGGCCGCCGTTGTCCATGTAGAAGGCAGCCTGATCGCCGAACCACTGCGCCCTTTCGCCGCCGGCGACACACCGCCAGTGGACGTTGCACCGCGACATGTGGCCGCGGTCGGTCCGCATCAACGCCGACTCGTTCCAGAAGGGATTCTTATAGACGTTCTCAGTTCGCAGCGGATGATTCTTGAGTTTCGGCTGTTGGCTCGCCCACCCCAGACAGGAGACGCTCACGACCCGCTCGCCGGTCACGCCGGTAAGAAAACCGGTGCTGTGTGTTACGTAAAGCATCGGCGGATATCCCCAGCGCCAGGAGCGGGAGCCGTCGGGATTATAGACGAGCGAACCGATATTGGCGGTGGTCTTGTCCGGATCGCCGCCGTCGTGGTAATACTCGGTCTCGGTGTAGAACAATTCGCCGAACCCGCCCGCCTGATAGAGATTGCGGGCGAAAATGCACTCCTGCCGATACCAACTCGATTCGGCCATCATGTACTTCAGGCCGGTCTTCTCCTTGAGGTCTTTGAGCATCGCCGCTTCTTCGAGCGAAAGGCAGGCGGGCACGGCGGAAACGACGTGCAAGCCGCGCTCGAAGCACATCTTCGTGTGCCGCGGATGGTCCGGCGCGCCGGAGAAAACGGCGACGGCGTCGATATCCTTCGCTTCCTTGAGCATCGTTTCCAGCGAGTCGTAGACTGCATCGCAGCGATACCGCTCTTGCAGTCGCTTGCGGCGGTCCGGGTAGAGATCCGTCACCGCGGTAACGACGCAGTCGGGGTGCTCGTGCCACCAGAACGACGCGCCGAAGCGGCCCCCAACCACGCCGAGGCGGATCTTTTTGCCGGATTCCCCCGGGTAGGCGCGGCCTGCCTGGGCGAGCAGTCCGCCGCCGGCCAAGACGGCCAAAGAGGCATCGCTCATTGGGCGTTGCCGATAGGTTTGGGAAGTAACGGAAGCTCGTTGTTCGTCAGGCATGGCCGCTCTCCTTCGTCGCCAAGTTTCTCGTTCGCCCGCCATCTCTGGGAAACAGCCATTCCAGAATAGAAAGCGTTGGTTCTAGTGTAAATGAATATCTGCGCATTATAATTATAGAATTGCGCACCTTGGAGTTGCAGCGGGCTTGTTCGCGAGGTGGAGTGTTCATGCCTACGGTGCCGAAAGTGGCCTTGCTGATCGAAATGCATGCCGGTTATGGGCGAGGCGTTCTTCGCGGCATTGCGAGGTACGCGCATCTGCATGGTCCATGGGTGATTTATGTGCCGGCCGAGGAGCTTCCTTCGGTAACTCTGTCTCTGCCGAAGGGGGGGCGATGGGAGGGCAGCGGCATGATCGGCCGCGTTCTTTCAGAGAGGATCGCCGGCGAGGTGCTTTCCGCGGGAATTCCGGTCATCGGCATGGATCTGTCGGAAGAACAATTGGCCCCGGGGAATCCACTGTCGCAAATCTCCGAGCTGCGCCCCGACTCGCGCGCCGCCGGCCGCATGGTCGCCGAGTACTTTTTGGACCGGGGGTTTCGCCATTTTGCCTTCTGTGGCTACGGCGGAGCGATCTGGTCGCGGCGGCGAGAGGAGGGCTTCTGCCAGCGGCTCGCCGAAGCGAACTTCTCGGTCAGCGTCTACCAGCACCGGCGGGGAAAGCCGCGACCGGCGTGGGAACGAGAACGGCCGCAAATGATCCAATGGCTGCAATCGCTGTCCTACCCGCTGGGACTGATGGCGTGCAACGACCACCGCGGCCGGCAGGTGCTCGAAGCATGCCTGCTGGCGGGGCTGGACGTGCCGGACGACGTCGCCGTCGTCGGCGCCGACGATGATCGCCTCCTCTGCGATCTATCGAACCCGCCTCTCTCCAGCATCGCGTTTAACGCCGAGAAAGGAGGCTATCAGGCGGCGGAAGTGCTGGCCGGACTGATGGCCGGCCGGATCATGGAGCCGCAACGGATCCTGGTGGAGCCGCTGGGGGTCACGGAGCGCTATTCGTCGGACGTGGTCGCGGTGGAGGATCGCCACGTTGCCCGGGCGCTGCGGTTCATCCGCGACAATGCTCGCTGCTCGATCCGGGTTGAGGACGCCGTGGCCCAGTCGGGGATCGGCCGCCGAGCCCTGGAAATCCGCTTCCAGAAGGCGCTCGGCCGCTCGATTCGGGACGAGATCCAGCGGGGTCATCTCGCCTGGGCCAAGCGGCTGCTGACGGAAACCGAACTGCCGATGACGAAGATCGCGGAGTATTCGGGGTTTAACAGCCTGAGCTATTTGAGCAACGTGTTTCACCGGGAAAGCGGCGTGACCCTGGCGCAATACCGTCGGCAGACGCGACCGGGATAGACATCGGCCTTTACGAGATTAGTACGGACGGAAATCCGCTAACGATCACGCCACCCTGGGCCGTTGAATCTCCCATCCGCGCGGCGGGCCGGCCTCCGAATAAGACGCTCGGCGAGCCCTCGACAATCGTGTCGGGGCGTTTGAGGTCGGCTCGTGTCTCGCCGACTTGAGCGGCGGGCACGCCGCCGATCAGTACGTGCGGGCAGGTCAATCCGCTGAAGGGCCCGCCGATTTGGGCTCCAGCCGGCACGGCACCGAGCCGACTCGAGCAGACGCCGATGTCGCCGAGGCGCGCCGCAGGTTGTCCCATGATTGGAGCCCTCTCGTTCGGTCTTCACCCGGCCCGGGGATGATTGCACGATCGCCGTTGCAATTCTGCAACACGATCGATGCGCCGACGACTTGCGCAAGAGCGATTTCGTCTCAATGAGGCGATCAAGGGCCGGCTATGCCGATCGGACGGGTTGCGCCGGGATGATGATTGCGGTTGAACGAATTGAGTTATGTCTGCCGTTGGCCCAAGAGATCCAAGCAGGTCCACCGGTCCTGTAACCGTCTGATGCTTCTAGGCAAAAGACTCCGCCAGAGTCTCCAAGACGGCTGGGATCGTTTGCTGCCAGTCCGGCGGCACCTCTTCGCTGATCATCAAGCAGTAGCGGCTGGGCCCGGCGTCGCGGGCCATCTGACGGAGCCGTTCGACGAGCACGCGCCGTGGCTCCTGATACCAACCCAAGGGCGGGTGGAGCCAGAGGAATTTCTGGGGCCACGCCGCCCGCGCCTCTCTTGCCGTCATGTCGCCCTCGGGCGGCGGCGTGAAGGAGTCGATGTGCAGCGGCAGTTCGGCGATGTCGCCGGCAATCACGCGGAGCTTGCCGTCGTAATGGACCAGCAGTTCCTTGCCCGCCGGCTCGAGGATCTCGAGAACCTTGCCGTACATCGGCACGACCTGCTCGCGAAACGCGCGCACGCCCAGCATGTCGATGGAGAGGTTCTCCCAGAGTTTGATATAACGGGCCGGCGTCTTTACCGCTTCGCGAAACTTCTCGAGGGTCAGATGCCCCAGAAGGTCGAGCAGGTCCATCAGCGGCGGCACCCGGTCGGCCAGGTCCAGCGCAAACCGCTCGGGGCCGGCGAAATCGATCTGGACTTGCAGAAGCGGTGTTCGCCGCAGCGGCGTCCAGCCCAGCATTCCCAGCGTGATGCCGCCGTCGCCGATCGCGGCTTCCGAGGCGAGAAAAGGTGCCGAGTCTGCAGTGTAGCGAACATCCTCAAAAGCGCGGTGCAGGATCCGGTAGTCGTGGGCACATTTCACCAGGTATTGCTGCTGCCACTCGCCCACGAACGACTCGGTCAGTTCGCCCCGGTCGGTGATCCAGCGGACCTCCCGGTGTGCCGCACCCTCGACCACCCGTGTGCTCTCGACGATCTCGAGGTGGGGACGCCGGACGCGGACCAACTCGGCGTGGGCGATCTGGCCCAGTCCAAGTCCGAATAGCATTTGCCAATCGACCGGCCGATTCTGGACAAACCAATCGTAAGCCGCGTAGACCGGCCACTGGACCGGCTCGCCGGCCAGTGCGCTTTGGAGACGTGCCCGGACGCTCTGCGGATCGATGGACTCTGTTGGTCGTGTCGGTTCCACCACGGTGCAACTCCTTCTCGGGCGAGAGCAATTATCGGTATGCCAGCGGAGAACAGAGAATGATCAACACCAGAACGACGAGAACAAACAGCCCCCACCAGGTGACCACGCTGGTGTACCAGCGGCTGCCGAGCCCTTCCAGGATGTTCAGCCGGCGCCAGTTGAAGATCAACTGGTCGGTTACCTTGTCCGCCGGGGGCCGCCCGGTCAAAAGGCTGGCCGCCACGCAAATCAAGACGCAGGCAGTCCAGTTGATGGCGGCCTGGTTGCCGAACGGCTCGATCCAGCCCGGATGAGCCGGCACATATTGCACGTAAAGCTTCATGGCGATTCCCAGGGCGAATCCGAAGAAGACGGCGATGGTGGCGCCGGGCGCGTTGATACGCCGCCAGAGGATTCCCAGCAGGAAGACGGCCGAGAAGGGAGGAGCGAAGAAGGCGTAGAGAGTCTGGATGTAGACGAAGAGACTGCTGCCAAGCCGGGAAATGAAACCGGCGAGCACCATAGCGATGAGCAGCACGGCCACCGACGTGATCATCCCCACGTTCACCAGGTGTCTGTCCGACGCGCCGGGACGGAACAGCCGCCGGTAGATGTCCAGCGTGACGACCGTCGCCGTGGAATTGAGCACGGAGTTGATCGTCGACTGGATGGCGCCGAAAAGGGCCGCCAGCACAAGCCCGCGCAGCCCCACCGGCACCAGCATCTCGACCATGCGAACGAAGGTCTTGTCGGCCTCCGGCCGGACCTGGTCCCAGGGGAGTTGGAGGGTTTCGGGATGCATGGCGAAGAAGATCATTCCGGGCAGAACGATGATCGCCGGCAGCAGGATCTGCATGAAGCCCGCCAGCACGATGCCCATGCGAGCATGGTAGGCATCTTTCGCGCCCAGGACGCGTTGGATCATGAACTGGTTGAGCACGTTGTACCAGATGCTCACCGAGAAGATGCCGAAGACGAGCGTCGTCCAGGGCACCAATTCATGGGTGGCAGGCTGAACGACCGACATGCGATCGTAGTGTTCGCCGCCGCCGAGGTGAGGTGCGGAGGCGAGGACGGCGTCGGCCCAAGGCCCGCTCTCGGCCCGGTTCCGCTCGAGCATGATTTCGAAACCGCCGACGACCGAACCCGACTCGGAGTCGAGCATCTGGAGGCCAAGTACGGTGACGGGAATCCCTCCGAACACCATGACGACCACCGTGAACAGATCGGTCCAGGCTACCGACGACAGTCCGCCGTAGATCGCCCAACTTCCGGCTACCACACCCAGTACGACGATCGAGAGCCACAGGTTCCATCCGAACAGGCTGGCGATGGCCAGTCCTCCGCCATAGAGCACCGCGGCCAGGAAAGCCACGACATTGCTGATGACGGTAACCATCGCGAAGAACTGCCGCAGGGTGGCGTTGAATCGCCGCTCCAGAAACTCCGGGATGGTAAACACTCGCGAGGCCAGCAGAAAGGGAATGAACAGCCAGATCAAGAACGTGAAAGAGCCGATGTTTCCCCAACAGGCCATCGAGACGCACTGGCCGTAAATCACCGCAGCCCCAATCATGCCGATGAAGTGCTCGCTGGAGATATTCGAGGCGATGAACGACCCGCCTACGACGTACCAGGGCAGCTTTCGCCCGGCCAGAAAGTAGGCGTCGGCGCCGACGCGTTCCTTTCTTCCGGCCCAATAGCCGACGAGCGAAAGCCCCAGGAAAAACGCCGCAAAGGCGGCGTAGTCCCAGGCTTCCAGGGTGAACGAAACTTGGTCCATGGCGGATGTCCCATCGGCTGCACGACAACCATAGCGGATCGGTGCAGCAGACGCAACGGGGTTCACTGGCCCGCCATCCCGCGGTCTTATACGCCGGGCGACGCGGCCGATCGCCTGGCGCTGCGAAACGCGTTTCGCGGCCCTTTTTCCCGCTTTCGCTCTTTCGCCTATGCGCGATCTCCTTGATGAGCATAGAACATCGCGATGAACTATGACTCTGCCTTTGGCTGCCATTGCTCTCGCACGAAAGTGGACCAGCAGGACGGCAGCACCGATCAGCGGTCCATCCCACGCCACTGCACTTGCCACTGAGTCCCGCAGGCTTGTGCGCACGGCGCGTAGAGGTTGCAAGCAAAGACTCGAACCGATAGCCGGCTATTACGAGATCAGCACGGACGGAAATCCGCTGACGATCGGCGATTGCATGATGATCACCGCCGGGCTGATGCAGCGCTACGACAACCCGGTCCTCGCCTGTCTCCGCTGTGGCGTCGAGATGATCGAGGCGGCCCGCAGTTGCCGTGCGGCCTGGAAAGTCCGCATCGGCATCCATACGGGTCCGGTCGTGGCCGGGATGGCCGGCAATCAACACTATGCGTTCGACGTGTGGGGCGACACGGTGAACACTGCTTCCCGTGTGGAGGGAACGGCGGAACCCGACACGATCAGCGTCAGCGAACCGGCCTGGGCGCAGGTCTATCAGCACTGCAAGGGCCGGTCTCAGGGACTGCGGCCGCTCAAAGGGAAAGCGTCCATGGAGGTCTTCCGTTTCGAAGGCTTCCGCGATTCGTAGACGCTCCAGGCCGAACATGATCGAAAACGTTGACGGAAACAGCAGCCCGAGGCGTCGTGCAGGTTCACAAGGAATGGGCCACGAACAACGGGCAAGTATTCGGGAAATGTATGCATTACGGACCACGGCCCCGACGGGGCCTTCATCACGCGACTGCCCCGCTTTGCGGGGCAGGCCAAACCCAGATCCTCTGGCTGGAGAAGTTCGAGAAGATCGAACTTTGGGAGATCGCCACGGGCGGCAAGACGGATGCATCGACCACATCGATCAGGTGTTTGCCTGGTGGGAGTGATGCGAATTTGGGCATGGTTCAAAAAACGGGGACAGGCACCTCGCCGATCCATGTTTTTCGCCGGCAGAAGCTATTCGGCTCGGAGCCAGTCCCCGTTTTTTAAACCTGCGCGAATTCAGCCGAGCGGAAATCGGGATGGTCGCGACAGGTCGGTTTTGCTAAAGTACCCCGCGCTGCTTTCTCCCCAACCGCCTGTTTTCAGAGATGGAATGCCGGTTCGACTGTTGCTCGTCGTATTTGGCCTTGTGCTCTATCAGGCAGGATGCCAGCTACCCGGATGGAAACGACCGGTTTCCCGCCCCCTGGCAACCAGCCGGCAACTCTGCCAGCAGGGTCTGGCGGCCGCGGAGCGAACGGATTGGCTGGAAGCGGAGAAGCTGTTCGCCAAAGCGGTCGCTTCCTGCCCCGACGATCCCGACTCCCACTGCCACTACGCCGAGGCCCTTTGGCGCCGCGGCGAGCGTGATGCGGCCGTCGTCCAAATGCTTGAGGCGGGGGAATTGGCCCCCAAAGACGCCGCGCTGCGGGTGCGTATCGCCGAGATGCAGCGAGACCTGGGGCACTGGGATCTGTCGCTCCAATCGGCTCAGGTCGCGTTGACGCTCGACCCGAAATCTCCCGGCGCCTGGGCCGTCTTGGCCCGGATCAAGCAAGCACGCGGCATGTCGCGCGAGGCACTGGCCGATTTTCAGAGGTCGATCCAGTACAACCCCACCGATGGACAAGTTCTTTTCGAGATCGCCGCACTGTACTTGCGGCTGGACCAGCCGCAGCGTGCCCTGGTTACCCTGCAAAGCCTCTCTGACATATATCCCCCGGGAGAAGAGCCGCAGCACGTCCTCCTTCTGGATGGGGTTATTTGCTCGGCGTTGGGGCGGTACGACGACGCCGTTGCAAGGCTGACATCGGCCAGGCTTCGCGGTCGACCAACGGCGGAGATCCTGTACCGATTGGGCGAGGCCGAATTGGCCGCGGGGCGGCCCGATCGGGCGGTGTCAGCCGCCCGGGAAGCGATCGCCTTGGATCCGGGGCACGAACCGAGCCGCGAGTTGCTCGGTCGCGTCGATTTGGCGGCGCAGCCGGGCGAGCGGCGTCTGCGATGAGTGTTGCCGGCGATTCCGTCCCTCCCATCCGCACGACCGAACAATCTCGTTTTTCCGTTATCTCGCCGTTTTTCCCACGACGGACTTGCTTTGCTGGGGCCAATTGGACGATTTCAAGCTAGGGTTGCAAAGACAAATCCCTCCGCGCGGGCGCCAGCCAGATAGGAGCAGTGCCATGCCACAGGACGTAGACACAAGCAGCAACGCCTTTGTCGACCGCCGCAACTACACCGTCACGACTCCCAGGCCGGCCGTCGAACGCCGCCAGTTCACCAACAGCCACGAGGGGCTTTCCAATGAGGCCCGCGAACTGGCCGTGGCGATCGACGAGTACAAGAGCCAACACCGCCGCCGCTTCATTACCTACGAGGAAATGCTCGCTGTCATCAAGGAACTGGGATACCGTCGTCAGTGAACGTTGGCGTGCGCCACAACGACGCGGCCGAAGCGGTCGAAGGCCAAGCTCATCGTGCCGGCGGCTTCCATCCAACGCCGGCGACAGGGGATGACGCGGTTACTCGACCAGGTCTTTCCGGAAAACGTGTAATGGCGGGCGTCGCCCTCGACGCCCACGATCGCGAACTGCTGGAGTTCCACGTTTCGCACCTCCGACATAGGGTGCTCTTGGATCGTGTACTGCTCCAGCGCGCCGCCGGCATGAAGCCGCGCCTGCCACTCGATCCACGATTCCAGCCGATCCGATCCGGCCGCCTGCCAGAGCGCGGCGTCGTCGCGGAGGAGGCCGAAGACGAGTCGCTCGACGGTGGCGTCCTGCGGCGCGACGACGTGGACGCGAGTTTCGCGAGGCGACATGTCGCGCGGCGAAGGATCCGCGACACGCGCGAGCACGTACTGTACGGGCCGGCCGGTCGCGAGTTCATATCGGGCCGCGCAGGGCGCCAGGCGAAGGTTCTGGCTGCAGACGTGAACCACTTGATCGCCGCCGAGACGGTACTCGACGGGGAGCCGTGACAAGAAGGCGTCGTCGATCATTTCCCGATAGCGGTCCGCGTCACCGCGCTGGTCGGCGGCGATGCCGCGGACCACGATGGAGGCGAAGTCCACGTCCGTGGGGAGAGCCAGCGTCGTGTTCAACTCGCGGAGAAATGGTCCGTCCGGACTCAGTGCCGTGGCGCGCGTGCCCAGGAAGTCGCCGAAGTGCTCGGCCAGCCCGGCTCCAAGATGCGGAGTGGCAATCGTAATCAGCCGATCGACGTCGTGTGCATAGCAGACCCCGGGCAACGCGTTCTGGAGGTAGGCCCTCGCCACCAGGCCGCCGGCACTGTGGGCCACCAATCGCACCTTGTCGGCGCCTGTCATCCGACAAACTTGCTTGATGGCTTCGGCCAGCTCCAGCGATTTCAAAGCCAACCCATCGACATTGGCCGACCGCGAGAACTTCAGCACGAAAAGATCGGCCGTCGCGGGTGCCGCCGCGGCTTCACCGGCATCAAGGCACTGGGGCGAATCGATTCGACCTTGGTGCGCGCGGAGGGTGCCGCCGTAGCGAAATCCCCGCGACTGGAGATACCCGATCATCCCATTCCAACTCGTCTTGGAATCGCCGCCGCTCGTGGAGCAGACACCCCAGGTTTGGTCGTCGCAATCCATGTCCCAGGACATGCCGTGAACCAGCAGGACTGGTCGGGCGCACGAAGCCGCCTGGGATATCGAAAGGAGGCCAAACCACACAGCAGCGGCCAACGACACCAATGTCGTCAAAGGTCTCATATCGCTTTCCTCAGTTGCCCTCGGCCCGACGCCACCGGCGGGTGGTGCAGCAATTGATTCTAGCGGTAGGCGATAATCGAAGCAAATCGGTTGACGGTGCCGCTCGCCTTAACACGGGCGAGAGAATAATTGCCGCAATGACGGAGAGCCGTGGCGTGCAAGGGGGTCGGGAGTCTTTTTCCGTATCGGCCTCATCGCCGCTCGGCATGTCCGTGGTGGTTGGTGGCCGATACGGAAAAAGACTCCCGACCCCTTCTCGGTTTCACCGTCAATCGCTGCCGGTCGGCCATACCTTGTTCAACGCTCCGACGGAAACGAGATCGTCTTGGAAGGTCATCGTTGAGAAGACGACGTAGTTGTGATATTGGTAGGGCACGAGGTCCAGGTCGCTGAGAACGGCGCCGGCGAGATTGCCCAGCATCGAGCCGCCGTCCGTTCTGCCGTGCATCGTTGCATAGACCGTCTTCTTGTGCGAATCCTGATTGGGATTGGTTATCGCCATGGCGATTGCCAGTGCCAATAGCCCCACAGAACCTAGTCGAATCATGGTTATTGCCCCGTCGAAGAGGGAACCGAAAGCTGGAGTAAGGCGAGCGGTGGAAAGCCGGTTACCAAATTGCAGAACGGACATTCCTGTCCATCCTGCGGGTAAAACCATGCCTGCCGCTCGCCTACGGATCGCGGACGATACCAGAGCCCGGCAGACGGATCAAGACGGACTTGAACCCCTACGTTTGGCAGGGGCGCCAATCGACCAGGTGCAGTTCCACGCTGCGACGGCCGCGAAACGTATTGATTACCGGCCGGAAGGCGACATCGAGGGGACCAGCGGTCGAAGCAAGGTCTTCGGCCCAATCCCCCCCGCCAAAGGCGACCGCGCGAAGCGAGATTTCGTGCTGTACGAGTTTCATGGAAAGATGGCGTCCGCTCGACCCCAACGGCCGCGGCGGATCGACCAGCCGCACGCCGCTCGTGCAGAGCACCGGCCGCGGATTCGCCTGCCCAAACGGGGCAAGCTGCTCGATTTGCTCGACCGTCCGCAACGTCAGCGCACTGAGCGGGGCTTCGGCGTCAATCATCAGTTCGGCGGTCCGCTCTTCTTCCCCAATGGCCCCCGCCGCATGCTCGCAGAAATCGGAGCGAAACTCGTCGAGTTTCGACTCCTCGATCCTCAGGCCCGCCGCAGCAGCGTGGCCACCGTGGCTGATCAGATGGGCTCCGCAAGTCTGAAGCGCCGTGTGAAGAGCGAATCCCGGTACACTGCGGGCGGAACCGATTCCCGGTTTCACCCCCATCTGGTCCCAGGCTATGAGCACCACCGGTCGGTGATACCTCTCCGCCAAACGCCCGGCCACGATTCCAATCACGCCGGGATGCCAGCCACGGTCCGCCAGAACCAGCGCGGCATCGTTCTGTAGATCGAATTCTTCTTTGGCCTGCTTGTTGGCAGCAAGGTAGACGCTGCGTTCCAGGGTCTGCCGGCTCGCGTTGAGGCGGTCCACGTATTGCGCCAGTTCTTCGGCCCGGTCCGCTCGATCGGTCACAAGCAACTCGACCGCCAACTGGGCCTGCCCGAGCCGCCCCGCGGCATTGAGCCGCGGGCCGAGCGTGAACGCCACATCCTCGCTGTCCAGCAGCGGCTTACGATCCAATTCGGTAATCCGCAGCAGTGTGGCCAAGCCGAGCGGGGGGACTTTCTTCAGGCTGTCCAGTCCGTGCCGAACGAGCACACGGTTCTCATCGACCAGCGGTACAACGTCGGCAATGGTGCCCATCGCGGCAAGTCCGACTGCCTGAAGCAGGAATTCCTTCATTCGCTCGCTGACCCGCTTCGCGCCGCTGGCCTGCTGGCACAGCGACCAGGCGAGCTTAAAGGCCACGCCCGACCCACTGAGCCCGCCGAAGGGATAGCAATGACCGGGCAGCCGCGGATGAACGATCGCCGCGGCTTCGGGCAGATGCGGTCCCGGTTCGTGGTGATCGGTGACAATCAGCTCCAAGCCGAGTTTTCGAACGGTGGCGGCAGGTTCGACGCTGTTGATCCCGCAATCGACCGTGACAATCCATTCGGCTTTTTCAGCCGCAAGCGAGCGAACGGCCTCCTCGTTCAGCCCATAGCCCTCGTCGACCCGGTGCGGCACGTAGTAGCCGACATTGCCACCGAGCAGCTTGATGCATTGCCGCAAGAGAGCCGTGCCGGTGATCCCGTCGACGTCGTAATCGCCATAGACGATAATCCGCTTTCCGGCGGCAATCGCCTCGTGCAATCGGCCGGTCGCGTCCGCACAGCCGGGCAACTCGGCGGGATCGCGCAGAGCAGATAGCTTGGGGCTAAGAAACTGATGGGCCACCTCGGGACTGCGAATGCCACGGCACACCAGCAACTGAGCGACTACGGCTGGAACCCGGGCCGACCTCTCGAGGGAGGCGATAGAGTCGGGATCGTGGGGGTGGATACGCCAGCGTTTGGCCATGTATTGCCGCGGCGGCAGCCTACTTCTTCTTCTCGGCGTGCAGAGTGTGTTTGCGAAGCCTGGGGCTGTACTTCTTCAACTTCAGCTTCTCCCCTCCCGGCTTCCGCCGCAGAGAGTAGTTGTAATCGCCCGTCTCTTCGCAAACCAGGAATACCGTCTCAACCTTTTTCTTGGACTTGCCCATGGAAACCTTCCTCTTCAGAACGCCATAGAAGTGCCGCCACTGCCCGACCGAACCTATGATTCTAGCTTTTTGGCGCAGAATAGGAACGCCGTCCCCCTATTGGGACTGTTTTTGGTAAAATCGAGGTGAAATCGGATTATTTGCTTGCTGGAATCGCCGCAAACGACTACGCTTGGAATCCAGTAGCCCAGAGGATAGAGGCCCTCTGAGGGGAACAGAGAACAGGTAATAATGCGCGGGCAATCCCGACCGGCTGGCCATGGGCCTGTCTGGGGGTGCGCGCTTATTCGGAATGGAAGAGAGAAGATGGACGAAGTTATGCTGGCTGAGAGCCGCTATGAGCCGAAGCTGCTGCGGGCGGTGACATGCATTCATAAGGAGCGGTTCGTCGCGGTGCGATTTCCCGTGATGACCATCGCATGGCTGCACCGATTGAATCGCGCTTCGTGCCACCAGGGCCACCCGCTTCACTGGTTCCTGCTGGGAATTGTCGACGACGATTTGGTCGACACACTGCTTCACGTGGTTTTGCCTCCCGAGGCGATCGCGGCCCGCGAACGTTTGCAGCGACTCTGGGATGAGCAGTCGGAAGCGACTCAGAATCAAGAATTCCTCCGCGCCGCGGCCTTGCGAGATGAGATCGTCACGCTCCGCGACGAATTGCGCTCTGCGTGTCCGCAGGCGATCGAGATTCAACCGAGGCAGGTGATGGAGGCTTTTCGACGATTGGGTTACGCGGGAGGGTTCGAGTAGACCCTGCGAACGTCTTTATCTCTTTGGCTCCAGCGGCCAGACTTTGCATGGGCCAGCGGCAGAAATCGAGGTGCTGCCGAGCCTTTCGGCTGCCGACGTTCCATCTGCCGCTGCGCTAACATCGAAGCGGATGCCAGCAACCGCCCCTGCTGGCAATCCGTCTCCTGCCGATCGCCCTAAAGCATCGGGAAATTCCCGACCGCTTGCGCAGCAATCTCGAAGCGGCGACCTGTTATGATGAATAGCCGGCAACTGCCCGGTCATCTGAAACACGTTCCGTTTGAACTTTGGGGTCACAATGTCCGACCAGCATGGCCGCGAAGCGGAGGAGTCTCCGCCGGAGAGGATCTCCGATCCGCCGGAATTGGTCCGGCAAATGGTTCAGCAGTGGGAGTCCCAGCGTATTCGCCTGGAGGCCGAGAACGAGAAGCTTCGCGAAACCCAGCGTCAACTGGAGCAATATCGCGATCGCTACGTCGATCTTTACGATTCCGCTCCGCTGGGCTACTTCACTCTGGACGAAGACGGCTACGTGCAGGAGGCCAATCGGGCCGGGGTTGAAATGATCGGCACCAATCCCAACGATCTCATCGGGTATCCTCTCTTGGATTATGTCGATGAGGCGGATCAAGTTGTCTTTCGGGAACATGTGCGACGTTGCCGGCAGGCGGGAGAAGTGACCAAGTCCGAGGTGACGTTTCGGGCAAAAGACGGCCGGCAAATGGTCATGCAACTCCATAGCGTTCCGATCGAAGCTGAAGATCAAGACGTGGCGCTCTGTAAAGTGGCGATGATCGATATTACCGAGCGGAAGCAGGTCGAGAGGCAACTCCGCGAACTCAACAAGGCGCTCGAGCAACGCGTAGCCGAGCAACTACCGCAGGCACAGGAGCAGCTTTTGATCACGGCGACAAGCCGGCTCTCGGGACTCGAGCGGCATGTTGGCGGTGAGAGGCTGCGGGTGCTGCTGGCCGACGACCACCCGATCGTACGCAAAGGACTGGCCGAACTGTTGCGGGAGGATGCCCGGATCGGACTGGTTGCCGAGGCTTGCGATGGGCAGGAGGCGGTCGAGCGAGCACGGCAACTCCACCCCGACGTCGTCATTCTCGATATCAGCATGCCCAGACTGAGCGGCACGGATGCCGCCGCGCGGATCCGAGCAGAACTTCCCGGCACGCGAATCGTCGGCTTGTCGATGCATGAGCCGGCGGACATGGCCGAAACGATGCTCGCTGCCGGTGCGCAGGCGTATGTTTCCAAACACGCGCCTGCCGAAGAACTCATCGCGGCCGTGCTGGGCCGTTGAATGCCGGCGAGTCCTCAGACGCTTTTCGGCGGCTTCTCCAGCAGCCGAACGCCGCAACCGTTCTCCGCGGGAAACAGCACGCGGCCCCGTTCGATCCGCACGCCCGTGGCAATGTCGCGGGCCAGCAGCAGAGCGCCGTCCATGTCGACGTAATCCAGCAGCGGCAGCAACTGGGCAATGGCGGAGATGCCGACCGTCGACTCCGTCATACAGCCGACCATCGTCTTCAGCCCGATCTGACGGGCGTGCTCGAGCATCCGCCTGGCGGGCGTGAGGCCGCCGCACTTGACCAGCTTGACGTTGATGCCATGGAAATGGCCCAAGCAACGCTCCACGTCCGGCTCCACCTGGCAGCTTTCGTCGGCGATCACCGGCAGGGCCGACTCGCGGTAAACCCGCTTCATATCCTCCCAGCGATCGGGCTGCAGCGGCTGTTCGATGAACTCGACTCCCAATTCGGCCAGCGCGTGGGAATTGCGGATCGTCTCCTCCGCGTCCCAGGCGCAATTGGCGTCGACGCGGAAGACGGCCGCCGTGTGCCGGCGGAGCTGGCGGACGATTTCCAGGTCGTGCGGAGTTCCCAGTTTGATCTTGTAGATCGGCCAGTTGGGAAACTCCTCCATCTTGCGAACCATCACCTCGATCGAATCGATGCCGATCGTGTAATCGGTCACCGGCACGTTGTCGACGTTCAATCCCCACAGTCTCCAGAGCGGTTGCCCGTGGAGCTTGCCCCAGAGATCGTGCGCCGCCAGGTCCAGAGCGCATTGAGCGAACGTGTTGCCGGCGAATTGTCCGTTGAGGTCTTCCCAGAGAGCGGTTGGATCGTACAGATCAACGGCTTCCAGATGCGGTCGCACGCGCTCCAACGCCTCGGTGATATTGGCGATGGTCGCCCCGTAGTAGGGATACTCTTCGGTTTCTCCGTAGCCGCTCGAATCGTTCTGCGCAAGTTCCACGATCAGCGCCTGGTTGACGGCCGTGGAGCCGCGGGCGATGGTGAAGACGTGCTTGAGCGGCAAATCATAGCGGTGCAGCAGCAGTTTCATTTGCCAAGTGTCCGTTTGAGTTCGAGAACCGCCTCGACCAGAGGCCCGGGGCCGTGACGGATCACGTCGCAGGTGGGCAGCCCCAGCTCCTCGCTCACCCGTTCGCACTCGGCCAGCGCTTCCTCCTCAGGAAACTTGCTGGTATTTACCGCGATGCCGATCGTCGTGCAAGGATGCATGATATTCGCCGACAACTCGTAGAATCGGCGAGCTTCCGCCAAGGGAGGCAGCGGGAACTCCGGCATGTTGTATACTGCCTTGCGACCCATTTCGTAGCACAGGATGAGGCCGTCGGGAATTGCGCCGTGCAGCAGCCCATAAGTAACGCATGAGTAACGCGGATGAAACAAGCTTCCTTGGCCTTCGACGACGATCACCTCGTGGTGCTGATTGGCGAGGACGAGCTTCTCCGCGGCGCCGTTGACGAAATCGGAGATGACGCGGTCGATTGGGATGCCGTCTCCCTCGATGAGAATCCCGGTCTGGCCGGTGGCAACGAACTTGGCGTCCACCCCGGCCTGCTTCAGCCCTTCGACGACCTCCACACTGGTCACCATCTTGCCGAGACTGCAATCGTTGCCCACGGTTTGGATGCGGAGGCAACCTTCGCGAATGCCCTTGCGGTTGGCGACGTCGTGCTCGTCGTTGCGACGGACATCGACCAGTTCCACGCCGTGCTGCCGGGCCGCTTCTACAAACTCGGCGTCGTCGACCAGCAGGTCGTGCAGTCCGGAGACGATGCTCAGCCCACGGCGGATCGCCTCAAGCACGATGGCTCGCCAGGGCGGCGGAATTTTTCCACCGGGCGGAGCGATGCCGATGATCAGCGTGTTGGCGTCGGGCGCGTCGGCGATCGAAGCCACGACCGGCACGTCGCCGAGGCCCAGCAGTTCGCGACTCGTCCGCCCTGCTCCCCTTCGATCGAGAACGGCAACCACCTCCTGCGGCTTGTAGCGAATGAGGTTGATGGCAGTTTTCGCGGTGTGGTCGTCGCCGTAGCCGTCCGTCAAAAGAAGGAGTTTGCGTGGTGTTTTCATGGGAACAAGCGTACCCGACGGCCACGGGCGGATCAAGAGGTGGAGACAACGCTCAGATCTCAACCACGCCCAACTCGTGGTAGACCGATTCAACCGTCTCGGCGTTGATCTGCGTAAGTTCCTGTCCGGCGCCGGCCGCCAGCGAGAGGTCGGCCAGTTGATTGAGCCGGCGAGGCACCCCCTGCGAAAGTTCGTGGAGCCGGACGATTGCCGGTTTGTCGAAAAGCGGCTTGTTGCAACCCGCGCGGGTCAACGTGCGGGCGATGTAGCTCTCCGTATCGTCGCGCTGCCAGTCTTGCAGATCGATCCGCAGTTCGGACAGTTCCAAGAGGGTTTCGCCCAGCCGTCCCATCCGCTCCTGCCGCCCGGCGAGAACGAGGGTGAGACGGGATTCGGGCGAGAGATCGTACTGGGCCAGCCGGACGACATGGGTGAGAACCGCACCGGAGGCCTGGTCCGCATCGTCGAGCAACACCACCGTCGCCCATTGCTGGTAGCGGTACTCCCGGATGCGATCCAACACCATCTGCCAGAGTTCCGGCATCGTTCGGCTGCCCGGATCCCGTCCGAACTGGATTGCCATCTCGCGGAGCATCTCCGGCGGCTCCAATCCGACCAAACTCATGCACACCACCGGAAACCCCCGCCGACGCATCTGATCCGCGAAGATCTCAAGCAAGAGCGACTTGCCCGTCCCAGATCCCCCCATTAAGAGCCCAAGGCGTCGCTGCTGCTCCACAAGGAAATGCAGCCGAGCGAGACCTTCTTCATGAGTCGGGCTTTCGAAGAAGAAACGCGGGTCGAAACGATTTCGGAAAGGTGTATCTTGCAGGCCCCAATGAGATTGGTACATCAGTTCAGCCCGGGGAACGAGCCACTCGGCGATCGGTGATTCCGTATAATCGCTGTATTCGGTAAAATCGCCCCTCCGGCTTGACTCTCTCCGGCAGTTTACCCCCTTCGCTTGGTGACTATGGCCGACCGTTACTTTGTGGACAAACCCGTCCTGGGGGAAAAGGCGATTCTTACCGGTGCCGAGGCACACCACCTGCTGCACGTGATGCGAGCCAAGCCCGGAGCCGAGGTGTTGCTGTTCGATGGCAGCGGGGTGGAACTGCTCGCCCGCGTCGAAACCGTCGCTCGCAGCGAGGTGGAATTGGCGGTGCTCCAGCGGCGCGAGGTGGACAGGGAATTGCCATGCACCCTGACGCTGGGGGTGTCTCTGCCCAAGGGGGAGCGTCAGAAGTGGCTGATTGAGAAAACCGTTGAGCTGGGGCTGGCCCGACTGGTGCCTCTGGTAACGGAACGGACTGTTGCTCAACCGGCGGGCGCAGCCTTGACGCGGCTGCGGCGGTCGGTGGTGGAAGCGTCGAAGCAATGCGGCCGCAACCGCTTGATGGAAGTCGGTGAGCCGCAGGATTTTTTGCGGTTTGTCCGGGACGCGCCGAAGGCGTCGCCGCGATGGCTGGCCCATCCTGCCACGGGCCAGGGTTCAACCGCTGCAACTCGCCTGGCCAGCCGGCCGACTGGGGAGGTCTACTTGGCTGTGGGCCCCGAAGGCGGTTTCACGGCCAAGGAGGTGGCAACGGCGATGGCGGCCGGCTGGGAAAGCATCGACTTGGGGCCGCGGGTGCTTCGCGTCGAAACGGCGGCCCTGCTGCTCGTCGGACTGGTCGCCCAGGGGTGAAGTCACGGTGCAGTCGCGCCACCAGGGCAACGAGGGCATGATATCGCAGGCTCCAACCTCGACCCCGGCAATGCATTCTAACGCCGAATTCTACTGCGGCAGTTCCCAGATCTTGACGGCGCCGTCGGCGTTGCCCGACGCAAGGAGTTTTCCGTCCGGCGAGTAAGCGAGCGATTCTACTTGATCGTGATTTCCCGAGAGGAGTGTCGGAGGAGCGATCCGGTCGAGAGCCCAGAGGCGTATCACGTGGTCGGCCCCTGCCGAGGCGAGTTGGAGACCGTCCGATCGGACAGCCAAGGCAAAGACGGCGCGGCGGTGACGTTCCAGATCGACTCGAAGATCGCGGCGCGCCACATCCCAAACACGAATCAGCCCTTCTGCGCCGGCGGAAAATAGATACTCGCCGCTCTGGGAAAACGCTGTGCAGAAGACAGGCCCGGCATGCCCGGCTAGATCGCCTACCCGGACGCTCCGCTTGAGATCCCACAGCGAAAGACTTCCTTCGCTCCTGCCCAATCGACCGCCCGCGGAGGCCAGCAATTCGCCGTTCGGCGAGAAGGCAACGGCCCAGATCTCGCTCCCTTGGCTCTGCAACGTGACTGCGGGCTTGCCGGTCACCATGTCGAGCAGGGCGATTTCGCCTTCGTCGGTCGAAAAGGCCAATTGCTGTCCGTCGGGCCGAAAAGCCGCCGACAACACCTCGTTGGCCGGACGGGGCAGCGAGAAACGGAGCGCGCCGGCCTTCCGATCCCAAACCTGCACGACCGCGCGACCGCCTCGCCTTCCCCAAGTCGCGACCTCGGCGGCATTCGGCGAGATGGCGATGCCGGCCGGTTCGCCGAGGTCGGGAAAAGCCGCTTCCAGAAGTTCGCCGGTGGCCGCCTTCCAACAACCGCACTTTCCATCGCTCGAAGCAATCAGGAGGGTCGTGCCGTCGGCATCGAAAACCAGGCCGCGGATCGCGGCCCGCGCCGCGACAAAAGAGCGATGGGACGTTTCCGGCGAGGGAACTTCGGGCAGTTGCGGAAGAATCCACAGACGCACGGAGTCCGACCCAACCGCGCAGACGTTGCCGGAATCGGAAGAGAAAAGGAGGCGATGAACATACGATGCCGTTTGACGGTCGGATGTCAACACAACCCGCTTGACGCCTGTGGACAGATCCCAGAGATCGACGTCGCCCTGATCGCTGGTGGCCAACCAGCGTCCGTCCGGGGAGAAAGCGGCTGCCCGGTAATCGACGTAGCGCTGAAAACGCCTCGTCAGCTTGCCCGTCGACGGATCCCAAAAGTCGATGCCGCCGGCCAACAGCGTTTCACCGGGCGCCGCGACGAGCGTCTTTCCGTCGGGCGATAGGGCGATGCCACCGATGTGATACGGGCAGCGAACCTGGTAGTCGCGGAACCGACCGGGCTCCATGTCCCAGAAGCTGACCCGTTGTTCACCTGCCACCAGCAGTGTACGGCCGTCGGGAAAGAAGGCCAGATCCTTGACGCGCAGGCGGGATTCGCCGAGGCGTGCGTCGGGCGCTATAGGACGCGCCGGCTTTTCTGGCGTGACATCCCAAAGGAAAAGAGAGCCGTCCTCGTTGCCGGCGGCCACGGTCTGGCCTCGCGGGGCAAAAGCTAGCTTCAAGAGATTTCCTCCCGACGAGAATCGCTCTCGAAGCTCAGTGAACTGGCGCGCGGTGGCTAAATCCCAAGCGGCGATTCGATCGTCGCCACCGGTGACGAGACATTGCCCGTCCGGCGAAATGACGATGTTTTGCCGGCCCTCCGAAGGCTTGAGCCAGTCGGCCGTCTTGCGCTGCGCCGCAATGTCCCAGACGAAAATGCCGTCGTCGGTGGAGACGAACAGTCGTTTGCCGTCCGGGGTGAATGCGGCTGTGGTCGCATAGTCCCGGTGAAGCACAACTTGAACGTCGCTGACGACATGCGGTGGGGCATCACCCTTCGTCATGGATCCGATGGCAAGCAGTCCCAAGGCCAGGATCGTTCGGCAGGCAAGAAACTTCATGGGAACCTCGTCGGACTCGGCAAACGACCTCTCTTGTGGCGCATCTCGGCGGCAGCCGCCGATTACGGCGGGCCGATCAACACATAAGCGGCCCAGTAATGCGGACTGCTCCAGGCCTGCTGCTGCCGCACCGACAGCTTGGCCCGGTGCAGGCCGTCGGCCAAGTCGACGGTCCGGCCCGCAGTCTCTGCCTCGGCAATTACGGCGGCGAGAGTTCCGACGAGCTTCGCCGCCGCGCGATCCCTGACGACCCAATCGGTCGCCACGACGCGCCGTGCCCCGGCGGCCAGAAAACCCCGCGACAGGGCCCACACTCCCTCGCCCGACTGTTCCAGGCCGAAGTTGGTGCTGCACGCGCTGAGGATCGCCAACTCGCAGCCGTGCAGGTTCAGTTCGCAGATCTCCGGCAGCATCAGCAGTCCGTCATGGTCTTCGGGGCGAATCGGCGGCAGCCCTTTGGCCTCGTCCGATCCCGGCTCAGGGAGAGTCTCCAACAGCGATTTCGGAAGGCCGTAGTTATTCTCGCCGAAGAGGGCAGCCGCGCGGTCCGGTAGGAGTGAGAGGAAACGCTGTTGCGTCAAAGTGGTCAGACCGCTGGGCGGAGCCGCTGGCGTCAGGACCAGTGCGGCCGAGTTGGGCCGGCTCTCGTCGGCCAGCCCATGACATGCGAAGTGGACAATCCGTCTGCCGGCCACACGAAGCCGCACGGTATTTTCCGTCGCCTGCTCGCGCAGCAACTGCTCCACCGCTAGTCCGGCATCGCCAAGGGTTTCGGCAACCCACTGCGACTCCTGGTTGGCGTTGGGCAGCCGATCCAGTCGCTGGGCGGCGGAACGAACGACATCGACCGGGGGCGATGCGACCGACGGAGCAACCTGGCCGACCGGCGGCTCGCTTGGATCGGGCCAGAGCGGATCGGCCACCGAGAGGACTGGTTCCACTCCCGGCCTCGGTTCGGCTTCGGCGCGCCGGCTGAGGGTGGTCAGAAGCGTGGCCGAATGGCAATACAAGACCGGAGGGCCGACGTCGAGGACGTAGGTCGGCTCCTCCCCCGGCTCAACCACCAGCGCCTCAAACGGTAGCAGACTGAGTGGGCCGTCGGGAATGACGGCCAACAGGCCGGCTTTGCCTTCCTCGATACGCGCTCGGGCCGCCGGGGGTACGATCAACTTCCATAGTTCCGCCAAACTCGCCGTGGCCTGCGATGCCCGACCCGCGCCGGCCATGAGCCGCACGATGCCCCGCGGCTCCTCCAACAGCAGTCGCCTCAGCGTCGTATTCGTCAATGGACCGGCTGCACATCCCAGCGCCTTGGCCTGCGCCTCGGAAACAGAAAGCGACTCCAGGGTGACGAGGCCCTCCGGGTCAACGCTCAGTACGAAGGTTCCCTCGGCGCCGACCAGGTACTGAAGCAGCAGGGCTTTATGCGCAGTCACCCAGCTTTGAACGGAAGTCAGCGTCGCGGGCGACCAGTCTCGGGCGATTCCCTGCCAATACGACGGGTCGCTGCGATCCGCGGCGCGCCAGATCCGAAACGCTTCATTACGAAGCCGAACCGACTCGTCGCGGTAGAAGAAGAACAACTCGCGGCGAACCGACGCGGGAAGGTCGAGGATCGCCAGATCCGACTCCAGCAATTGGCGTCGTCGCGTTTGCGGGTACTTGTCGCCGGCGTCGTCGCTGGCCAGTTCCGCCTGCGCAACGGCGATTTGCGTCAACAATTCCTCTCGCTGTCGGCGGCGTTCGGTGGGCGAGAGGGCATAAAGCCACTGGAACCGCCGTTCGTCCTCCTGGAGGTCATGGATCTTTCCCAGCGTCCCCGAGGCGGCCAGGTATCGTTGCAGCGATCCAAACCGTTGCTGGCCTTGGTTGCCCGACGACCGCTGCGCAATCTCGCCAAGATCTTCCCAAGAGAAGTCGCCCTGACCACTTCCCGTCAGCAGGTCGGCCCCGTTCCAGGCGAGCTGATCGAGAAGAGTTCGCGCTCGGGCGCGCTCCATGGCGTCGTGGGCTTCCGGAGGCCGTCCGAGGGCGAGTTGCCACTCAGTCATCCGTTCGAAACCGGAGGCGAACTGAGCGAAGAGGGCGGCCCTTCCGACTTCCGCGCCGGCGGTCAGACCTCGCTGCTTTTCGGCCTCGGCCAGCGATTCGCGGAGTTGGGTCACGGCCTGGTCGCGCTGGCCCGCCTGCCAACTCATTTCCGCCCGGAGTTGGAGACAGCGGGCCTTCCGGTCGTGTTGGCCCGGCATCGCTTGCAGGCCCTTCCACGCCCGGTCGAGCAACGGCCGGGCCTCCTGCCATTGCTCCCGGCTGCAAAGCATCGAGGCCAGGTGCTCCAAATTTAGGATGGTCTCTTCATGGTCTGCTCCGAGCTTCGCCTCGCGCAGCTCGAGTGCCTGGCGGCAGAGCCTGACGGCTTCGTCGGGCTTGCCGCGGAGCAGGCACAACTCGGCCCAGTCCGAAAGCAGGCGGGCGGTTTGCGGCGGGTCGCCGTCGCGATCGGAGTGACTTTGGGCCAGCGTTTGCTCGTAGAGCCGCTCCGCTTCATCGAATTGGTTCCTCGCACGCAGTAGCAAGGCCACCTGGGAAGCGAGTTTCACATTCCGCACGCCGCTGAACTCGGTCATGCCGGCGAGCCAGGGGGCAGCCTCGCTGACCAAAGGCTCGGCTTCCGCCGGACGCGCGTGGTTGGTGTAGAACTCGGCCGCCTCCATCAGCGACTCGACCAACTCCGATGCCGTCCCCAAGGGCTTGCCCGCTTCGCCCGGTTCGTCGCAGGTCAACACGCAGGTCCGAGGGCCGGAGCCGTCGCCGGTGCCCTCGACATCCACGACCACCTTGACCTTGGTGCCTTGCGGCCCGCGGAGCAGTTCCGTGGCCGTAGCCACGGCCGCGTTTCCTTCAGGCTCGGCACATTCCAGGCGTTGACCGCCATCGGGTGCGATCTCGAGGATCTGCCGACCCGGCTGCAGGGCAGGGTTTCTGGCGGCCGCCGAACCGGGCAATACCCGGTCGATCACCAGGTAACTGTCCTCGACGCGGAATCGCAAGCCCACGCCCAAGCGGGGATTCATCAAGGCCCGGCGGATCGTCAGGGCGCGTTGGTAGCAATTCGCCGCCTGCTCGAAGTCCTTTTGCTGGTCGTAAAGCCGGCCCTGGTGCATCAGGCATTCCGCCACCTGGGGAATCCACCAACCCCGGACGTCGCGAAAACCCGCCAAGGCCCGGCTGTAGGACGACTCGGCCTCCGTGAAATGTTTCTGGCGTGCCTGGGCGTCGGCAACCAACATGACCGCCTCGCCGGCTCGAATCACAGTTTCGATCGGTGTAAGTCCTTCGCGGATCGACGGAGTGTAGCCCATTGTTAGCATCGGGTTCTTGACGGCGGCCCGCCGCTGGAACATTTCGGCGTCGAGAGAGAACAAATCCATGGCGGCCGTTTCGGCCTCGGCGTAGCGGCCGGCCTGGAAATGCTCGTTGTACTGCTTCCGATACCGGACGCGAAGTTCGTCGGCGGTAGGCCGCTTCGACGCGTCCGAAGGCAACAGCTCGCAGGCGTCTTCGGGACTGGCGCCCTCCCGGATCCAGAGGAACTCCGTATTGCGGAGAGATCCGGAGGCTCCCTCCAACCAGGATCCCGAGCTTCGAGTCTTCGTCGAATTCTCGAACGTCAGCGACATCTCGGCGAGCCGGCCGCGCTCGGCGTCAAACCACAGTTCCCCTTGAAACGTTTCCTGGCGGTCGGCAGGACTGGACGCCGCTGGCCGTAGCTGGGCCGAGCTACGATCGGTCAGCTTGTACTCCGTTCGCCCAGACAGCGCGATTCGCTCCAGAATCCGCCCCGAAAACGTCTCTCGGCCTTGGTGGCTGTACTCCAACTTCAACGAAAAGGCGGCGAGGTCGGAGGTCAGTCGTTTCTCCTCGGTCCAACGGTCGCCAGGACCAACCGCGTAATCCGCCAGCAGAACCATCGGCACGGTCGTGAAGGTCGCATGGTAGTCGCACACGTCCCCGGACTTGCCGGGCATAAGCGCGGGGTAGACATTTCCAGCCATCACCACCATCGCCGTGGATGAAAAGCTGCGGTCTAACGTGAAGGAGATATGGGCTTTGGCGGCCTCCTCCATCGCTCGTCGCAGTTCGGCAGAGAACGCAGGCGGCTTGTGTTGGCCTCGAGGGTCGATGCGGACCGACGCCGGCACGCGCATCGCCTCGAACAGCGCGCTCATGACCCGAAGCGCCTCGGGCTTGACCGCTTCTGGATTTCCCTGCCAAGAGTCGGTTCGAGAATCGTATTCCGCCTTTTGTTGTGAATGGTGTTCGCCCCATTGCGAGGAATCAGAGCCATCAGTGGAGCCGTCAACCCAGCGGAAGCGCACACGGTCGACCGAGACACCGACGACCGCATCGCCGGAAGGTTCGACCTGGTCCACACTCCAAAGGGCGTCTGCCACGAATGTCCGGGTTAGTTCGGACCGATAGTCTGTAGAACCACGGGAGTCGCTCGATCGACGGCCTTTTCGCACGTAGTGGTATCGGATCGACTCGCCGGGAGTGAACTTCCAACGCAGCAGCACCTTCGGTGCCGTCTCTTTCCCAGAGGGCGGCTCCGCGGCCTCAACCGCTGCCCGCGTTAGGATCCCGACGCTCACCGCGGCTATCGCCACACCTCGCAACCACCGCGAGACCGATCGTTGCATTGCGGTTGATCCTTCGTTGGGGGCACCGCCACTCTCGAACGTGGCGACGGCTGCCGAATATTAAGAGCCTATCCCAAAACCTTGGCGGAGAGGGGGACAGGCACATCTTGCTCCGAAGACTCCGCAAAATGAGCCAGTCCCCGGCGGTTTTGGGATAGGCTCTAAGTATTACCTGACATCCGCGGCCTGTAAAGAGCCCACCGAACGTTAGAGACTGACGAAACGGATCAAGCCGTGAAATGAGAGTGGCCGTGCAAGGGTTCGCTGATTATACTCAGCGACTGAGACGCCGCGACTGCGAAAAACACCGGGAGATTGATCCAATGCGAGTGATTGCCGCACGGAAGAGACCCTTCGTGGGGAAGTCGTCCCCGCGATTTGTCCGCGGACCGTGCATGCGAGAGCTTCTGGCTGTTCTCGCCCTGACGGCGGCCTTAGGAGATGCGACACTGATCGCCGCTGACCACACCACGCGCTCCATCGTTCGGGACTCGGAGGCTCGCGCCGAGGCTGAACCGGCGACATGGTTGGTTGCCATTGGCGTGAACGCGTATCGTCACGTTGCCCCGCTGGCGTTTCCGGCACGAGACGTCGAGTTGATCGCTTCGACCCTCACGGCCCACGGCGGCGCAGCGCAGCGGGCGGGCAATAAACTCGGCAGGATCCGGCGTTCGCGGCAGATCCTCTGGATGACCGACACGTCGCCTGAGGAGAAGAAGCCGACCTTGAACAACATCTATAAGCAGATCCCCGAGTTTCTCAAGCAGGTCGGGCCGCGCGACCGGGTGATTTTCTACTATAGCGGTCATGGGTTCCTCGGGGCTCGTCGTGAGGCGTTCTTGGCGCCCTCCGATTGTGATCCGAAGCACCTGGCCATGACCGGCCTTCCCATCGGCTGGGTCCGCACGATGCTTGAGAATTGTCCTTCCCAGACGCGATTCCTTTTCCTCGACGCTTGTCATGCGGGCGGAAGCGCCGGTGCTGCCGGCTTGACGGGCAGCGACGTAGAGAAAGAACTCGCGGCGGCCGGCGGGGTGTTCACGCTCGTCAGTTGTACGGCCGGCCAGTCGAGCTACGAATGGGATGATCGCCGGCACGGGCTGTTTACCTATTGGCTTGCCCAAGGACTCGGCGGCGCAGCCGACGCCAACGGCGACGCCCGAATCGACTTTGATGAACTGTCGAGCTTCGTCGGCGAGTATGTCCCCTACACCGCCGAGACACTCGGCGCCGGATTTCGCCAGAACCCCGTGAAGATCGCCGGCGTGGCAGACCGGCCCAATCCGCCAGTGCTCCGCCTCAACGTCGAGGAATTCGGAACGACGGTCCAGCGGATGGCGGAGATCCTCGACGTCTCACTCCGCAAGAACGCGATCCGGAGGGTCGGCGTCGTGGAGTTCGTGGACCGGGTTGGGGAGGGATTCCGTCGCGGCGGGGCGTTGGGCACGTTCGGGCCGGCGGTCGCTCAGCGACTGGAGACGCAAATGGCGGCCCTCGCCAACGGCAGGTATGACGTTTTGAGCGATGCGGCCCGCAACGACCTGATGCAGTCGGTGAGTCTGCCCGCCGCCGGCCAACTCAAGAATATAACACTCGCCGCCGACGTCCCAGCGCCCGAAGGGCTGATCGTCGGTTGTTTTCAGCGCTTGGCGGACCCGTGGCGACTCTTGCTACACTGCCAGCTTCTGGTTCCGGGCCGGAGCGACGTGCTGGCTTCGGTAAGCGGGACGATTCAGCCGAGCCTGGAAATCATGCCCTACTTCCCCGTATCCGCGGATCTATCGTCGACGACGCCCGGTACGGCATCGCTGCAGGCGATGCTCTTGGCTCCCTTGACCGGTGAGCATCGCGTGCCGCACCCTTTGCTCGTGCCGCGGCCCGAGGCGGCGCCTTTTGTGGTCAAGTTCCTGACAGCCCCGCCCGACGGCAATCTGCACGAAGTTCGACTTGCCGCTGATCCGTCGGATGCCAACGGGGCTTATTTCCGCGTGCGTCCCAAAGACCGTTATGCGATCTACCTCAAGAACAACGGTTCCGGCACACTGGCGGTCCGCGTGTTCATCGACGGCCTCAACGTGATTGGCGCTTGCCGCGAGGAGCCGAGCCGCGCCCGGCCTTGGATCTTTCGACCCGGCGCGGAGCTAACGATCTCCAGTTGGCATCGGCCCAGCGAGAGCGAAAGTGGACTGATGAATTTCACTGGCGGTCAGTTCGTCGTGACCGCGCCATGCGATAGCCTGGCAGGAGCCGCCGGATTTGATCAAGAAATCGGCCAGATCACCATTGCCGCCTACCACGCCGAAGACCAGGCCCGGCAGGCTGAGGCGGTCGGCACCGGGGAAGGACGACAGGAGGTCAAGCAGTACCGCCCACTCGACGGCATCCATATCAACAACGACGATCCTTGTTTCTTCTATACGGTCCGCTACGTCAGCCAGACCGCTTCGGTGGAAAACTGACTTCCGCGCCACCGCCGGGAATCGAACTGCCTCCGAGCCGACATCGAACTGCCTCCGAGCCGACCCGGCCGCTGCCTCCCGACCGGCCCGACGCAACTGCGGCTAAGATTGGCCGCGGGGCTGGTTCTGACATTCCGAAGAGCCGATCGGACGCGAAACTAGCCAAACGCGCCCATCGGTTCCTCATGGCCCCGAAGCTTTCTGACAGCTATCCGGAGCTTTAGTTCTCCCCGTCCGCCGCAGCCGTGAGCGTTACAACATCGTCGTAGGTGCGGCGCTCCCAGCCGGTCAGCTTGCCGTCCACGTCGAGCAGCGGAAAGACACATACCGGCGTCAACTCCGCCTGCCACAGTCCATCGGCCCTGCGCGCGACGTTCACTTCCAAGTGGCCGTAGTGCTTGCCGCCGGAGACGAGTTGCCGCCCCTTCCAGGTTTCCGGCGCATCCTGGTGCGCGAGGAATTTCCTGTACGGGTTGTCGAAGCCTTCCGAGGGGCCGCGCAGCCCGTCGCCGCCCATCCCCACGTCGTAACAATGGATACGGTGCGGGCGTTCGGCGCCGTCGGCAAGCCTCTCGGTTCCCGTTACCATCGACCGCTCCAACACCTCGTCGTGCCCGGAGAAGACGACGTCGACGCCGTAACGCATCAGCAACGACTGGATCACCCGCATGGCAATTCCCGACTGCTGGGAGAAATTGGGTTTGCCGAAGGGAATGCTGTGGGGGCCCGAACCGTACATCGTGTGGTGGAACTGCACGAAAGTGAAACGGCTCTTCTCTTGGGCTTTGGCCAGTTCCGCCTCCAGCCAGCGGTATTGTTCGGATCCGGGGTTGAAATCGGGAGCATGGCTCCCTTCGAGCATGTGGTTCGTGTCGGATGCCGTCTGGTGCGGCAGCCCATCGCTGGAGTCCAGCGTAATCAGCGTGATCGGGCCGTAGACAATCGTGTAGTACCGCCCGCGATGCTTCTCATTGGCGGCGTGATTCGAGGGAACGTCGAAATAGGTTAAAAACTTGTCGGTAGCGAAGTTTGCCCCTTCGGCCGAGTAGCCGCCTCCGGGGCCCGCGTAGTTCTCGTGATTTCCCAAGACGGGCAAGATCGGCACACTGCCGGCCAGCGTGCCGTACTGGCCGGCGTTGTGCCGCCAGAATTCGTCCCAATCACGCTGCTCGCCCCCGGCTTCCACGATATCACCGACGATGGTGAGGAAGTCGGGTCGCCGTGCGGCGATGAGTCTGCAATTCTCACGGTAACCGGTAGTCTGGTCCACGAAGTAGCGGGTGATTCCCTCAGGCCGGTTGCTGTTTGGCGGCACAGGCCAATCCACCGGCGGGCTGGTCGTCGATTCGGGCTCCGTTTCGGAATCCGAGTACACGATGAAGCGAACCGCTTGATCGGTGGCCGGAGCGGTCCGGAAAGACGCACCATGCTGCTGCGTCCCCTGCCGCACCTGGTAGGCGTACTCGGTGCGCGGTTTCAGCCCGGTTACGCGGACACTGTGCATCCAGGGCAAGCCGGGATGCGGGCCTCCCGGTTCAGCCTTGAACGGATTGTAGGCCAGGGCATCCGCGCGCTTCGGTTCCGAGCGGAGCACACGCGGCCCATCCGCGGTTTCTACGGTAAGAACGCCCGACTCCCCGGCGTCGGACAACCAGCGGACGGTCATGGCGTCCGGGGCGGGATTCTGGACGTAAGGCAGCACTCGGAACGAATCTGCGTGGGCGATCGTCGCCAGCAACAGACCCAGGAGCAGCAGCGGCAGGGAGCGTCGGAAGTTCATGGAATCCTGGGATGTTGGAGTAGCGGTTGAAGGATTTTGGGACGTGGATTCTCATCCGGTCCGCAGGTCTGGCAAGCATGAACGCAGAAAGCCGATCGCACGGAAGAGACGGGAACAGATCCATGTTTCCGGCGAACGATTATGATGCCGGCGGGCATCGTTCGTCCGAAAAACGGACCAGCCCCCGTCCGCCCCGCACCCGGTCTGCCCCGCGCACGAACGATCGGCGCCGGTTGCGGTTGGTAATGGCATCGCCCGAAGCGCCATTCTATTCAGTTCGATTCCATCTTGATGTCGAACGTGTTCTTCCCGGGCTTGACCTCGAACTTCAACTGCGAATCCTTGTTATACTTCGCGGGGATCGCCACGGTGGGCTCCGACCCGTCAGGCCAGAAAACGGTAACCTCGTTCATGCCCGTCTTGGCTCCATTGACGCCGTGGACGAATATCAAGTCGTACTTGCCATCTTGGTCGATGATCGAGAGTGCTTGGCGGCCGCCCGATTGCGGATAGAACCCGACGGCCGCATTGGGAACCGGCTTCCCGTCGAGCGTGACGGTGCCTTGCACACGTCCCAACTCGGGTAGATCACTCCTGCCACACCCCGCAATCGCCAGCCCCATCGCGCAAACCGCCACAACAAACGCCAACCCCCGTGGACAAATCATGTCGCCCTCACTTTGTGCTGGAAAAACAAGCTGACCCAAGACATGCTTGTAAGGGGCCGACGACCCTCGTCGGCCCCCACAATTGATGCGCACTCCTGCAATCACGGCTGCCCAATCGGTTCAGCAGTACGCCTCGATTTCCTTGACACCGGAGTCTGTGTCTAGAAATCCCCAACCACCTGATTATCGTTCCTCGATAGCAACCGCTCAAAGGTGCTGTCCACTCCCTGATTTGGGCTGGTCATGCCTCCTATGCTATTCCCGCGAAAGTCGATGGTGTCGCTAATGAAGCGAACGGAGCCGTCGCACAACGCGAATTGAGCCCCACCGGGATGCACACTGCTGAAGGCACGGTTCTGATGCTCCCAAGCGGTCACGGTCTGATTCATGCCCCAATAGGGGATTCCCAGAGCGTTATTAATTGCGCGTGTGCGGCTGCTGTACCCGCTTGCCAAAGGACTACATCCGAAAACCGTCCCCGCGCCCATAAGCAAGTTCCCGAGCTTGTAACACCGCTCTCCGAGCATTCCTGTATTGCTGGTTCCGTCGGTGACATCTCGGAATTGTATTGCGGAGTTCCAGAAGAACACTCCGACCGGCGCGCCGTACGCAGCGACGTCGCCGCTGGGCGGTGTCATGCTGTCGCCGACGGAGCACACTCCCACGTAGTTGGACTTCGCGATCGGAATTCGGTCTGTCCCGTTGCTCGTCACGCACTTCTCGTAACTCGTGAACTGAGTTGAAGTGTTGGGGTACACAGTTGCAGCGCCATACTTGACGCCAAAATCGTTCAAAGCAGGACCGACGTCCGACGGACAGACGAACGTGGCCACGGGCGTCTGCAGCGCGGCCAAGCCCGCAGTGATCGACAGGTTCTGCTGCAAAGTGCGGGTTCCAACCTGCAATATGTCACTCAAGCTGGACTGCTCGACGTAAGGCAGAACAAGCGCCCCCCACGTCCAGACCGACGGTTCGACTGCCGAAGCGCTGGTTGGGAGTGCCGGGAGGCTGGAGATGAATCCGGAAGGGAAGCACTTGAATGCGTCGGCGTAGTTGTGGACCGCCAGCGCAACCTGTTTGAGGTTGTTGGTACATTGGCTCCGCCTCGCGGCCTCCCGCGCCGCCTGGACGGCGGGCAATAACAGAGCGATCAAGATGCCAATGATGGCAATCACGACCAACAATTCCACCAGCGTAAAACCGACCCGATTTGCAGAACGCATGATAGGTACCTCCGAGCAAGAGCAGGGACACAACGGAAAAGAGAAGCAACCGTATCCAAACGCCTCGTTGGCCCCACGCGGAGCCACGCGGGCGGTGCTCAACCTATCGAAGATGCTTCGACCTTAACCCACCAATCCAAGAAAGTCAATCCCTTTCTGTGGTTGTATAATAAATAGCCATAAGTAGGTGCGAGCGATCGCCTCATGCTGCCATGCGTTCGGTCTGGACGATATCCAGGGCAGCGGGGGTGCGAGTGCTTGCACAACGGGCCGGATGGCGCCAAGTGCTTGCTCACATGGGGCTCCCGCAGATCCGTCCCTTCCCTGAAAGAGCCCATTGCGTCAAGGGCCTTCCGATGAATTGGTCGGGTCACGTTTTGCAGATTCGATCCGACCGGTGATTCTTTCCTCCAGCCGTCTTCAGCGGGCTCTCGGGGTAGTTTATGCCGCATTCGTTGTTCGCTGCTGAGGCTTTCGGGCCGGGAAATCCGCAAGCAGGCTGCGCATTATCTTCCAGTAGATCCGCCAGGTGATTGCTTCGATCCAAAAGGCTCGCGGCGACGTGCCGGGTAACCGTTCACGGGGCGGAAGAGAGGGGGACAGATCCATGTTTTCGGCCAACGTCCTTGTTCCCAAAACACCTCAACTGGCCGAAAAATGGACCAGTCCCCGACCGCCCCGTGAACGGTTACCGTGCCGGGCGCCACAGCGGCTGCTCTCCAAACGGGCAGTCTCGACTCTCGACTCGCGGCTCGCGACTCTCAGCACCTCTCGCCCGCCAGCCATCCGGTGCTGAAGGCAGCCTGGAAATTGTAGCCGCCGATCGGGCCGTCGAGATCCAGGAGTTCGCCCGCGAAGTAGAGGTTCGCGACGCGTTTGCCCTGGAGCGTGCGGGAATCGACCTCATCCAAAGCGACTCCACCGGCGGTCACTTCCGCTTTCTCGAAACCGAGCGTGCCCGCCACGGGAATCGCCAGCCGTTTCATCGATCCCACCAGGCGCAGCCGTTCGACTTTGCTCAGATCGGCGGCGCGGCGGTCCGCGGCAATCGCTGCGCGCTGGAGAAACACCTCGGCCAAACGGCCGACGGTCCATTGGGCAAGAATCGTGCCCAGCCGCCTCTTGCCGGCCGACTGCGCCTCGCGAGCGAGCTGCTCGGCCAACGATTCCTCGTCGACCTCCGGCAAGAAGTCGCAGACAAGGTCGAGCATTCGCGGCTGATCGTGGCCGGTGATGGCCCGGCTCACGTCGAGGGCGACCGGACCGGATACTCCGAAATGCGTACACAAGAAGGAGCCGCGCCGCTGGGTCAGCACGTCGCCTCGCGTGAGCGGCGACCGGCGCGGGCCGCCCTGCCGGTTGGCCGACGTGTCGTCGGTCTCCGCCACGCGTACGAGAACGTCGGGGATTGTAATCCCTTTCAGTTCCGGCAGCCAGGCGGCATCGGACCGGATCGGCACGAGAGCCGGCCGCGGCCGGACAATCGTGTGCCCCAGCGCTTGCGCCCAACGGTAGCCGTCGCCCGTCGTGCCGCAGCCGGGATAGGACTTTCCGCCGCTGGTCAGGATAACTTTGCCGGCAGTCAGCTCTCGCCGCCGCGTGACGAGGCGGAAGCCGCCGGCCTCAATGCGAAGATCCTCCAGAGGCTCTTCCAACGCCAATTCGGCGCCGCTGCCGCGCATCGCGCGAATCAGCGCTGCCAACACATCGGCGGCCTTATTACTCTTGGGAAAGACTTTGCCTGTCTCCTCGACCTTGGTCGGCACACCCTCCGCCTCGAACAGCGCTACCACGTCTTGCGGCCCGAGTGCGGCAAGGGCCGAATGGAGAAAGCGGCCCGATGAGCCGTAAGCCTCGACGATTCCTCGCGCATCGGTCGCATGGGTGAGGTTGCACCGCGTCCCTCCCGACATGAGGATCTTTACGCCCGGCTTGCGGTTTTTTTCCAACAAGAGCGTCTGCCGTCCGCGCCGTGCCGCGCGGGCCGCCGCCATCAATCCGGCCGCTCCCGCGCCAACCACTACCACCTGCCAGTCCGGCATCTGCGATCCTCAAGTTAACCTTGCGAGATTCCTGCAAGAGAACAACACTCGTGTGGCGCTGCTTGTGATTGTGGCAGGTTTTGCAAAAGTGGAGAATCCGCCCAATCACAAACAGTGCCACACCCAGAAGCGGAACTTCCGGAGTCGCCCAAGGCCATTTAGGGATTCTTCTCCGCCCACTCGTGAAACAGCCGTTTGGCGACGGCGTATTTTTTCGAACTCGGATTCTGGTGGCAGTAGACGAGCACGCCGTCGCTCGTCTTCTTGCCGGCCATCATCACCTGCTCGACATACTCGGGCGTCGATTGGCCCAAGCGACTGTGCCCGGTCGCGTAGACGTCGACCAGCACCGGCACGTCCGGCCCGACAAGCTGACGAATCTTGGCAACCTCATCCTCGACCAGCCCGGCATCGGTCAGATTGGCGCCGGACGACTCGTGCCGGTACGGAAACAGCAGGCCGTCGAAAAGTCCGCGGTATTGTTCGGCGAACTTCGGCGTCACCGCGGGAAAATAGCTGCACGGCACGAACGCGAGCTTCGGATTGATCCGGCTGATCGCCGCGAGGATCTCGCGCATCTTCTCGGGCGTGAAGTATCGCAGGTTGTGCGTGTAGTCGTCGATCGACCAGGCCACCAGACTCGGCTCCCGCACGCTTAGGCGGGCAATTTCCTCGGCCCAGCGGAGATAGTCCAACCGAAACGGCTCGGAATAGTTTTTCGTCTGCGGCGGTGACTCCGACGGTGGCACGAGGCTCACCCAAACCCGGATCCCTTCCTTTCGCGCCGCCGGAAGAAACGTCTGGAGATCCTCCCAATCGGTCGCCGCGTGCCAGATCAGCCAATGGTAGGTATTGGCCTTCAGATCGACCAATTCGTTCAGGAGCCGATCAATATCGACGCGGCCGTCCATCGCCCGCGGCTCACCGGCATACGTTCCCCACGTGCCACGGATTGCCGCCGTCCGATCGGCGGCCGACTCGCCCAATCCCTGCTGCGCCGTCGCCGCAACGAGCAAAACCGCCGCGCCCATCGAAAATAGGTCTCTACGAAACATGATGTTCTCCTTCCGGCATCGTGCAAGATTATTGGGTGTCGAGAGCCGGCTGGAATGCCTGGCTCCGGTCTCTCGACTTCCGCGGGCTACAGCGTCTTGATCCGGATATTTCCAGCGTTCGCCGTGGCAAATTCAGCATGGTGTTACCGCAACGATCTCGTCAGGACCACTAAAGGTCTCTTGCCCGGATTTGCAGTCGAACTTTACCCTGACCGGTGTTGATCCAGAATACGCCCGGCTCAATTTCAAAGAAGACCGCATAGGCGATCCAGACTTTTTCGTTTTCGGTCGAGGCGACCACCACCGGTTCCGACCATGTCTTGCCGTCGTCGGCCGACATGGCAACCGAGAGCTTGTTGCGTCGTTTGATCCAACTGTAACTCATATCCTCCAGTGGCCAGTCTTTCGGATCCGGAACGTAACCGAACGGAGGGTATTTGTCGTCACGGTTCCAGACGAGAATCAGTCGCCCGTCGTGCAGCCGCGCAAGTTCGCCGAACGAGTTGTTGTTCTGAATCCCGGTCGAATCGGGTTTCGACCAGGTGAGGCCGCCGTCTTTGGAGATCGATCGGTAGAAGGTTCCCTTGGTCGTTCGAATCAGCATGAACACGGAATGATCGGCGAGTTCGATGAGTTTCGGTTCCATCGCCCCGTCGTGGTCGTTGATCTTCGAACCTTCCATCGTGATGGTTTGTGTTTTCGTCCAGCTCTTTCCCTGGTCGTCGGAATAATAGACGGGAATGACGTGCTCCCAGGGCTGGATTGCCATGGTTGCGATCACGATCCGGCCGCTTTCGAGCACGACCATGGCACGCAGGGCTCCAACCCAGTCGCGCTGAATCGCAAGCGGAGCGGACCAGGTCTTTCCGTCGTCCGTGCTCCGAATCGAATAGACGGGGATTTGCCATTCCTCGGGCGTTCCCTTGCCCCACCCTTGTTTTCCGGAACGCATTTCTTTGTGATTGCAGAAGATCGAGACGATCACGCCGTCCTTGGTCCGGTCGATCGATCGATCGCCAAAACTGAAATCCGCCGCCGGAATCGCGGGATACGACTGCCAGCTTCTTCCCTTGTCAAAGCTGACATGAGCTTCCGTTCCGGCGAGCGTCAGGATTCCGCCGTTGGGAATATGGACGAACGGCCCGCCAAATTTCGAGGGGTAGTTTTCCGCTTTCGGATGAAGCTGGATTTTATCCTGACCAAAGGCAGCGGCAGCACTGATCGAAAAAACGACAACGACCAAGACAAGATGTCTCCTCATTCTGTTCTCCCTTCCTGTGTGACGTTTGATTCTTCGGGACTTTGAAGGCCAACGCCTTCCTCGCGGCATCACTCGGGCAGCATAACACACTCACTCTTCCACAACCAGTCGTCGGTGCCGTTCCTCTTCCACATCGATCCCAAGGTCATTTCGGACCGGATCGAGAGTCGAGATACCGCCGATCATCTTCGCTGGGCAGGATCGTCGAAGCCCGGCGATTTCGGCGCCAGCACCAAGCGGGGCCGCTGCGAACCGGCCCGCGGCCCGACCAGCAGATTGGGAAAGCGGTTTCCCCCGAAGACGCGCCCGTTGGCCCGCCGATAAAGCTGCTGGACACACTCCAGGGTATCTGACAAGCGCTGGAGGAGTAACTGCACGGCGCATGCGACGATTGGCACGGGCGGGTGTGGCCACCAAGTTGGCGATTTCTCAAATCCGAGGGGACATGGCGGCCACGCGCTTCTGAGGGAGGAGGTGCCCGTTTCTTGCGCTGTTGGCATCTCACATTGTGAGAGCCGGAAGCCAGTTCCGGTTTGGCTAGGGCTTCTCAGGATTCTGCCGTTGCTGGCGCTGGAGGACGGCGGGCACGTGGGGCGGAAAGAGACCGCGATCCCGTCCGCCGGCGACCGGGAGAACTCGAATCATGGACCAAATTGCCAAGGAGCTGCCGGCGCCGGGCCACGACAGCGGCTGGATCCGGCTCCGGGGAATGGACGTGATCGTACGTCCACTATTCTTGTTTGAGCATGGTCGATGCGGCGCGATCGGTCAAGCAGTTTTCTGGGCCAGGGGATGAGGAGAATTTCGGCAGGGAGCCGGGCCGAGGGAGTTTTTCGCCATGTCGGCTTTTCCGGTTTTTGGTCGGACGAGACTCTGGGGCGCAAGTAGGCGGCGGCAGCGGGTTTACGTTGGAGGGCGTGCGTGCAGGTTCGCACCGGCCGAAAGTCGGGTGTCTAAAAAGTCGGCCGAAGCGGGGAGGAGCCGAACATATTGGATTCGAGAAGCAGTGAGGGGGCGGATCAGCGACTGGCCGTAGCCCGCTTCTCCCTTTTCGGGCCAAGTTTCGGGAAGGGGGCTAGCTGAGGTTTTTGGGATGGCTGGCTCGCTCCCGGCCACCCGGTCATCCCTGTCGTTCGGCGAGGGAAACGATACCAATCGCTCAGGAGGCATGAAGTAGAGGCATGGGGTAGGCTCGAACCGCGTCGTCCACCGTGACCAACGTCAGGCCGTGCTGTAATGCTTGCGCAACCAGGATGCGGTCGAAGGGGTCGCGGTGCAACGGGGAAAGGCTGACAAGATGAGAGATGGCCGCCTCCTCGATGGGTAAAGTCGCGACCTTGTGAGCTTCGCGTTGCCGCGGGAGGTATTTCTCGGGAGCCTGCGGCAAAGGTAATTTCCCCAGGGCGTGCTTGATCACCGCCTCCCACACCGACGCGACGCTCAGGTAGACCTCGCTGGCAGGTTCGCGAATTGCGTCCCGGAAGGCGACCGGCAACTCGGGGGCGGCGCTGATGTACCAGAGGAAGACGTGGGTATCGAGGAGAAGTCTCATGCTCCCTCGAACTCCTCAAGGATTTTCTCCGGCAAGGGCGAATCGAAGTCTGGGGGAACCACGAACTGGCCGGCGCACAGCCCGAAGGGACGCAGTTGGCCCGCCGGGGCCGCCACAGGGCGGATTTCAGCCATTGGGCGTTGGCCGCTGACGACGAGGAATGACTCGCCCGCCTCCACTCGTCGGAGAAAAGCGAGGAGGTCACGCTGAATGTCTTGCACGCTGATGGTGCTCATGGGATTATTATAGTAGGGGGCTGGCCGCCGAACTTATGAAGGATTAGATTGTGCGGCGGCCGAAGGGGACGACGTGGCGCGGCGAGAGATTGGATGCCCGAGTGGACGTGGCAGGAGAGAGGCCCAGCCACAATCTAATCCCTGGTTCAAGTAGCCCGCGGCGGGCAGCTCCGATTTTCGCCGCCGGTGCGGACCCTCAGCGTAGGAGGCGTGAGGCGTCGCCGAAAGCGAGCTTCCCCGGCGCCGCGTCTGAGTGCCAGTCGCGGTGTGAGGTCGTACGGCTTTGCTTGGTTTAGCTGCTATCCAATCGTGCCACCGGCGCGGGAAGGAAGCCGATGTAAGTCATCTCGGCGCCACAATCCGGACACGTCGGAGGATGGGCGACCGGTAGCGGCTTGGCAGCCACGAGCAACACATAGACGAAATTCAGCGTGACGGTGACCAGCATTTTCAGCCACTCCCGATCGATCCGCTGGCGCGCATGGGCGAAGCCGAAGTGCCGGACCTTCTGAAAACCGCTTGGCAGCACATGCTGCAGGAAACGGCGAATGAACTCTTCGGCGGTCACGGTCAACCGATTCAAAATCCGATACACGGAGCGCTCGGAAGGAATAGGCGGGGGAGTGCCATCCTCTCCAGGCTGGGCCATTGCCTCCAGTTGCTGTTGCACAGCCTTGGCCGTCATCCGCGTGTAGGCAAACGGTGTCTGAAACTTCGGGTCTGCTTGCGTGGCCGGCTCGACGAAGCTGTGAATTTGCTTGGTAATTTCCGGGTGCTCTTCTTCGGTCTTGTGACGTCCACGGGCCGTGAAATTGTCGTGGCAACGGATACCGGTGCGCAGTTCGTTTAGCCCCGTGTTCACGGCATCGCGTCCCCATCCGAAGACTCGTTCCGTTCGCCGGGGACTGCCCTGGCAGTACTTCAGAGCCATCTCGGCTTGAAACTGCCGACGCTTGTACCCAGTCGCCTTTCTCGCCGCGGATTTGATCGTCTCCAACACGTCCTCAGTCAGTTCCCTCAGCATGATCTCCTCCCTGAAAACCTCCCAGAGTCCTCGAATCCATTCGAGACCCTTGAATACCAGAAAACTCGTTTTCAGGGTAGATCATTTCTGGCGGGCTGCCTTATCTCTGGCGAGCCAATACGGTGCGTCGGGCCCGAACTCCGGCAGAGCGGGCGAGCGGCGTCTTTTGTACCGGCTGGCGGGCCTATTGCGGGTTGTCAAGTGGGCGGCACGACGGTTTGCGCGGTCCGCTCTGATGGGCAGTTGCGCCACCGGGGCGTTGTTGCAGAGCGGAGGTCCAGAAACGATCGACGGGACTTCGGACGGCGAAGCCGTTGAACTTCAGGACGTGCGTGTAGATCTGGGTCGTTCGGACGTCTTTGTGTCCCAACAGCTCCTGCACCGTGCGGATGTCGGTGCCATCGGCCAGTAGATGCGTGGCAAACGAATGGCGAAACGTGTGGCAATTGCCGTGTTTAGCGGATTAACCAGTATTTCCGGCAACAGCGTGATACGGTCTTTCTCGCCTTTTCCATCGCGGATCGTGACCTGAAGGCGTTCGAAATCCAGGTCCTTAACGCGTAAACGGAGGCATTCCATCAGTCGCAGGCCACCGCCGTAGAGCTGCACGCCCATCAGCCAGCGTACGCCGCGCAACTGGGCGAGAATGGCGACCGCCTCCTCTGGGCTGAAGACGACAGGCAGTCGTTTTGGCTTCTTGGCGCGTACCACATCCTGGAGCCAGCCGAAGTCGCGTTGGAGCACCTCACGATATAGGAGGAGGATTGCCGAGAGGGCTTGATTCTGAGTTGACGCCGCGACGTGGCCTTCGACGGCGAGGTGGGTGAGAAATGCGCTCACCTCCGCGGCGCCCATCTCGAGCGGGTGCCGCTTATGGTGGAAGAGGATGAATCGCCGGATCCAGTTGACGTAGGCGTGCTCGGTGCTGAGCGCCAAGTGGCGGGCGCGGCAATGGTGCCGGACCTGGTCGAGCAGTTTCGGTTTGCTGGAGTCGGAAGGAGTCGATCCGCGGGGGTGAGTCATGGCGAAGTCTCCCAGGATGTAGCCGAGAACCTGGCGCGGCAAAGGGCTTCCGCGACGAGCGGGAGCCGTCGCGCGGGGCATGCATAGATTAACGGCTGTATAGATACTAAACATACGAACACTTGTCAACTAGCTTCCCCCGCCCTTTCGACGGAAATCGTCTTCTGCGGTCCGCACCGGCCGCAGAACCCCTCCAGGCGGCGGGCGTGTATTGGACGCAAATCGTTCATCAAGAGGGATTTGGGGCTCCATGGGGCGGTGGATGTGCGTGGGTGTTCTACGGTCCGAGCCGTCCGGAGAAGACGCACGGCGTTTCGGTTTTCGCGGGATATGCGGTCCGCAGAACACGCTGGCCGTTGCTGTAAGGCGTCGACGCACTGTCTTGCAGCCTGACGACTTAGGAGCTATATTGAGCGCGCATTGTATTGCGCTTTATGCAGCCGGTGGGGCCGCAAAAGACGCTTTCGGCCGCCTGCGCGGCCGCAGAATTCGAAGTTCGGCCTTGGGAGGGCGCGTACCCGTGAAGTGGCTTGTGCCGTGGCATTCGATCGCCGACGCTCCCGACCAACTCACCGCCATGGCGCGGGAACTGCGGCGCGAACTGTCCCCCGGGCACCCGCTGTACGGCCTGTCCGTGCGGACCCTTGGCCGACGCCAGGACTGTGACGATGTGTTGTTTGCCATCGAGGACGGCACGGGGCGGGTCGCGGTAGTTCATCTCACCTGGACGCACAGCCCTCCCGAGCGCTCGCCGTGGCCAAGCACCGTCGTATACCCGAGCTTCGAAGGGTGGGTGACCGAGGGCATGCGTTCCGATCACGATGACTTTCACTCCGAGTCGCCGCAGTGAGTAGGGCAGGCCGAACAAGTCGCTCAACCTGACCCAGTGCTGTCCGACCAGTTTCGTGGTAGAATCAATGCCGAAGCCGGGCAGCACCGGGAAGGTACCTTAACCGTTCGGCAACGGAGGACTTCGGCTTGGAAGTGGATTGGGAGCTTGAGGACTGGCTGCTTGACGCTGGCGAACAGGCCGAGCGGAAGGTCATCGCTGGCCACTCACTTACCCCGGGCGAGCGGCTCATTCGCGAGTTCTGGGTGTTCGACGTCCACACGCGGAATGGCGGCGTCTCTCAGTACTTCCTTAATCACGGGGCGGTACAATGGCAGACGCTCAGGTCGGCGTGGCTGCCGGACAGGGTTCCCAGTTTGGGACCGATTATTGCGAAGGTAGAACGGGTAATCGCGAGCGCGGCCGACCCGTACTTGGCAACTCTCGATGCCTCACCGGAGATCGAGGAGTTCTACGAGGCGCATCAAGTAGGTGTGCGGCGGGAACTGCGGGGGCTGACACCAGAGGCCGAACAAGGCGCTGCAGCAGACGGCGGCCGCGGTCCGGTTTTGTGAAAGTCTACTGTTGCTCAGCGCGGCCGCCACTGCTGAGCTTGGTCGTTCTGTCGTAACGTCACTCAAACCAACAGTACATCATTTGGAGGCAACGCAAGTGAGTTCAGGCTAACAGGGTTAGCGGGCCAAGGTTCGACTCCTTGGATGGTGGCTGGCTTCGTGGCTCTTCTCTTCATCGGCTTCGGCCGTGATATTGGTTCGTTTCTGTTGGACGTGACAAGCCAAGAAAAGGAGGTCCTCATGAATACAGCGAAAAAAACGTTTACGTTTCTGGTTTTCGGTATGCTTAATCTTACGTGGGCTATCGGGGCCAGCGCTATGGCGGTTCCCCTGTTAGCCTGAACTCACTACATTGTCGAGGTGATTTCGATGGATGCACCAAGCCTCTTGCTAGTGGAACTGATCGGCGGACCGATGGACGGGACGACGTTCATCGCGAACAGCCCCTCGTCGGATCCTCGTCTTGACGTCTGGGAGCAAGAGGACAGGGCAATTGCAATATACCGCGACACGAATGGTGGCGAGGTCGGCTCCCAATTCTCCATTCACGCTGACGAATTGTATCGTCCTCGAGCCAAGTTTGCCCATCATTTGATCTTGTCTGATCGCGACGGCAATTACGTTCTCGAGACTGACAGCGAGACGTTCACTGTCCATAAATACCGGGTCACAGACCGGTTGTTTGTCGATGGCGAATTGTTAATTCGGGGCGAATATGTATCGTCCAAAGAGGCGTCAAAGATCGTCTGGGGGAAGGGAAAACGACTTCCGAAGTAGGTCCAAAGACAGTCAAGTCCGACAGAACTATCGGATGCAGTTGACCGGGGACCGCGGTCGACGGTTTTCAAGATGGTGCGTTCAGTCGCCGCGGTCCCCGGCAACTGATCCTGGTCGTTCTGTGCTTCAAGGTGCTGCAGTGGACCCGACCAATCAAGTTCGTCGTTTCGCGGCCGAATTGGGATGGCGAGGAATGGAACGGACGGACATCAGGCTCACCCAGGACATTTGCGGTAGCCTGCCCGAAGGAACGGTTCTGACGTGTTGGTCTACGAATGACCTGAGGTTCTTCATCCAGATCAATCAAAAGGCGCCAGGACAATTCGGCGTTTACAATGTTTCGGTTGTTGCCGAGCGGTACAATATCGGTCCAATGGGCTTCGAAATGTGCCAATTCGCAACTGACCATGAAGCCGCCAAGGAGGCTCGGCGCCTCGCTCCGCTTTTTGCGCGAACCAACTTTCGCGACAGCAAGTGGCGGCGTCGATACCTCGAGCAACATCCCGAAAAACTGCTGGGCCGGAAGAAGAAATGGCGAGGCTGGAAGGGACGCCTGCGCACAGAACTAAGCGATGCAGCCGACCGGGATATGCGGCGGCGAAATCAGTCCTGACAAGAAGGTCGGTCGCGCCGCATATCCCGGCCGGCTGATCGCAGTCGTTCGGCGAGGAGGTGTGCATGTTGTTGCGTCAATCTCTCACGGGAGTTGCTACGGCGCTGGGGCTGTTGCTCGCGGCTGCGGTTACGCAGCGGTTCCAGTTGTGGAGCTTCCTCGGAAATCTCACTATTCCCTGGTTCTGCAGCGTGACCGGTATCGCAATGCTACTGGTGACGATGACATCGTCGCTCTTTGGACGCACCGTTGCCGAAGTGCCCCGCTCACGCGTGGTGGCTATCGTGGGTGGATCAGCGTTGGTGGTGGGGTTGGGAATATCTGTTGATGCCTTGTCGTATGCCACCCCGCAGGACTGGACCGCCAGTATTGGCGAGGCCATAGCTTTTCCTCTGGTGTTGGCTGTATTATTTTGGATACCCAGGGTGAAGCCCGCAGAGAGGCACGGCGAAGACTTTGTACCGGATGCTGACACCCGCTGACGATGGTTTGTCCCGGCCGATGCGTACGCGTCCGCCCAACACCGTTGGCAGGCGCCAGGAAGCTTTTTCGTGGCGCCCCCCCTCGATTGTGGCGGCGCATTGTGGGATACTGGTGGAATGAAAGTTGCAGAAGTCCTCCGCAAATTGCAGGATGACGGTTGGTATCTCCATGCCGCCCGCGGCAGTCACCGTCAGTTCAAACACCCGACAAAGCCCGGTCGGGTGACCGTCCCGGGAAAGCCAAGCGATGATCTGGCGCCTGGAACATTGAACAGTATCTTCAAACAGGCGGGTTGGAAATAGGTGCCGCATGAAATACGCTGTCGTCATTGAAAAAGCAGACTCGAACTATTCGGCATATGTGCCTGATCTTCCGGGATGCGTTGCCACGGGTTCAACGATCGAGGAAGCGGAATCGCAGATTCGGGAGGCAATTGAGTTTCACCTCGAGGGGATGCGCTCCGATGGTGAGCCGATTCCAAAGCCGAGCAGCACCGTCGAATATGTTGAAGTCACCGCATAACAAATTGCCCTGGCCGAAGCGTTTCTCATCTCCCGAAGTGATCGCCGAACCACAGCATGCAGCCGACCGGGGTGGCCGGTCGGACGTCATTGGTATCCGAAAGTCGGTTGCCGGCCACCCCGGCGGCTGATGCCTATCGTTCGGCGAAGGAGTGGAAGATGACGCTCGACGTTTTGACTGGACGCATTGGCGAGTTGGCGGATGCTGTGCTCGCCGATTGGCGGTGGGTTCGTGATGATCTGAGTGTCTCCATCCTCGGTATGATCCTGTATGGATTCGCAACGGCCATCGGCCGCGATATGGGCGTTACTGTGGCGGATGTGGATGCGGCCGTCTTGCGGTGCATGACCGAGCGAGTCGGGGCCGCCGCGAAGTGGAGCCGCGGATTGGTCGCGGAAGCCAACGCCTCGGCCCGCGACCAGTCGCACCACCCCGGCCAGCACGAGTTGATCGGAGTGGGCCGAACGTACCACGGGGTCGGCGACCGGCGGACGCTGGTTGATAACGTGTTCGCCAACTTCGCTAGCGTGCGTCAGCGCGCGGGTCTTCCCGAGCCCACGGTCACGGTGTTCCTCAACCCGCTCGTGATGCTGCTGGCTGCTCGGGAGCGGGAAAAGGGGGCGCTCCTCAGCGAGGCCGAGGTGCTGGAGGTCCGCGACGAAGCTGCCTGCACACAGATGCCACTGTCGCAGGCGGAGCGGTTTTACGCCGCACTCGACGCCCAGATGCCGATTCCCCGACTGGCCCTGGAGCGGATCTGGGATGAGTGGCAGGCGGTGCGAGAGCACCTCGTGTAACCAGAGCGCCGAACCAGGCGATGCAGCCGACCGGGATATGCGGCGGCCAAATCGGTCCTGAAAACAAGGTCGGCCGCGCCGCATATCCCGGCCGGCTGATCGCAAACGTTCTGCCTCAAGTATGACGATGACCGAACGCGTGAAGTGCATCGAATGCGAGAACATGATCCTCCCGGAAACGGCGGCGAGGAATGAGGGACTTTGCGGACAATGCGTCAAGATTCCGCCAAAGCTTCGCGCCGAAAAACGTGAGAATGAACGCCGACTTGCAAGCGGTCTCGTCCTAACGCCGAGTGGCGAGGAACTGGCAAGCTCGTCAACCCCCGGCGAACTGTTGACGGCGCGATGGCAACTCCAGCCGGAGTATTACGCGGCAAAGCGATTGGACTCTGCCGTGGCCGCAATCGCTGAAGCCATGTCGGAATCGAACGGGAACGTCTTTCTCGTAACTGAAAACGGCGGCCAACTGAATCTCGGTTTCACCGAACGCTACGGCGTCTGCGAATTTCAGAATCAGGAGTCTGGGGAGTTTCGCTATGCCTACTCAGATGCCAACCTGCGCGAGCAGGTGCTCAAGGAACTCCACGTCGTGCAGGCGTGTCCATGCTGTGGGGTAGGAATGCTGTGGTATCCGAGCCGATACCACATGCCGCGAGAGATGGCGTTTTCGATCCTTGAGAATGCTGTCGCGAATCGCGCAACGCCAGATGTCCAATGGTTGTCGTCAATTGACGACATCTCGTACACTCAACCTGGTCGAGGGTGATGGCAGAACCAGCGGATGAAGCTGACCGGGGCCGCCATCCTGGTTTTGCGCGGCATCAAGGAATTGCAGGCGGCCCCGGCAGCTTATCCTTATCGTTCGGCAATAAGAGAGGATCATGGTTACCGCGACAGTCGGCATAGTCGCTGCGGTAGGAGTAGTTGCCGGTGCAAGTGCTCTCAAAGCCAAGGGCCTTGCAGCCATCCGTTGGTGGGCCATACCGATGATTTGCTTACTCGGTCTGGTCGGCATGCCTATGGCGATATCGGTCTCCCTCTATCCGAGCCTCTGCAACGCAGCGGGAGGCGTGTATCTTGCCCCTTGGATAACCGATCTGTGGCGCAGTATTGGCTACCTGTTGGGGTTGGGATGGGTGATTGCAGTTGCCGTTGTGTACTTTGGCAGAGGCGTCAGCTTTGCCTGCCCGCTGCGTCAGCGGTTCCTGCTCCTTGGCCCCGTCGTACTACTTTGCCTTTCATCACTCTTCGACACACTGATGTTCTTCTTCCTTCGCGGATTTGATACATCTCACATAGCCTTGGAGAGCATCAGCCCTGATGGCTCTCGGCGCGTCCTTTGTGAAGAGGACAACTGGCTAGATACCTCTTTCGCCTTCATTGTGACAGCAAATGTCAAGCGGCCGCTGACGTGCATGCGCTTGGATGGCACGGGCTTCGTTGGTCGTCCAGATGGTGAGAGACGTATTTCATGGTCCGCCGACTCGCAGATCATGTGCCTCTGGGTGGGCAACGAACCGGTGTGCCTCTATGATTTCGTTCATTGCGAACTCAACCGGCCAGACGTGTCGTGGGGAAACGGCAAATCACGCGAGGAAGCGGAGGCTGAAGCAAAGGCCGAGCTTGCGGAGAAGGAGTCGGCAATGTTTGCCGAGCATGGCGGCGTGGCTCAAGGAGAAGGGAATGTTGACGAAGACGCTGCACCGAACCGCGTAATTGGCGGCCGGTGAGTTCCACGTTCGGCCAGAGTGCGCGCATGCCAATAGATGATCGCTGGCAACGTGGAGCGGTTCCAACGGTCGTTGAGTATTCCGGCCATAAGCCGTATAATAGGGGTAGTCAGGGCCCGAGCGGTAGCCCTATTGCAGCGGCCGCTAGGCTCTGATCGTCATTCGGTTTTCTTTTCGTGTACCGCGGGCCTGATCGCCGAGCTGCGGAAAGTGCGCGAACGGTGATCGAAGAAGACGGGTGCCGATGCGGCAGTTCAAGTGGATCGAGTGGAATCTGCAAAAGATCGACGCTCACGGCCTTTCGGCCGAGGACGTGGAGGCTGCGTTCGACCACGTATTCAGCCTCCAGCAGCGCAGAGATGGCTCGGTTCCAGATGTTCGCGGCCACACCCGCGGGCCGCCGGATCTGGGTGATCTGGCGGTACGATCGGGAGGAAGACGAGATTCCGGACATTTTCGGCGAATTGGGCGAAGTGCCCATCTTCGTCATTACTGCCTACTGAGAAGGATACAATACTCGATGAGTAGACCCGAAATTGACCAGCGGAGTCTCGAACGCCGCGCTCGCGACGAGCAGATCGCCGCGGAGCCGCCACTGGCTCCCCTCGAATTACCGGCGGACGCGGTCGCGTTGCCGATGGAGGGGCACCTTGCGCGGCAGCCTAGGCGGCCGTTGGCCGTGGCGGGCGTCGTAGAGAACGGCGTGGTGCGCCCTCTGGATCCGACCGTACGATTGCCGGAACGGTCCCGAGTCATCATTGTGGCGGCTGAGGAGAACTGACGGGAGGATTGCCGGCGCGGCAAGGCCGAACTTATGAAGGATTAGATTGTGCGGCGGCCGAAGAGGACGACGTGGCGCGGCAAGAGATTGGATGGTGGAGTGGACGTGGCAGGGGAGAGGTCCAGCCACAATCTAATCCCTGGTTCAAGTAGCCCGCGGCGAGCAGCGAGAAAAGACGGCGACGTCTGGCATGGGGCTTGCTAGAGGGTTTTGCACTTTGCG
>JAAYEH010000280.1 GCA_012728855.1 Rhodopirellula sp. | reverse complement strand
TATTTCGGTGAGGCTACTTTGCCGTACCGAGCACACCGAGAATCCGCGCGAGCTGCGGATGACGTCCAAACCACCGTTGTTCCGGTCGCCTTTTCAGGGATGGGCTGCCGGAGTTACGTGGCGCGCTTCGGCGCGTTCTATTACTGTTCCCCCCAATTGCATGCTGAGAAGGATTCTCGCAACTATTCGTCGAATCAAGTCAGATTCGACTCCGGACCTGAACAGGCTTCCCTGCGTCCGATCGCTTTTCCGCGGCGGAATCCGCGTTCGCGTGTTCTGTCACGAGAGCCCATCCGCCCACTGTCAGTACTGGTTCCGGATCGAACAGGTAGCGGACAAGGAAGCCCGAAGCCTGGCAGCGTTGCCGGACGGGCCGCTGCAGACGATTATCGATCTGCTGCAGCAGTCGCTCGACTCTCTCGATCGCGGTTGGAGGCAGCTTCGCTCGGTCGAGATTCTAGGCAAGTGCTACTACGTCGACGAACGACTTCGGCAACTTCGGAATGTCGAAGATCCGGACGACTTTGTCGATCTGTAACCGACTGCGTAAGTGAAGGATGCCCTGGCCCGTTGCCCCTGACGATGGGCCAGCTTTTTGATCCGCAAGGATTATTTCCGCGAAGGCCGCCACTTTCCCGGCACTTCGCTCTGTGTCCCTTGGTCGAACACCCTCTGAGGAAAGGACGACAACATGTCCGCAAGCACAAACAAACCGGTTAAGGTCTACCGACTCCGCGGGGTCAAGGTAAGCGTCTTTGAGAATCACGCCCAGGAATCCGTGTTCCACAAGGTGGCCCTCCAGAAAATCTATCGCGAGGGGGAGGAATGGAAAACCAGCACGTCCCTCGGCCGCGATGACCTCCCGATCGCACGACTGCTACTGGGGCACGCTTGGGAGTACATCCTGACGCAGGAAGCGAGTCCCAGCCGGGAAGAAACCGAACAACAACCGAATTGAGGCAGCCACGCGCGAGCCGCTGATGCGACTGTCATGGCAGCACTCGGCGGCTCGTCGTGGGTTCTGGCGCACGGCCATTCCGTGCATTTTTCCCTTCACGCCACTATGGCAACTAAGAAGCTCAAGGAAGTATCCGGCACGAAGCCGGAGGAAACCGCCGCGACGGACGCGGCACCGGCAGCCAAGCGGCTGCCGCTCAAGACACTTCGGGTGGATGATTGTTCAGCGAGCATCTGGGGCCGCGACCAAATGGTTCGGGGCGAGATGCGCAGCTTCTTCTCGGTGACGTTCGAACGGTCCTACAAGGATCGCGACGGCGCCTGGAAGTACACACGATCCTTCGACGGGGACAGTCTTGGGAAACTGGTGACGCTCTGCCAGCAGGCATCGGAGGCGATTGAAAGCCTTCGGGACCAGGTGGGGAGTTAGCAGGCAGACAAGCAGCCGAAGGCTGCTTAACGAGCGATCGGGCGGCTGCCATGACAGCCGCCCCGCTCCTCCCAGTGCAACCGTGGCGGAGCAGTCTTCGAGACTTGCCAGCGTGGTGGCCGGGAAGCATCCCTCCTCTTTCGCGGACGCCGATTGTTCTCCTCGGTGCTCCGCTCTCTTGGCAACTTCGCTCTGCGGAGGCGGCGGACAGTACACGGCCGCGCTCCCCGTCAAAAGACTGCTTCGGCTTTCTGCTTTGTGACGGGTGCGCTGCGGTCGTGCGGCGTTGCGGCTCGCCTCCGCAGAGAGGCAGTTTACTTCTTTCCCAATTACTTCCATGCGTAGCATCGCATTTTCACCGCAGACGATCGCGGTACTTCCCCGAGCACCCGTGACCGGCAGTCCGGTTCCGTGGCTCACGTCGCTGTACCACAAGTCGTGGCGAGGCAACTACGGAGACAGTCGCTATCCCGGCAACTGCTCCGGCGAACTGATCAAGGACCTGCTGCTCTATTTCCGGCCCAAGACGGTGTTTGATCCGATGACCGGATCGGGGACCTGCCGAGACGTATGCGACGAGCTGGACATCCCGTGCAAGTCGCACGATATCCGGTTTGGCTTCGACGCCTGTGATCCCAAGAACTACGAAGGGATCGGCCCATTCGATTTCATCTGGATCCATCCGCCGTACTGGCGACAGAAGGAATACACTGACGATCTCCGCGACATGAGCGGAGCGCCAACGCTGTCCTATTTCCTGCATCGGTACCAGGAACTCATCGAGAATTGTGCGAAAGTGCTGGCAGACGACGGCAAGCTGGCGATCCTGATGGGCGACTACAGCGACCGTGAGGCCGGGTTCGTCCCGCTGACTTTCCACACCAAACGGCTGTGTTTTGGGGCGCGACTCCGACAGGCGTCGACAGACATCATCCGCTTCAGTCACGGCGCGTCCAGCAGTCACAAAGTCTACCGCAGCAGCTTCATTCCGGGCCTGCACGACACGTGCATGGTCTTCGAGAAGGTCCGTTAGTTGCAGCCATCTTCCCCCAACAACGTGGCGAATCATGACAAATCACCGGCACACACCCCAACTCACTGGCACGCGGGGATTTCGGAGCGCCGCGACGTGTACCGCGGCGAACAACATTGGGCGATCCTCGGCCCAAACGCCAGCGGCATCATCGCGGATGTCGAAGGCGGCCTCGGAGGGAAATCCAAGGCGAATGCGGAATTCATCGTGCGAGCCTGCAACAACCACGAGGAGTTGCTGACAGCGTGCAGGATGTCGTTGCACGACGCCAAAGACGCGCTCAGCGGCGATTGGGAACCGGCCAGGCACGGCTGGGAAAGCATCATCGAACACTTGACCCGAGTCATTCGGAAGGCGGAGGAAAAGACCGTGAATTGTTGAACGCGTTCAAGAAAGAAACCGGGCAAGCGCGGCTGGCGAAGGTCGCCTGTCGCGCCCCCTTCTCTAGCGTTGCGAGGTGTTCCATGTCGGTGAAACTCACCATCCACAGCACCGGAAACGGGACCTGTTCCCTGACCGGGAAAGAAGATTGCGACGGCCTGACGCTGTCGTTTGAGGACGGGACCGTGCAGGAGGCGTTCCTTTCCTGGCGAGGATTCCGCCAGCTGCTCGGCCTCACCGCCGGGCAGAAGCCGCCGAAGGAATCGCGAACCGCCGTATCAGCCGCCGCCCATGGAAAGGCGGCCCAGTAACCAACGGCCGCCGGGCCCCAGGGAAGGGGCTCGCGGCGGCTTTCCCACGGACCGGTGCTTGAGCCGGTTTTGACGTTGAGGGTGATGATCGTGGACGAAATTCTGGAACGTCTGGAACGTATCGAGAAAGCGCTCGGCACGTTGATCCAGCTTCGGAGGGTGAAGGACTACTGCTCGACCGACGAAGTGGCGGAACTGCTCGGGAAAGCAAAGTTTACAGTGCGGGAGTGGGCACGTCGCGGCCGGATCAAGGCCGAAAAACGACGGAGCGGTCGCGGCAAGTACCAGTCGTGGGTCATTTCGCATGACGAACTGAACCGAATCCAGCGCGAGGGGCTGCTGCCCGAGCGGTGACATCGGCCGGCAGTTGGCGGCACGTCGTGCGTTCGCCAGCAGACCAGAGATACAATCCGCAACGATCATCTTTCGAAAGCACCATGACCCTCAAACTTCGAGCACAGGAAACGCCGCTGGACGATCCTCGATCGCGCTATTTCTTCACGCCGCACGCCGACAGACCTTTCCGCGTGACGGCGGGGGCGCTTCGGATGTACACGCGCGCGGAAATCGCGGCGTGCCTTGCGACACTCCAAGACGCGGCGCGTGCCGTAGGCGGACTGGAGTACGCACAAGCCTTCGACTCCGACGAACATCCGGAGAACCTGTGGTTTATTGAAGACGACGGCGAAGGGGCGATTACGGCGTTGCTGCCCAGCGAATACTGATGCGGCACCAAGGGCAGGAGAGTAGCACGGGACAAAGTGTGCCTGGAAAGAGCGTGGTCCGCCACCCAGACCGTGATGACCGTCGGAGCTGTTACTTCAGGTTCCCAGAAAGGACATTCGTATGCCCAGGAGAGTACGCAGCAGAGCCGTGATTCGCGACCAGAGGGAGGTGATCGCGGCGCAGAACGTGTTGATCGAGTGGTTACTTACCCAACTTGAAAAGCGAAGTAAAAGGCATGTTGACGATTTGCGGGGTCAGAGACAAGCGGTTCTCCATCTGCCTGACGACGGAACGACTGATTGTGACAGACGGCAAATAACTCCTTCGGCAGACGCTGTGCCAAAATCACGTCTGGCAGAGACTTCAGAAACAGCTCAAGGAACGAATCCAGAAGCGAGTCGGAGTGGATGGGCAAAGCCGTGATGGAAAGATATGCAGCTTCAAACGGTTGAAGAAGTCGCCAGCATGCTGCGACTAAGCAGGTCGAAGATATACGAGCTGAAGGAGCGGATCGGGTACCTGAAAATCGGCGGGGCGGTCCGCTTCCGCGAAGACGACGTGCTGCGCTACCTCGACGAATGCGTCGTGCAAAGTAGTACGCAGACGGCCCGGCGGTCAGCCCCCCGGACAC
>JAAYEH010000279.1 GCA_012728855.1 Rhodopirellula sp. | reverse complement strand
CTTGGCGGAGAGGGGGACAGGCACATTTTGCTCCGAAGACTCCGCAAAATGAGCCAGTCCCCGGCGGTTTTGGGATAGGCTCTAAGTGCCCACGAGCCCTTGGAAGAGCCACGAATCGCGTACTTCTCCGCTTCGGACGACCTGCTGCAGTTGAAATCCCCAAGAGGTGATACCCGTGAACTCGAAAGGTCTCGCGTCATCCCAACACGCCTTCGTTGTATCCAATCAGTCTACGGCATTTCCGCGTCGGCCCTCTCTGCTCTGGGCAGTGAGCCTCCTGCTGATTGCCAGCCTCAGCGGGTGCGGCGGGTGTGGCAGCAGTAGCGGCCCCAGCAAGGATCCCTACGCCCAGTGGGGCGGGATGTCGAAGGAAGAATGGATGAAACAGCGGGAAGAAAGGCGAAAGAAAGAAAAGGAGGACGAGGAAGCAGCTCAGAAAGAGGCCAAAGCGGCCGAAGCGGCAAAGCAGGAACAGGCGAAGAAGGAGGCCAAAGAACAGGCAACGGCACTTGCAGCGAGCAAGAAGGGCAGAACCACTCCCGAACCGAATCCGTCCAATCAGGCGGCGCCGGACGATCCGCAGGAACAGCCCGATGTGGCGGAACCCCCGCGGCCCGATGCCTTCGCCGATTGGAAAGAGATCGATTTTCTCAAGGCCCGGATCCGGGACGACCCCAAGCTGCTGCCGGCGGTTGAGTACTACGGCAGCAACCACGCCGGCGACGAAGCGGCGGCTGACTTGCTGATCCAGTTGCTCAAGCCGCGGGTAATGGCCAATCTGAGAGATCAGATCCGTACGGAGAGGGGTAAGGAGAAGGAACTCAACGAGCGGCACAGGATGCTCACCCAGGCCATCGTTGCGGCTCTGGGAACCATTGCCACGGCCAAGGCCCGGCAGACACTGGAGGGCGTGATCGACGGCAGCTTCCGGACCGAAGCCGACCAGGCCGCCACCGACGCCGCGGTCAAGGCGCTCGTCGACAACCCTTGCCCCGAGAACGAGGCGATCCTCTTCCGCGTGCTCACTTCCGCCGAGCAACTGCGGCCGCTCGGACAGGGCGAAGTGACGGCGACGGCCCTCCGCGATCGTGCGGTCGGTCTGCTCACGACGGGCGCCAGCAGCCGTTTTCGAGTCCGGCTTGCCGAGCAACTTGTCGCCTCCGATACGTCCGAACCGATGCGGAGGCTCTACGAAAGCATTGTCCAGGAGCCAAGCCCGGACAACTTTGAGGCCCAGATTGTCCTCTACCCCAGCAGTCAGATCGACGCCAAGCTCAAAGCGGCTCTCGAGCGTCAGTTCGTCCAATACGGCGCGGAGGCGATGGGCTACATGCTGAGCTTTCCCGACCAGCGCAACCGGCAATCCTCGACGCCCGATTGGCCGTACCAAGTGGCCGAAAGACTGTGGAGCCCGAAGTTTCAGCGGTTGATGGAAGCACGCGTCGAACCGGCTACCTCGCTGGCCGAGATCGATCAGGTGGTCATGCTGGCCTCGACGATTCCCACCACGGCGATGCGGGCCCTCGTGCTGAAGACGCTTCAGCGGCACTGGCTCGCCGGGCCTGCGCCCCTCCGCGCGGCCGGATTGGCGGGCAGCGTGATCCATGAGCCGGGCTTCTATCCGGTCCTGAAGATGCTGCTGCGCCAAGCGAATGCCGATCGGCCGGAACTCGCCAAAGGGAGTCCCAAAGGCCGCGTCAACGGGTTGGGAGGCCTCGTCAAGGCTCGCCAGGAGCGAGACCTCAAACTCGGACAGGATTGGGAGCAGGCGACGGAGGATCTTCTGATAGCCACAGCCGGCCGGTTCCGCGCGATCGGCCAATCGCAAGCCGACGCGATGCGACAGCAAGGAAAGCCGGTCGATTTCAGCGACGCCGCCAACTCTCTCCCCGTGGAACTTCCCCCCGAGGCCCGAGTGGTGGCCGCCGTGTACTATACCTGGCCCGCCGGCATCCCGGAGAAAGTCACAGGCGTTGTGCATAGCGTGATGGAGATTCGCTACGCGCGGGCCGAATTTAAGGCCGACCCCGAGAAGCTGAGCGGCGCCTATCGGCGCAAGCTCTCCGGCTATGAGGTCCACACGGTTCCGCAGGGATTATGGTTTGAATGCCTGAAACCCGGCTCCGCGTCCGGTCGAACGATATCGATCGACGTCGTTGTCCGCCTCTCGAACCCGGATCCTCTACGGTTGCCGAACGAAGATCAGGAGTTGGTGGTCGACATGCTCACGATCGAGCTGGCGGACCCGGCGCAGGAGAAAACGTAAGGAGTGGAGCGTCGAGACACGAGCGTCGGCTTCAGCGGTTCTTGAACCGAAATCTAACGGAAGACTTATTCCGGCAACATCAAACGCTGACATCGGCGCGGATAATCAGTACTCAATCGTAGTGGGGCTCGCGAGGCAAGCGGGGCGCGGGCGGGACAGAGGCTCCGGCTGAGTGAGTGTACGGCTTGCACTGCTTGGCAGTTCGCGTGAGCGGCAAGAGCGGAACAAAAAACTCGAAATTCATCAACAACTCACATCCAGCCCATCATCCTCTCACATCGGAAGTGATAATCAGATAACTGAAAGTTTTTGGAACCACCAAGTCTCCGGCCGCCGCTGTCGCACGGGAGGGCACCGAATGCCTGCGCAAACAGCCAAGCCGACCGGCGAACGAGACAATTCGACTAGGATTAACGAAGAAGGGGGTTTGTTTCTCGGATGCGAAAGGAGGTGGATGCCGTAGAGACACGTTTGGGTAACGGCTGAAGACCCGCCGTTGCTCGATACCGAACATGCCGATCGGCCGGGAGGCTCGGCCGGCGGCGAAGCGGAAGCACGCTGCCGATGGCGGCGACCCGCAAGAGAAGAAAAATTTCGTTTCTGTGGTTTAGAGGTTTCTTGGAGAAAACATGATGAAACGCAGAGGTTTTACGCTGATTGAAATGCTGGTGGTGATCGCGATCATCGGCATCCTGATTGCCCTCTTGTTGCCCGCCCTGTCGCGGGCCCGGGAAGCGGCACGGAACTCCAGTTGCAAGAACAATTTGCGGCAGTTCGGCATCGGCTTCCACATGCATGCCGAGCGCGACCCGCAGAACCGGTTATGCACCGGCGCCTACGATTTCCGCCGCGACGGCTGCCCCGACACGTGGGGCTGGGTGGCGGACCTGGTCAACCTGGGCGCCGGTTTGCCCGGCGAGATGCTCTGCTCCTCCAGCCCGCTGAAGGCGCCGGAGAAGATGAACGATCTCTTGGGCGCCGACACGACGGACACGAAGGACGGCTGTCCGACTGCGCGCCTGACCGACGGCATTTGCGGCGAAGCGGCATGGGGTACTCTTACCGGCGGATCCGGCACGGAGTTTGCCGGAACGGCCGTCGATACGGAACAGCGGGCCGCGCTGGTCGCCCGCTATTTCCTCAACCAAGGATACAACACGAACTATGCCGCAAGCTGGTATTTCGTTCGCTCGGCGGCAAGGGTCGGCTTCGATGCGTCGAGCTTACCGATAACGGACGGCGACGCGGCCGGTCAGGGAATTAAGGGGCTCAACAGCTCGCGAGGGCCGCTCACGCAGACGATGGTCGAAAGCTCACCGGTCCCGTCGTCGAATATTCCGCTTCTGGGCTGTGCCGCCCCCGGCGACATCGATGAGGCGATGCTCGAGATGAATCTCCAGTACGGCCCCACTCTCGCCGACGGAACGACCGCTGACCCGTTCGCCAATAACTCGACCGAAGTCAAGGAGTTCATGGTCGCCGGTTCGCCGCTGGCCGAGGCCTTCAACGACGGCCCCGCTTTCGTCAACGGCAACAACATCGACCTGATGGCGGCAGTTGGCGCACCGCTCTCGACGCAGATCGCCTCGGAGCTGGCGGGCACGATCGCGCCGCCCACCGGTACCGCCGGTAGCAATACCTACTTGCAGGACACGCGCGACTGGTACTGCGTGCATGGCAGCGGCAACAAGGCGTCGTGCAACATTCTCATGGCCGACGGCTCGGTCAAGGAGGCCAGCGACCTGAACGGCGACAAGTTCCTCAATCCCGGTTTCCCGATTCCCGACGGTTTGACCCCGGCCCAGCAAACCGCGGTCGGCTACAAGGACGCTACGGTCGAACTCAACGAGTTCGAGATCACCAGCCGTGTGTTCATCGGCGCCGAAATCAACAAGATGGCGAAATTCGAATAGGCCAGGCGTCCAAGCGGCGTCTGCACGAGCAGACGGAAACTTCGCCCGGGGGCGAGCCGGTTCGCGCGCCCCCGGGCCGTGTGTTGATATTACCCCAGCACGAAAGATGGTCACTCTCGCTGTAGGACGGATTGCCAGTCCGTCCTACAAACCGGTCGTCGTGTATTCGGAGCGTTTGTACCAGGCTAATCAGGGTGGCTTGATTGGGATCGGAGGATGCGAATGAACAAGACGGCTTCCAGAGCGATGGTTCCGTTTGTCGCCGTGCTCTGCCCGGCGGTGGTCTGGTTCTCCGTGCGAACGGCGATCCACTGGCCGCAGCCCTCGGCGAACGAAATGGCCAGTCCGCGCGGAGAGACACGCGCGCACACCGGCCTGGCGCTGAAGAACTCGCGCGAGCTGGCGCCGAAGGCCGTCGTTGATAAGTCGGTACATGTCTTCGGAGTGGTCGACCCGACGGTCGACTGCCGGCACACCTTCACGATCCGGAATGAGGGAGAAGCACCCCTGGAACTCGCGAAAGGCGCCACGACGTGCAAATGCACGACCAGCGAAATCCCTGCGGCACCGGTTCCGCCCGGCATGGCGGCGTCGATTACGGTGGCGTCAAAGTTGCAAGAGGAAGGCGACTTTTCCCACGCGGCCCTGATTCTCACCAACGACTCGGCCAACCCCAGCATCGAACTGCGGATCCGGGGATCGGTTCGCAAGCGTTTGGCCAGCTTGCCGACCGCCGTGGTCGTGCCGAGCGTCCGGAGGAACAATCCGATAGGAGGTGAATTCACGGTGTACTCCCAAGTCTGGGACGATTTCGTCGTTCAAGGCGTGAAGTGTTCCCAAGAGGATTCCCAATGGGAAATGGAGCCTGCCGACGCGGCTGTGCTCAAGGCATGCGATGCCAAGTCGGGTTACCAGTTCCGCGTGACCTTGCCTCCCAAAAACAAGGGCGGACGGTTCGCGGACTGGATTGAGTTGTCTGTTCTGTCGCCGGAAGACGTGGACAAACCGCGTTCGATGAAAGTGCCGATTACCGGTTCTGTGCCGGCCACCATCGAATTAGCCGGAAAGAAGTTCAATGGAATCTCGGGCATCCTCGATCTCGGCCCGCTTCGCCCACGCGAAGGGGCACGGGAGGAGATGGTTCTGACCGTGTACGACGAACACCGCAACATCACGGTTCGGGAAATCAAGACGAAGCCTGATTTCCTCTCGGTGAAGCTGAATCGATGTGCGGCAGTGGAATCCGCAGGGTTGTACGCGGTCGAGATCGAGATTCCCGCGAACGCCCCGCCGTGCAATTGGTTTACAGAAAAGGGCGAGGTATCGATCGTGACCGACCATCCGACGGTACCGGAGGTGAACTTCAAGGTGGCCTTCGCCGTGCTCAGCCGGTAGGGTGTGGAGTGATGCCTGCTATGCGACTGGTTTTCTGGACAATGTTTGCCGGGATCACGATTTCGTTGTTAATGGGGTTTTTTTGGGTCGACGAATTGTGGCCGCGAGTCGTCGTCAACAACCGCGTGATCGGGGAACTCCCTGCCGTTCAGGACAAGCCGAGCGAGCGGACCTTGATGAGCCTGCCCAGGGCTTGCAGCCGGCGAACCGCGATGCCCGCGGGCGCCGGTCTCGGTTGGCCGACCCTGTTGGGACCGCGTCACGATGGCACGTCGCCGGAGATGGGTTTGGATCTGGAGTGGCCAGAGGAAGGGCCGCTGGAGAAGTGGCGGATCGCAGTCGGCGCGGGCTACGCCGGACCGGTGGCGCTGGGTGATGTTGTGGTCTTGCTGCACCGGAAGGGTCAGCGGGAAGTGGTCGAGTGCTTCGAGCCGGAATCGGGCCAGACCCGCTGGGAACATTCTTGGGGCGCCATCTACGAGTGCCCATACAACCATAGCAGCGGGCCGTATGCCGCGCCGGTGCTTGAAGCGGGTCGGGTGTATGCGATCGGGGCCGGGGGCGATTTGTATTGTTTGGATTTAGAGAGCGGGGCCGAGATCTGGCGGCGGAGTCTGCATGAGGACTACGAGGTCGAGATCGAGGTCTGGCCCGTCTCGGCAAGCCCGTTGATTGTCGGGGATCGGCTGATTGTGAACATCGGCGGGCGGAAGACCGGGGCGGGTGTGGTGGCGTTGTCGAAGGAGACCGGAGAGACTTTGTGGACGGCGACGGAGGATGGAGCGAGTTGCGCGACGCCACGGTCGGCCGTGATGCATGGCCGAACGTTTGTGTTCGTCTGGACTGCGGATGCGCTGGTATCGCTCGATCCGGAGGACGGAAATGTCTATTGGCGGATTCCCTTTTGCGCCAAGAACTACGAGGCCGCGCATGGGACGACGCCTTTGGTAACGGCGGACGTCGTCTTTGTCTCGGGTTACCAAACGGGGAATCTCTGTGTGCGTGTGTCGCCCGACGGGGCGTGCCAGGAACTGTGGCGTGACAAGGGGAAGCTGCTGGATAGCCAGTACAATAATCTGCTGTACGTGGATGGCGACGTGGTCGGGTTTTCGATTACCCGCAAGAGCCTGCGGCGGCTGGATCTGGCTACGGGCGAGTTGAAATGGCAGTGGCGGTCGAAGGCGCTGAATGGGACGATGATCGCCGTGGACGGACATTATCTGCTGTTCGGCGAGAAGGGGCATCTGGCGTCGCTGGTTTTCGACGAGGAGGGCGCTCGCGCGGTGTCGATGACCCGCAGGCCCGTCCTCGCGCCGCCGTGTCTTTCCTACCCGGCGTTGCATAACGGATTGCTGTACGTGCGGAACGAGGAAGAGATGGTCTGCATCGATCTGCGACGGGAGGAGGGTTGAGAGTCGAGAGTCCGGAGCCAGAAGGGGGCCAGGGCTTGGCGGGCTTTGCTTTCCTATCAGTGTCGATCAGTGTTCCCCTTCCTGCAATCGTTCTGCGCGCAATCGATGCACGGCGGCAATTCCGCCCTCCATTTGCGGCTTGGTGCTCTTGCGTGAGCCCCAGCTTCTTCTGCGGTTATTGGCTTTCCCTGCGATCCAACAACTCCCGAAGCCTCGCCACCTGCTCCTCGCTCAACCCGGCTGCGACCTGCTCGGGGGTGAGGCTTCGGAGCCCCTCGTCAGGCGGCAAGCCGCGCAGACGCTCTTCCGACGAGAGCGCGCGGAGCCGCTTCTCGAGCGGAACCTTCTCCAATACGGATGTCAGGAGTTCTTCAGGAACCTCCTCCAGCACCGATGTCAGAAGTTCCTCCTCGACTTCGCCGAGGTACTGCGAATCCTTGTGGTGCATCGCAAAACCCTCACCCAAGTTGCGGAATCGTTCAACCTGCTGCAGCATATAGAAAAGCAATCCCTCATGGCCCGAAAGCGACAACTCTTGTGTTATTCGCCGCCGGTCGTTCAGGAACACGCGGCTCACCAGCGACAAGATGCCCCCCCACTGGGCCTTTACGTCGGTCTCGACTGACCATGTCGTCACCGGCAAACCGCTGGCCCGAAAGTCGCCCGCTTCGTGCGCAGTGGCCATGCAATCCAGGAAGTCCAGCTCCTCCCGTAGCGGCTTGTTCAGTGTCGCTTCGCTGTGAGTCGAATGGCGCAAGAGCCCGGTCAGGCTGGAAAGCCTAACGTACTTGGGGCGACTACCAATCGTTTTCTTGGTACGCTATGCTGCATCGTCGTTCCCGCCTAAACCGAAGGCGGATCCGGAGTTGGATTCATGCCGGCTGACCCGTTGTAAAGGAGGTGAACCATGAGGATCTTCTCAGGAGCGATGCTGCTGTTTTGCGCGGGCCTCTGGCCCCTCAAGGCCGAGGATCTCGCCTACAAAGACCGCGCGATCAAGGATCTGGTCGGAGATGTGCCCACGATTCTGCGGGCGTTTGACGCCAAGACGGGCCACTTCGGCACGGGCATCTGGATCTGTACCGACCAAAACGTGATGTATCCGCTGGCCGTCGCCTATACCACCGAACATGCCGACAATCCATACTACAGAAGTTCGCAACTCCTGGAAGCGATCACCAAGGCGGGCGACGCTCTGATCGAAGATGCCGACGATCGCGGCATGTGGGTCTTCCGCAAGAAGGACGGCAGCACCTGGGGCGACATCTGGATGCCTTGGATCTATTCCCGCTGGATCCGCACGTTCGCGTTGGTCCGCGACGATATGCCCGCCGAACGCCGCCAAGCCTGGCACGATGCGTTGACGCTGGGTTATGCCGGCATCAGCCGATCTGCCCTCGGTAGCGTCCATAATATTCCCACGCACCACGCCATGGGGTTGTACATTGCGGGCAAGACGCTCGAGCGGCCCGAGTGGTGCCGGCAGGCGGGCGACTTCATGATGAAGGTTGTCGCGGCGCAGTCGGAAGGGGGCTACTGGTCGGAAGGCAATGGTCCCGTGGTGGCCTACAACTTCGTCTATGTCGATGCCCTCGGAACGTACTACGCGGCCTCGGGTGACGAGCGGGTTCTGCCGTCGTTGGAAAAGGCCGCTCGCTTTCACCGCTATTTCACGTATCCCAACGGCTGCAACGTGGAGACCGTCGACCAGCGCAATCCGTATCACGACACGCTTGCCTTGGGCAATGTCGGTTTCACGCTGACGCCCGTCGGCCGGGCCTATCTCAAGAACCAGTGGGTCCAACAGAAAGGAGCCCTCGATGCCGACTTGATGGCCTCGCTGATCCTTTACGGGAAGGAAGGGCCGGCGGCGGAAAGCGCATCGGAAGATACGTTCGTTCTCAGCGAGGGGGGCGCTGACCGGGCGGCAGTGGTCCGTGAGGGCTCGTGGTTCGTCTGCCTGTCTGCCTATACGGCCCCGGTCGTCAAGTCGCGATGGATTCAAGACCGCCAGAATTTCGTCAGCATCTATCACGATCGCCTGGGCCTGATCCTCGGCGGCGGCAACACGAAGCTGCAGCCGGGGTGGAGCAATTTCACCGTCGGCGATACGTCGCTTCTGAAACACAACCGCGGCGATGAAAATCCTGATTTCATCCCGAAAGGCGAGCTGGTTCACGTGCCGTCGGCGGCAAAACTCGTCACGACACCGGCCCCGGGACTGGAATTGACCTATGGCCCGGAGACCTGCCGCGTCGAAGTGCGAATCCTCGACGACCGCAAGGTGGAATGCCAACTGGAGTCGACCGCCAAGTCCGGCCAGCCGATCGCTGCCCACTTGACGCTACTTCCCCGATTGGGAAAGCCGCTGGAGACGGCCGCGGGCACGAAGACCGTGGTCGGCGAAGATCCGCTGGAGATGACCGCGGAGCAAGTCGGCGGATCAGTGACACACGCCGCTTGCCGGATTCATCTCCCGGCGACGGCCACACTCCACTGGCCTGCCTTGCCGCACAATCCCTATCGCAAGGACGGCCGGGCCGGAGCGGGCGAGGGAAGAATCGAGATCCGTATCCCACTGGATGAGGAGCATCGACGTCAGTTGGTAACGGTGGAAGTGCTCGGCAATCAAAAACCCCTTTGAGATGCTAAGGATCGGGGAACGAAAGACTGTCGTACTTACCGGTCGTGGCGGGGCCGAGGGGGGCGGGAGTCTTTTTTTCGTGCCGGCCGGGCGACGCTTTCGTGCATGGATGGACGCTTTTTCAACCGACACGAAAAGAAGACTCCCGACCCCTTCTCACGTCGATTTCGCAGCAGTTATTCACTATTTCGCTGAAGTTGGCTGCCCTTCGCTGTCCTGTTTGTTTTTCAGGCGAACCCAGCAACAGTCGCAGACACATGGTTCGCCGCGGCCACAGGTGCCGGCGATGTCGCAATGCTCAAGCGGCGCGATCGAGCCTTCGACGAGTCGACGCATGTGAAGGTAGTCCGGGTCGGCGGTGTCGCGCCAGGCGGCTTTCGTCAACAAGCCCCAACCGCCCGCTGCTGTTGCCAGCGGCGCCTTGAGGATAAAACTCTCCTCCGGCAGCGCCACATTCACTAGCGCGGCGAAGGGCCGCTCGGCCCAATCGGGGCCGAACCTGGCGAGGACGTGATCGCGGAGCGATTGCTCGGCGTCGGGCAGGATTTCTCGCCACTCCTGCTTGTTCCAGGAGTAGTCGCCGTAGCAGGGCGCGTTGACATCCAGCCACTCGACAATCCTCGCGAAGCTTTCCCGGTCGAGATCGACCCGTGGCCGGCCGTTCTCATCCACATGCCCGTGGAGCAGCATGTTCGCCAGGCGGCCGGCGTGGGCGAAGTAATCCTTGGGCGTGCTGTAGTCGGTTTCCATGTCGGCATGGGCGACGCTGACCAGCCCGTCGCGAGCGACGAGCGAGCGATAGGCGCGGCTGACGGTCATCTTGTTGGGGCCAGGCCATTGACTGCGAGGGAAGGTCACTTGTTCCAGCGTGCCCAGCAGATCGACCTCGGCCTCGGTCTTGTCCAGGCCATGGCAATTCACGCAGTAGCGATCCAACACGGGCTGGACCGTGCGGGCGAAGCTCAGTCCACCTTCGTAATGCAGGCCGGCGGGAGGCCGCAGTTCGTGGATTTCCATGTCGGGGCGCAAGGCGGGGCGCTGCGTCGCCGCGTTGCGAGGCTCGTGACAGCCGACGCAACCAGCGACCTCGCCGGGTTGCAGGTAGACCAAGGCCCGCATGGTCATCACGGCCATGCCGTTGCCGTCCAAGAGTTGGAAGAGGAGCGGCTGGCCGGCCGGGGCGCGAAACGCCACTGATCCGTCTTCGCCGACCGGCGCCGTCCCCACGATCTGCTTGGGCATCTCGTAGGGCGTGATACTGCGGCTGGGGGGCGTTTCGACGGTTTGGGGAAAGAGCCTCACGACACGGAGGCCCTTGACGCTGCCCGCAGGAATCGCCTGGGTAGACTGGTAGACGTTCTCGACGACGAACACGCCCGTCGGCGAAGCCGGCTCCTCTCGCACCGCCGGCGGCAGCACAGGCGGACGCGGACGCGGCTGGATCGGAATCGGCGAGAAACACGATATTTCGCCGTCGCGGTAGATCAACTCACGACCGCCCAGGCTGTCGACCAGATAAATGCCATAGGCGGCTTCGCTCTGCACGCGACCCTCGCGCACGAGCGGTTCCGGCGTGTAGGCCGCCAGGAACAAGTCTTCGCTCAGCGGATAGGGAGTGGCGTAGGCGCCGGTCGGCCAACCCTCGGTTTCCGGAAACTCGATTTCGGGCGTGATGCGCGTGATGGGCGACAAATGGTCGAGGCCCTTGCGAGGATCGACGAGATTGACGGCCCCCGCCGTATATCCGTGGTGCGCCGTGGCCGTGCAGACGATTTGGTGCGAGCCGGGAACCTGCCTCGGTTCGGCCGAGTTGCACGGATTGCGTGTGAGGTTGCCGTAGAGGTTCACCGTGCCGGTGCCGTCGGGCCTGGTCACCCAGAGACTTTGGAAGTGGTAAGAGTGGCGATTGGTGTAGTCCCAGCGCGAGTAAACGATTCGGCCGTCGTCGAGGACCGAGGGCTCCCATTCCGGGGCCTCGGCAAACGAGAGCGGCCGGATGTCCGAGCCGTCGGGGTTACAGCGATACAGGAGGAAGTTGGCAAAATATCGGAAGCCGTACTGGCAACGGATGTGGGTCTGTGATCGGGTGCTGACGAAGGCGATTCCTCCGTCCGGCAGATAGCAAGGATCGAAATCCTCGACCAGCGCCGTTTCGCGGCCCTCCGCTCCGGCCGTCCGGTCCGCGGGGCCGCCGGTCAAGCGACGCAAGCGATTGCCATCGACGCCCACCTCCCAAAGGAAGAACTGCCGCCAGTTTGGATCGGATGGCGAATGATCGCAAAACGCGAACACAACGCGGCGTGCGTCGAACGACAGGTCGGGGTGCATCACGGTGCCCGGCGGCAGCTTGCCCTTCAGCAGCGGCACCTCCCTCGGCTTGTCTTTCCAGGATTCGAGTACCACCAACCCGGGACCCGGCCGGCTGTAGCGCCCCAGGTACTGCCGCGATTGGTGCGAATACGCCGGAGGCGGACGCTTGTTCACCAACAGGCGATCGAAATCCAGCAGCGGGTGGGAGAGAATCATCTGCCGTCGCAACTGCCGGACCGCCACGCACAGTCCCGCACGCTCGACAGCCGCATCGTTCGAGAGCCTGCTTGACTGCTTCTCCAATTCCGCCAGCCTGGTCGCCAAGTCGGGGCAAGGCCGGCTCCGTTGCACGAACTCGAGGGTCTTGCGTGCCAACTCAACCGCCTGCTGCAATTCATCCGCCGCGGCGGCGCCGGCAAAGGCCAGGCAAATCGCTCCCAGTAGCCCTGCAATCGCGTTATTCATTGCCCCACCGAGACAACCCCGGCGTTGACGTGTAGAATTCATGTAAGACATCGCTGTCGGAGTCATAGCCATAGGATATAATCCGGACTTTGTGGAACCGGTCGATGTGATTGCGATCCACCGGTCTAAAGCTCGGAAGCTCCTCGCACAAGATCACGATGATTACTCATCCGGAATCGAGCGCCGCCCCTCATGTCTGAAAACCTTCTGAAGATTGCCGGCGGCGCCGTTTATGATCCCCTCCACGGCATCGACGGCGAGACTCGCGACCTCTGGATCGCCGGTGAGCGGATCGTGTCGTCACCAACTGATCCGGGGGCGATCCCCTCCCGCACGATCGATGCCTCCGGCCTGGTGGTCATGCCCGGCGGCGTCGACATGCATTGTCACATCGCCGGGCCGAAGGTCAATACCGCCCGCAAAATGCGATCCGAAGAGAAGCGTTGCGCGGCGGTCGTGCCGCGAAGGCCGATCACGCATAGCGGCACCCTGGGCAGTGTGCCCAGCACGTTTGCTACCGGCTACCGTTACGCCGGCCTGGGCTACACGACCGCACTGGACGCGGCCGTCTCTCCGTTGGCGGCCCGCCACGCTCACCAGGAACTTGCCGACACACCCTGCATCGACAAGGGATTCTATGTCCTCCTGGGCAACAATCATTACGTGATGCAGGCGATCAAGGAGAGGGAGCCGGAGCGGCTGCGGGCGTTTGTCGCCTGGCTGCTGGGGACGGCGAAGGCCTACGGCGCGAAAATCGTTAATCCGGGCGGTGTCGAATCGTGGAAGCAGCGACGGGCGGGGAATGTCTCGGATCTTGACCAGAAGGTCGATCATTTCGACGTCACACCTCGCCAGATCATCGCCGGACTCGCCCGAGCTGCCGACGAACTCCATTTACCGCACGCGGTGCATATTCACCCCAACAATCTTGGGTTGCCGGGGAACTGGACGACCACGCTGGAGACGATGAAAGCCCTTGACGGGCATCGCGGCCATTTCGCCCATGTTCAATTCCACAGCTACGGCGGCGGCGATGCCGACGAAGATACGTTCAACTCGAAAACGGTCCCACTGGTCGAATACTTCAACGAGCATGAGAATCTCACCGTTGATGTCGGACAGGTACTGTTCGGCCGGACGACGAGCATGACCGCCGACGGACCGTTGGGCTACTACCTGCACAAGATCTACGGCACGAAGTGGTTTTCCAACGATACGGAGAACGAGTCGGGATGCGGCATCGTGCCGATCCAGTACAAGAACAAAAGTGTGCTCCACGCGATCCAATGGGCGATCGGGCTGGAATGGTTCCTGCTAGCTGAAGATCCGTGGCGGATTGCGCTGACGACGGACCATCCCAATGGCGGTTCCTTTCTGGCCTATCCGCACATTATCCATCTCCTTATGGACCGCAACCACCGTCAGGATATCCTCAAGACACTTCCCGCCAGGGCGCGCCGCCGCACTCGGCTCGCTGAACTGGATCGCGAGTACTCGCTTTTGGAGATCTGCACGATTACGCGCGCTGCCCCGGCGCGAATCCTTGGGCTCAAAGACAAAGGCCATCTCGGCCCCGGCGCCGTTGCCGACGTAACCATCTACACTCCCGGCGACAGCCCGCAGGCGATGTTCGAATTGCCCCGCTACGTGATCAAGTCGGGGCGCGTGCTCGTCGAGGACGGAGAGATCCGCGAGGACTTCACCGGCACAACCCATTTCGTCAAGCCGGAGTTCGACACGGCTCTGGAATCGCATATCGCCGAGTGGTTCGAGCGCGCGTACAGCATTCGCTTGCGCAACTACCAGGTTGCCGAGAGCGAATGGTAACTCTCGGCTCTCATCAAAGAAACCCTGTAATCCCCGGCACTGGTCCCGGATAGTTGCCGTCGGCGTCAGGTAAGGTGGGGGGCTCATCGTCCAGCGCGAGCCGGTCGGGGGCTACGACGTGGTTCGACTTCATCGCGTCCGCCCAGGTGATCACCTGGCCGGTGTAGCAGGCCCAAGTGGCCATGATCGCCAACATGCTGCTGCGGGCCATGTAGAGGCTGTTGTTGATCGGCTTGCCGCTACGGATCGCCGAGAAGAGGGCGACGTGCTCCAGGTCGAAGCGGTTGCAGTCGGGCCCCTCGTAGCGCCAGTTGGTCTCTCCTTCGATCTTGCCCGCCAGCAGGTTGCAGCGCCCCTTCGTGCCGAAGAAATGATCCTGGATGCTGGTGATGCAGCCGTCCTGCTGGCGGCAGTAGGCATGCATCTTCGTACCATTGGGATACTCGTAGACGATGGCGTGATGGTCCCAGACGTCGCCGTACTGCGGGCCGACGCGAGTCTGACGCCCTCCCAATCCCCAGGCCGCCAGCGGCGGCTCTTCGTGCATCGCCCAGGCGGCTTTGTCGAGGTTGTGAACCAGGTTCAGCCCGGGCAGATCGCAGGAGAGCCAGAAGAAGTTGTACCAGTCCTGGAGTTGGTACTCCATTTCGGTCCACCCGGGTTGACGGGCGCGGCTGCGGAGCGAGCCGGTGTTACAGGTCTCCTCGATCGCGACGATCTCGCCGATGGCTCCGTCGTGGACGCGTTTCATCGTCTCCTGCACTCGCGTGTCGTAGCGCCAGGCGAGGCCGGAGACGATGGAGAGGTTTTTCTTGCGAGCTTCTTCCCCGGCGGCGTGTACAAGGCGAACGCCGGGGGCGTCGACCGCGTGGATCTTCTCGCAGAAGACGTGCTTGCCCGCCTCGATACAAGCCATCAAGTAGGTGGGATGAAAAAAGGTGGGCAGCGCCAGGAGGACCACGTCGACGTCGCTTTGGATTACGTGGCGATAGCCGTCGATCCCGGTGAAGCAATGATCGTCGTCCACCGCCATCTGCTCCGCCTTGAGTTGGCGGAGGTTGTTTCGGGAAGCCGCCAACCGTTGCGGGAGCAGATCCGCCATAGCAATCAGGCGGGCGTTGGGGTCGGCGGTCAGCGCGTTCAGGGCCGCTCCGCTTCCTCGCCCTCCGCATCCGACCAGCCCTACCTTGAGTACATCACTGGCGGCAGCGTGGGCGGTCCGCCCGATCTCCAGCCCGACACACAAAGTGCCGGCGGCAACCGTTGCGGATCGCAGGAAATCCCGCCGCGATGCGTTGCCATTGGTTTTTTCCGGATCGGTTGTCGGCATCGTCGGTCTCCTGACGTACTCTGTGTTGACGCGGGAGGGGTCGATAGTCCAGAATAAGTAAACACCATTTCCCAATCGGTCGCAAGAGGTAAAGCCATGCTGTCGCCACAGGGCCTGTCGAGACCGTTGCTTGCCGTCATTCTTTCTGTCGCATGTCCGGGCTCGTTCTGCACGATCGTCGCGACCGAACCGACCAACGCGATCTATTCGAAGAAAGAAACCTGGGCCGAGACGGTGCTTGCGGCGAGGGCGGCGGCGCTACGCTTCAAGGATGAGGCAACGAAAGCATCCTCGCCGGCCGGCGCGAAACCGTTCGAAAGCGGCACGGTCCGCGGCGGCGCGGAGCCGGTACGCGTTTCCGTAGATGTCACGGGCTGCCAATGGCTGTGGCTGAGTACGATTCAGGAAGAGAGCATGGGCAACTGCCACATCTGGGGCGACGCCATGCTCATCGACGACGCGGGGCACGAGGCAAAGCTCAGCAGCCTCACACCGATGCTGGTCCGAGTCGGCTGGGGCGAACTGCTGAAGGACAAGAATTGGCAGAACCGTCCGCTCAAGGTCGGCACACGGCAGTTCGAGCACGGCATCTGGATCCACGCCAATAGCGACGTCGGTTACCGGTTGGACAAGAAATACCGGCGATTCGTGGCCTGGGCCGGACTCGACGCGGATCGGCCGCAGGGTGCGGCCCGCTTTCAGGTCGGGTTTCAACCCTTCGATCCGTTGCCCGAAATCTGGCGGCAGTTGAAGGCCGATTTTCCAACCCAGGCAGGCTGGCTCACCCGCGACATCGGCGCCAATCGCGAATTGCACTGGCTCGACGATGTGCCCATGACCGGCCATCTCGACTGGCTCGTTCGCAAGGCCGCGCAAGAAGCTGGAAGTACAGGCCGGGCCTTCGCCGCGCAGGTCGCCACACTGCAAAAGTCTCAGCCTGCCGCCGGCGAGGGCAAATGGTTGGAATTGTACGCGCTAGTATGCCGTGTCCGTGATGCTGGCGAGACGCTCGATCGCATCTGGCTCAGCGATCTGCGGCGGAGCATCGAAGATCGCTACCGCCCGATCCTCGAGCCGACCGCCTCGCCCGACGATCCGCAGTGGCAAGAGTTACGGGTGCTGGTCGAGAGCATTGTGAAGCAATTGCCGCCTGGGAGCCCAATTGACGCTGGGGGAATGCGTGCTTCCGTTCTTGCCTTGGCCAAAGCGCTGCCCGACCGATGGCAAGCCGGTCCGCTCATCGCCAGGCTCGATCAGCAGCAACCACGGTGGCAAGAGCGGATCGCCGGCGCCAGTGCTGGCGATCCGGAAGCCCTAGCGAAGGTCGGCGCGTTGGCCGAAGAGATCAGCAGGCTGCGGCGAGAGTTGCTTCTCGCGCTGGGTGGAATGGCGGAATTCCTCGCCGAGCCCGCCCATGCCGCGATGACCAGTGAATGGGAGGCCCAGTTCGGTTCACTGCAAGACGACCTCGCCAACCGCCCGCATTTTCAGCAGGTCGCCGCGGAAACCTATCGTCCCGAATCGCTCATCCTCGACTCGGATCGCGATCCGCTCGACGTCGTGCTCCGTCGCACCGCAGCGTTGCTGGCCGACTTGCGCTGGATGGCGGCAGCCCCGGACCTGTCCGGCCCGGTGGAGCAATTGTCGGCTCTAGGGCGGGCGGCCGCCGAGATCGATCCCGCGCTGCGCGAGGCCCGCTTCGTTCTCTTCGCCGACGCCTGCCGGCTCCGCCGCCGGATCGCACTGGTCAATCCCTTGCTCGACTTCGACGAGATCGTCTTCGTGAAGCACCACCGGGCGCTTTTCAATCACATGTGCGACCAATACTACGGCATGGCGGCCACGCCGGGTGGCGGGCTGTACGTTCTCTCCGGAGCGTTCGGCCCCGACCCCAAGCTCCGCGACGTGCTGGCCGACAGTGTCGTCGAATCGGGCAGGCTGGCAGGCAAGAAACTCGCCGGCGGTCCAACCGCGCCGCCGGAATTGCGATTCGACGGGCAAGGCAATCTCAGCGGCCCGCAGTGTCAGGGCGGTTCCTTTCTCTCGCCGGAGCTGTCCTACGACGGCAAGCAGGTGACTTTCGCCTACGTCGAGTGCCAAGGCGACCCGCTACACCAGCACCACACGGATCCGGCCCGCGGCCACTGGGACGCCGGCCGCTGCTACCACATCTTCAACGTCAACGCCGATGGTTCCCGGCTGGAACAGTTGACCGACGGCACCTGGAACGATTTCGATCCCTGCTGGCTGCCTAACGGGCGGATCGCCTTCATCTCCGAGCGCCGCGGCGGTTATCTCCGCTGCGGACGCGTCTGTCCGACCTATACGCTCTTCGACATGGCCGCCGACGGCAGCGACATCACCTGCTTGAGCTTCCATGAGACGAACGAATGGCATCCCAGTGTGACGCACGACGGCCTGATCCTCTGGACTCGCTGGGACTATGTCGACCGCCACGGTTGCACCGCCCACATGCCGTGGGTCACGGGCTTGGACGGCCGCGACCCGCGGCCGGTCCACGGCAACTACTCGCCCCGCAATTCGCGGCCCGACATGGAACTCGACTGCCGCTCCATCCCCGCCTCCCGCAAGCTGATCGCCACGGCCGCGCCGCATCACGGCCAGGCCTACGGGTCGCTGATTCTCATCGATCCGCAAACCCCGGACGATGACGGCATGGGACCGGTTCGCCGCATCACGCCCGAAGTCGGCTTCCCCGAAAGCCAAGGCGGCGCTCAGGTTTACGGCACTGCATGGCCGTTAAGCGAAGATTACTATCTCTGCGTCTACGACGCCTCGATGCGACCTGCCGTGGGGCGCCAGGGCGGCGCCTATGCGCGGGGTAACTATGGCATCTACCTGGTCGACGCTTTCGGCAACAAGGAACTGATCTACCGCGACACGGAGATCGCCTGTCTCAGCCCGATTCCGTTGCGGCCTCGCCCGCTGCCGCTGACCGCACCGGAATTCGTCGAGCGGGGGCCGGAAACCAATCCGGCGACCCGGCCCGCCATCGCCAACGCCGGCAAGCCGGAGGGAACGATCGCGGTGGTCAACGTCTACGATAGCATCAAACCGTGGCCGGAAGCAGTGAAGATCACCGACCTGCGGGTCTTCCAGGTCTTGCCGATGAGCGTCCCGTCGGGCCGGCCGCCGCATGAAACCGGCATCCGCATTGCCAGCGCCGGTGATTCGGTGGTTCCCTGCCGATATGTGCTCGGCACCGTACCGGTCGAGGAAGACGGCAGCGCCCACTTCGCCGTGCCGGCCAACGTGGAACTCTTCTTCCAGGCATTGGACGAGAAGGGGCTTGCCGTGCAGTCGATGCGTTCGGCCACGGCGTTGCAGAAAGGCGAACGGCTGCTCTGCGCCGGTTGCCACGAACCGAAACATCACGCGCGGCTGGTATCGGCCTCTCTGCCGATGGCGTTTCGCCGTTCGCCCTCGGCGCTGGTGCCGGATGTCGACGGCTCGAATCCGTTCAGTTATCCCCGGCTGGTCCAGCCGGTGCTCGACAAGCACTGCGCCGAGTGCCACCGCCAACATGCCGACAAGGCGCCGAACCTGGGCCGTGAACCAATCGTCCGCAACTGGTACGCATCGTACAACAGCCTCGCCGCCAAGTACGGTTTCTTCGACTACGGCGATCCGTACCGCACCACGCCGGGACAGTTCGGTGCCCGCGCCTCGCAGCTCTACAAGCTGCTTGAGGAGGACCATTACGAGGTGAAGCTCAGCGAGGAAGAGCTTCACCGGCTGACGCTCTGGCTCGATTCCGCCACGATGTTCTACGGCGTTTATGAGAAGGAAGGCGGCGAGGCGCAACTCCGCGGTGAGATCGCGCGGCCCACGCTGGAGTAGCAGATTGTTCTTAGGCGATCCCGCTGCCCTGTAGATCTCGCTTGCCGAGCGGGATCTGTGAAGTAGATCCCGGGCGGCAGGCAGGGTTTACTTGGGTGTTTGACGCGTTGGAGTTGGCAAGATTCCGCTCGGCAAGCGGAATCTACGGGGTGCCATCACGAAGAGCCGGTTGGATCCCAGCCTTGCTCCTGAGCCCGTTTCCGCTCGGACTCCGCGATGCGGCGGGGGTCGGCGGCTTGCGACAACCGCGACAGATCGAGTTTCAAGTTCTTCAGCGACAATTCCGGATCGCCGGCGATGGCCGGATCGCCATGATGCGGGAACATGATGGCGCCCTGCGGGCAAATCCGGCTGCAGGCCGGGCAGCCGGGCCGGCAGGCGTCGGGGTGCTCCACCACCGGTCGGCCTCCTTCGCCGGCAGCGAAGACGCCGAAATGGCAGAAGTCCAGACACTCCAGGCACCCGCCGCAACGGCTGTAATCGACCACCGGATACCACCGCGGTTCGGCCGCTTCTTCCACGAACTGCGGCTTGCCGTTGGCGGCCCGCGAGGCTACGGCGGCCGGTTCAACCAGCAGCGAGGCAATGCGGTCGATCTCTTTCAGGTACGGTTCGGCGCGGCTCTCGTTGCGGAGATCCAGGCACCACATCGTCCGCTTGCCAACGGCCGCGGCGGCATCGATTTCTTCGGTGAGCGAAAACGTCGGCCCGAGCGATCCGTGGATTCCGTTGGCGTCGAGCACCCAAAACGCCGAACGGGGATAGAGCCAGGTGAGGATCACCATGTCGTCTTCGACCGAACGCAAGAACTGTACGCCCGGGCCGTCTTGGGAAAGGTCGTAAAGATGCGGCAGGACCGTGACTTTCAGGTCGTGGCGGCCTTCGAGACCGGCGAGAATCTCTTTCTCCAGATGCTCGTGCTCGGGACGGCCCGCCCGATCTTGTGAAAGAACCACCGGCAGCTTCTCGATCATTTTCGTCCGCTCCTTCCCCCAAGGCGACCGGTCTTTGAGACGGCGTTGCGCTACCGGCTTCCGAAACAGTACAAATCTCCGGCGTCGGTGCCGATCACAAGCCGCCCCGCCGCGATGGCGGGCGAGGCCACAATGTGGCCGCCGGCCTCGTAGCGCCATGCCTCCTGTCCGGTCTCGACGTCGATAGCGTAGACGCGACCGTCGCCCGACCCCACGAAGGCGTACTTGCCTGCGATCACCGCGGAACTGTCCACCTGACCCTGTGTGGCAAAGGCCCATTGCTCGTCGCCGGTGACCGGATCAAGGCAGTGTACCTGTTTGTCGCGTGCGCCGACAAGCACCCGCGCGGGCGTGACGGCCGCCGAAGCGCGAAACGAGGTGCTCCGCTTGGTGTTCTGGTAGGTCCAGGCGACCACCCGCTTCCGCCAATCGATGCCCAGGAAAGAACCGCCTTCCGTGCCGACGTAAGCCATGGTGCCTTGCAGAGCGGCGGTGCAGCCGGTGGGACCGTCGAGTTCGACGTAGCCGACGGCCTTCCCCTCGCCGAGTTCGACCACGTGCAAGCGGCCGTCGCAACCGGCGACGAAAGTGTGCCCGCCGGCGGTCGTGGGAAAAGAGCGAATCTGGTCGCCGCTCTCGTATTTCCAGACCAGCTTGCCGCTATCGGCGGCCAAACAGTACAAGTGGCCGTCCTGGGAGGTGAGCAGGACGTTTTGATCGTGAAAGTTGGCGCAGGAACTGATCTCGCCTTCGGTGTCGAATTGCCACTGCAGTTTGCCCGTGCCTGCGTCGAGAGCGTAGAACCGCCCATCGGCGTCGCCGATGAAGACGAACCCGTTGCGGACCGCCGGTGCTGCGGTGAATCCCAACTTGCTGAAGAAACTCCATTTTTCCTTGCCATCGGCCAAGTTAATCGCGTAGAGGTTACCCCCCAGCGATCCGGCGAACACCGTACCGTCTGCAATCGCGGCGGAGGTCTCGAAGGTGTCGTCTTCGGTGGAAAAGGTCCACAATACGTCCAGCGGCGGCGACAGTTCGTCGGCAGCCACTCCCGTTGCCTGCGGATCGCCGCGGAAGAGGGGCCAACTCGTCACCGCGGTTGAGGTCAGGTCGGAAGCCGCCGACGCTTCGGGGGCGGGGTCGGTCACTTGGGCAGCGTTGCCAGTCTGCGATGGACGATCTTCGACGCCGCTGGCCCCGCAACCGGTCAACCAAGCGAGTACGGCCAAGAGTATCAGGAGTGCAACCAAGAGGGTGTCGTGCCTCCCGCTGATTGCGACAGTCATTCTTGCCTCAGTACGTCAGGAACATGAAGGGGTCAGGAATATACGGCAGGCAGGTTGCAAACCTGCCCCACGGTTCCTGACATTCCGGCGGATGGTTACACAGATAACCAGCCTCGCGCCGCCGCGGTCAAGACGCGTTCGGCGCGCCGGCCGGCGCGGCGGCGCTGCTGAGCTGCGACAACACTTGGAGCAACCCGTTGAGGTGCGCCAGCCGAGGGCCGAACCGATCGACGAATTCGTTGAGCATGAACTCGCCATCGATCAACGATTCGAAGCTCTCGTTGATCTCCTGGGTGATGTTGGCGAGGTATTCGGTTTGCACCTTGCTCAAGGCTTCGGCCGCCTTGCGACAATCCTTGGCCAAGCGGGGATTCGCCTGCTTCCATTGCCCTAGTTCGTTGGCCCGCTGTCGCTGGGTCGCCCCGAGTTGGTTGACCAGTTCCTCCAGGATCTCGTTCTGCCGGTCTTGGGCAGCCAGCATTTCGCGGAGAAGTCGGGTCATTTCGCCGGCGACGCCGCCGGGAGTCGGAGCGGGCGGTGGGGCAAACGGCCCCGATACGTCGATTTGGCTGTACAAGGGGGCCGGACGAGAGCGGCGGTCTTCGGACATAATGATTTTTTCCTTTCGCGTTCCATTCAGTATAAGCAGAACAGACCGAGAAAGTCGAGTCTCCAGTAACACAGTTTTCTGCCCAATCGGCGTATGGGGTCGGCACAAACAGCAGTGGCGACCTGCATCACGCACCCGATTCTACCGGCAAGACCCTAAAGTTCTGCCCGACCGGCACCCGATCCTCGTGCTGGTCTCGCCGCGCGCACTACCGAGCGTAAGAGACTGGGTAATTTACGAAAAATAGAGCCAGCCGGAGTCCTTAATGGCCACAAGTGGCGTTAAGTCCAAAGCTCATCTTGGGTTCTTGACGGTAATCCAAGACACCGAATATGGTCTACTAGGGGGGTACTTGATTCTCAACCAAGCCGGGCGTCCTCAGGAGTTTCATTGCACGGTTCCCATTCGGCCCAGCCGAGCCCAGCAGATCCTGTACGGGCCGACGTTGGAGCCTTATCTGTTTGGCGAGCAGATTGGGCAGACGTTGGTGGCGAAATCGAAATCGAAGCCGGGACTCGTATGCACCGACCGCGAGCCGGCGCTGGCGGTAAGGGATCATATCGACCTGCCGGTCGCCTTGGTGCTTCCCGAGGAAACGCCTGATGAGGCCGTAGCGCACTGCTCCTCGGAAGCCCTCATGCGTTTGGACGGCCCGCACTCGCCGGAGCATCTGCATCGGTTCCGCCTGGGAAGAAACCACCTCGCCGTATCCCTCAACGCCCTGAAAGATCGCGACGTTATCTTGGAACGGCTGGCGGAACTGGGCGAATCGTTCAATCTGGCTGAGCCTTTCGGCCGCATCCGCGAGGCAATCGAAGAAGCCCGGCGGGGAGGGCCGTGATGCCAGATGATTGGGAAAACTCGGATGCCACCGACGGGATTCACTGGACGCCACCACCGCCCCCGGTGATTTTTTCGACGGAGTTCGGCGTCACGACCGTCCCGGTACTCACACCCTGGGAATCGCTGTGGCGAGGGGGCGAAGAGGTGGCAGTACGCGCCGTCCGTTGGGACGAGACGCCGGTGCGGGCGATTACCGTCGGCCTCGGTCGGACGCCGGTGCGGGTCCGAAGTTTTTTCTTCACCCCCGCGACGGACACGGAAGAACTGCCGCAGGCCGCCGAGCGATCGAAAGCGGGAACCCGCCTATCGGCCGAATTGTTGACGCGGATGTCGGGCTCGACGCGAATCGCCCCGCCACGTGACGTGATCAAGCTGGAAGACCGTCTCAGCTACGTGCTCCAGCCGCCACTGGAAGCCATTCTAGCGGAACGATCGATGCAGTTTCCTTTCCAGCCGTTCCCGTACCAATTACAGGGCGTTGCCTTTCTGTATCCCCGCCACTGCGCCGTGCTTGCCGACGAGATGGGATTGGGCAAGACCATGCAGGCGATCACCACGGTCCGGTTGCTGATCCGATCGGGAGAGGTCCGCAGCGTGCTGTTGGTCTGCCCCAAGCCGCTGGTCAGCAATTGGCTCCGCGAGTTCGCCCTTTGGGCGCCCGAGATCCCGCTGTTGACGATCGAAGGCGACCAGGCTCGGCGGCGCTGGCAATGGCAACTCAATGGCGCGCCGGTGAAAATCGCCAATTACGAGCTGCTCAATCGCGACCGGCAATGGTTCGAGGCCCGCGACAACGCGGGACGTCCGCAGATCGAGTTCGATCTGGTCATCTTGGACGAGTCGCAGCGGATCAAGAATCGCGCCAGCGCCACCAGCCAGGCCGCCTGCGCCATCCCGCGGAGCCGCAACTGGGCGCTGACCGGCACGCCGGTCGAGAATAGCCACGAGGATCTGGTGGGGATTTTCGAGTTTCTCTCGCCCGGGTTTCTCTCGGCGGAGATGAAACCGCGGCGGATCGGGCAGCTTGTCAGCGACCACGTGCTGCGGAGGACCAAGGACCGGGTGCTCACTGACATGCCGCCCAAGCTGTTTCGCGACGCCGAGTTGGATCTCTCTCCCGAGCAGCAAGAAACCTACCGCTTGGCGGAAGACGAAGGCGTGCTGCGGCTGACCGAGATGAACGAGGGGGCCACGATCCAGCATGTTTTCGAATTGGTGCTGCGGCTGAAGCAGATCTGCAACTTCGACCCGGCCAGCGGCGCCAGCACCAAGCTGGAACGGCTCGAGGCCGACCTGGAAGAGGTCGCCACCAGCGGGCGAAAGGCCATCGTCTTCAGCCAGTGGGTCGAGACCCTGCGGCGGCTGCAGCGTCACCTGCGGCGGTTCGGACCGCTGGAGTACCACGGCCGCATCCCGTCGAGACAGCGCGACGGGGTGATCGAGCGATTTCGCGAAGACCCCAAGTCGCACGTGCTGCTGATCAGCTACGGGGCGGGCGGCGTGGGGCTCAACCTGCAGTTCGCCAACTACGTGTTTCTCTTCGATCGCTGGTGGAACCCCGCCATCGAAGATCAGGCGATTAACCGGGCGCATCGCATCGGGGTACACGGCTCGGTGACCGTCACGCGGTTCCTCATGCTTGGAACGATCGAGGAACGGATCGATCTTGTCCTGCAACAGAAGCGGGAACTGTTCGACACCATCTTCTCCGGGAGTGAATCCCCCCGCAAGTCGAACCTTACGCAAGAAGAGATCTTCGGGCTTTTCGACTTGAAATGTCCTGGCGGGCCGATGCAAGCGGCAGCTTGAGGACTCTTGGCGTGCTATGGCTGAAGAGAGTTGAAAAGGGGAGAGTTGAAAAGGGACAGTCGCATACAATAGGCCGGATGGGAATGATGGTGAACTTCTCCACGGCGTTCGCTCATCGCGAATTCGACGAGGGACGCCCGCGAGTGCGGAGTGTGGATTGCAGGCCAAGTCGTTCGGCGGTTTGCGCGGCCCAATCGTCGCTGCCGTACGGGCAACCTCGACGCACACATCGGCGGATTGCCTCAAGCTCCGCTTCCGTTTGTGGTTGGTGGACCTGCTCACACCAATCCACCGGTTCCGCCAGCGGCCAATCTCACCAGCAACGACTTACGCTGCCCGCGGACGCGCCGATGGAGACTGCCCCACCGCCAAGCCTCCGCACACTCGCAGAGTCCGGCCCGCAGTGCATTACACTCGACGTACCGTACCGCCGTGTAGTAGTAGTGGTCGTCGCTTTCGATCGGAAAAGACTTGAACCGGGCTTGATACAAGTGGCCATAGCCCACTCTCTGTTTGGCGCGTTGCCACCGCTGCGTGTGCATGTTGCCCATGCGCCCGATGAACTCCGACAAGTCGCCATCCCGTTCTGGCCACAGAACGAAATGCCAGTGGTTCGGTAACCAACAGAATGCGCAGATCCGGATGGTCGCGACGCGCAGGGTTTCCTCGCTTCACGCGTTCGAAGGCGGCGTAGTCCGCGTCATGGTCGAAAATCTGCATCCTGCCCACGCCGCCATTGAGGACATGGAATACCATGCCTCCCGGCGCGACTCTTCCGGTTCTAGGCACGCTGCCATCTTATCCAGCCTCTCCAGCCGCGTCAATATATGCGCCTGTCCCTTTTGAATCCCTCAGCCCAGTTCGTCCACCACTTTTTTGATGCAGCCCTGGACGGTGGTGATGGCCATGGGGCGCTGGGCCGTAGACGCCTGTTGGTGATTGCGCCCTTCGCAAGGGAAGAGCCATTGGGGATGGCGATGGGTGGCCCAGTGGCAGCGGAGCAGGTGCAGTGTCTTGGCCGTGAGGGGGATGAGGCGATCCTTGTGCCCTTTGCCCCGGCGGACATGCACCAACATCCGCCCGGCGTCGATGTCGGAAACCTGCAGATGCAGCGCCTCCTGCAAGCGCAGCCCCAGGGAATAGACGGTCCAGAAGAAGCACTTCAGAACCGGCTTGCGGATGGCGACCATGAGTTGATCGACTTCGGGAATCGTCAACACGGTAGGCAACTTGAGCTGCTTGGGGACGCGGAGCTTGG
>JAAYEH010000278.1 GCA_012728855.1 Rhodopirellula sp. | reverse complement strand
GTCCAGAATCGACGGAAGCAAGGCGTCGAGTTCGGCTGCCGTTTGGGCCTGCAGCGTTTTCAGTTGATCGACCTTGGCCTGGAGGTCGTCGAGGTAGGCGACGATGCGGCGTTGTTCGGGGAGGGGTGGAAGCGGCACATGAAAGCATGCGATGTGACCCTGGTTGATCTTCCAAATGCCGGATGTTGTTTTCGCCGCGTCCACGATCGTCCGTCGCATGACCGGGCAGTTCCAATACGCGACAAAGAAATCGGGCGACCAAGGTGTTCCGCCGAGCGGAATTCGAATGAGTAGGTCGGGAAAGATTGTTCGCGACTGAGACTCTCTTGCCAACGCGGCCCGACCGACCAAGTCCTTGCTGCCGTTGCCACGCATCACAAACACATCACCTGCTTGAATCAGATATTCCTTTGCCTCGCCTGCTGTGAGTGGAACGATCTTCGATTCATCGTAGTCGAGACGCCCATCACGCATCGCGGACAGGCGAAGGCATCGAATGCCATCGGCGTGTTCGCCAACCTTGACGGACTTGCCGTTTCGAAGATTCTGCTGACCAACGATCTCTTCGACCGTCGCCAGCGGCCAACCGCCGGACAAGAATAGCTCGCGGCACGTTGTTGCGAACAGCATGTCCGCTTCAGCAACTGACTTGCCTCGCAGTCCCCTGGCCTCCTCGATCTTGCTGGCCAACTGCTCGATCTTCGCCACGATCCGCCGCTGCTCGGCAAGCGGGGGAAGCGGGATTGCCAGACGAAGGAAGAACTCTTCCTTGTAGCGGTTTCTGGTAAGAGGCGTGCTGCCCGAACAGTCTACTTCAACGCGTCGAAGCGTGCCTCGTAGACATAACCAGTAGTTGAGAAATCGAACATCAATTGCTCCGTCTCTCGGAACGAACGTCGGAAACTCATTCGAGACAAAGCATCCATCGAGATCCGGCTTGATAATGCCGAAAGCTCCACGCCATGCAAAGAGCCTGCTGTAAATGAAATCTCCAGTCTTAACTTCGGCAAGCGTCGTAGCGGAAATCTCAGAACCGAGTTTCTTCTCCCGCAGGAAGGGACCGCCGCTATCCAGCCGTATCCCCAGAAGGCTGTATTCTGCTATTGCATCGACCCGCACCGTTCTAGTCACCGGCTGAAGCACTGCTGCAAGCGGCACAGTTGGCCATCCGTCGCTCATTTCCCGGCCTCCGCCAATACGCCTTGGATTTGGTCCATGATCTATTGCTCCGGCGAGCAAACGTGAAAGCCGATCTTGCGTCGGCTGGTGGACGGCGGGGTTTCCATCAACTGCCGGATGGCAGCCACCAGGGTCTGGATGGCTTCGTCGTGCGACGCCACCTTCTGTTCCAGTTCATCGAGCTTCGAAGCAAGCTCCTTGTGCGTGCTCAGCAGTTTGCGGAGCCGGACGAAGGCTCGAACTACGTACACGCTGACCTCAATCGCTCGGGCCGAATTCAGCACGTTGGCCGCCATGATCGCACGGTGCTCGGTGAACGCCTGGGGGAGTGCCGGGGAGAATTTCAGCCGGGCGAGGTGGTCACAATTTGTGACCACCTCTTGCTTTTCGGCGGCGGTGAGCTGGAATCGGAAGTCCCCGGGAAATCGGCCGATGTTGCGTTTCACGGCTTGATTGAACGCTTTGGTTGTCGTGCCATAAAGCTCTGCCAGATCCGAGTCGAGGATCACGCGTTCGCCCCGAATCAACAAGATCCGCGGCTCGATCTGGTCGACCAGGATCACTTCCTCCTTTTTCTGCCCGCTCTCTCGTTTAACCGCGACCCAACGGGGAGCGCGCGATACGCGATGGGGCCCACTTCGGCCCCGCCGGCCTCCCCGTGCCAGACGGCGGCCGAGGTCACCACAGACGATCCGCCCGGCCGTACACGCTCTGCCGCTCGCCATGCGACGCGCTCCCCGGTGGGTCGCGGTTAAACGAGTCATGGCCCGCCTCCGGCCAGCACGCCCTTGATCTCGCCCATGATCTCGATGATCCGCCGTTCCTTGGCCAGGATGTCTTCGACCAGCTTGTCCGGGGGCAGGTGCTCCAACGCTTCGGCCGCGTTCGGGTTCTTGACGTCCAAGTTGACCGAGACCAAGTTGCCCGCGTCGTCCAGCTTGATTACGTCCTTGGCGGAGACCTTCCACGCCCGGTCGTTTTCCTTCCGCTTCTTCCACCACGCCAGGCAATCGGCAAATTCCTCGAACTGGATCGGCTTGGTCTTCGAGTAGTTTTTGCGACCTTCGGGCAGCGGCTGCTCGTAGTACCAGATCG
>JAAYEH010000025.1 GCA_012728855.1 Rhodopirellula sp. | reverse complement strand
GTAATGGAGTAATGGAGTAATGGAGTAATGGAGTAATGGAGTGTTGGAGTAATGGAGTGTTGGAGTAATGGAGTGTTGGAGTAATGGAGTGTTGGAGTAATGGAGTGTTGGAGTAATGGAGTGTTGGAGTAATGGAGTGTTGGAGTGTTGGAGGGTTGGAGTGTTGGAGGGTTGCGCTGGCTCGCGTCACTGTGGCTTCTCGTCGGTGAAGGATTCGATCCATCCGCCATCGGCTCGTTTTTGTCGGAGGCTTTCCACCAGTCTCATCAGGCCGTTTTCCAGTCTGAACGAAAGAGCGTCGATCACCTCGAAATCGGCATCGGACAGTTGGCCGGCGGCGTGATAAGCAGTGAATCCAGAGACACTTTCGCCAAGCGAAGCCAATGCGAAATTGAGAAATTGAAGGTATTCGGGAAGCGATCGTCGACAGTAGCCTTCGGCGATATTGCGATGCACGGAATCCGCTGACGCGATCGCCTGCGAGGCTACCTTCTTCCGCTCAAATGGCCAGCCCCTCACGGCTTGGCATGTCAAACGGTAGAGATCCACGGCATCCTGCCACACTCTCAGTTGCTGATAACCGCGATTCTTGTTCCGATGCCCGCCCATTCCATCCCCTCCCCCTCTCCCCCTCCATCACTCCACTACTCCATCACTCCATCACTCCGCCTCCCCCGCTACGCCGTAATCCCCTTCGTCAGCGCCATGAACGCCGTCTCGAGATTGATCTCGTCCTCTTGGAAAGTCTTGATCCTGTAGCCGTTTTCGAACAGGGCCGTGGCAAGATCGCTGTAGTCGTCGATGCCCTTAGCGAGCGTGGCGTAGATGTGGCCGTTGCGGAGATCGACGCGCTCGACCGACGAGTGTTGCTCGATGAGCCGCGCGGCGGCCTCCTGGTCGCCGACGACGCCGATCTTTACCAGCGGCTGCTGGCGGACGCGGCGCATCACTTCGGCCACCTCGGCATTGACCAGCAGTTCGCCCCGCTCGATGATCCCTACCTTGTTGCAGATGTCGGCCAACTCGGGGAGGATGTGGCTGGAGACCATGATTGTCTTGCCGGTCTTGCCGAGTTGCTTGAGCAGGGTTCGGATCTCGATGCGGGCACGAGGGTCGAGTCCGCTGGCCGGCTCGTCCAGAAGGAGAACTTTCGGATCGTGCAGGAGCACCCGCGCCAAGCCGAGCCGCTGGGTCATGCCGCGCGAGAGACTGGTCACGAAGGCGTCGCGCTTGTAGCCGAGGTCGACCAGGCCGAGCACGTCGTCGCAGATCTTGCGGCGGGAGGGGCCCTTGATGCGGTAGGCGGCGGCGAAGAAATTCAAGTACTCGATCACCGTCATGTCGTCGTAGACGCCGAAGAAGTCGGGCATGTAGCCGATCAGCCGGCGAATCTCTTTGGGATGCGTGTAGATCGAGTAGTCGCAGACGTAGGCCTCGCCCCAGGTCGGCTGCAGGAGCGTGGCCAGGATCCGCATCGTCGTCGTCTTGCCCGAGCCGTTGGGACCGATGAATCCAAACAAATCGCCCTCGACCAGGTCGATGTTGAGATTGTTGATCGCTTTCAGATCGCCGTAGACTTTGGTCAGGTCTTGGGTCTTGATCACGGCTTGTCCTTCCGAAACAGCGGGGTGGTCCTTTTCGACTCGTCCTGAGCCACGGGAAAAACGAAACGGCAGACGGCCAGCGCCTGGCCGCGGGCGTCCGCCACCGGCTCGCCGTCGATCCGCAGATCCGCTCCAAGCTGGGAGTTTCCTTCGGACCCGGGCGGCAGTGTGGCCAGCAGCACCGCCCGGTCGGTCTTCAACAGGCTGGTCGCATCGACGAAGCTCTGGTAACGGTTCATCAGTCCCGTGTAGCGACGACCGCCGGCGGATTCGAAGAACATCATCGTCCGCAAGATGTAGGCCGGATCGAGGCTGGAAGGGTCGTAAGGGGTCGCCTCTTGCTGAAACTTCTCGGTGCCTTCCTCGCGGACCAGCCGGCGGCCGGTGAGGAGCGTGCGGAGTTCTCGGCGCGATACCATCGGGCCGACCCTCGCGGCTTGTCCCGGCTTGAGGGCGCCCACCTGGTACGCCCATCGTCCGTAGGCCAGCAGGCAATCCTCCAGCGGAAAATCGAGCGTGTTGATGATCGTGCCGACCGGAACGCCGTCTTCATCACGGAGCGTGGCTTTCGGCACGGCATCGGTCGTCCCCCGCCAGCGCGACGTGAAACTCTTCGTCGCCCAGATCTGGATCGGCACAGCGACGGCGGCCGAAAGATCCGGAGTGAAGACATAGGGCCGCCGGACGTTGATCGGGTTGGCTGCCGCCGGGTCCATTCCGCCCAAACCCTGGCCCGGAAGCCCGAACCACGAAAACAGCGGCGGCCCCGCGGCGGAATCGTCGCCGCTGCACCTGCCGGGATCGCAGGAGACGTCGTAATGGTCCATTCGCGGGCTGAAGACGTTCGCCCACCAGGTGCCACGGACCTGCCGCGATTGGGCATCGACGTCCACCAGCGTGACCTGGTTGACGCGGAGGTCTCGCCCCTTGTAATGGGCTCCCAACAGGTACGCCCCGGCGCTGAATGCAACAACGACCAGGGGAAAGGTCAGCCAAGTAAGTTCCATCCGCGGACTAAACTTGCGGAGCAGGAAGTAGTCGACCGGCCCGATCAACACCAGATAGGCGCCGATCAGCGCGGCGACGAGCCAGAACGAGAAGGGGACGATCCCTTCGTACTGATCGAGCGCGCGGCGTAACTGGCCCGCCATGTCCGCGAACCCATAGTGCATCAGCGCCGATCCTTCGCGGAGTTCACCGACCGTATCCGGCGCCAGATCGAGCAGCCTGGCGACCAACATTCCACGATCATTCCATTCGGACAGCGGCGGCGTCTCGAGATCGACCGCCAGAAAGATGATCTGCCCAAAACCCCAGGCCCGCCGGATCACCAGCGGCAAATTCCCCTCCTTCGCTTCGACAACTCCGTACACATCCTCCAACTGCGGCACACGGAGTTCCAGACGGCCCGATGGTCCGCGCGGAACCGCGACTCCGCCGCCGGTATACGCCTCCAGCGCTCCGCTCTGACGGAGCGAAATGACTCTCTGCAGTCGACCGGGAATGAAGCGAGCCAGCGGCGAATCGTCTTTCAAGAGCGACTCCGCTTGACTGCCCGCTGCAATGAGGAGTTTTCCGCCCATGCGAATCCATCGGTCCAGGGCTTCCACTTCCGGCCCGTCGGATCGCAACTCCGAAACCAGCGCGGGATCGCTCAACGAGAGCACCATCGCATCGACCGATTCCAGTCCGTACCATTCGGCCGGCAGCCTCGCGGTCGATTCCATGCGGAACGCGACGGTCTGTTCGTCGGCTTGTTCGTCGAGGATCTTCACCGCACCCTCAAGCCCCACGGACTGCGAGGCTATCGCCGCAACGAGCCGCGAGGTGGAAGGCAGGGCGGGCAAGTAGCCTCGATCACCGGGAACCGAAGAACTGCGAAAGAGGGCCTCTGCCACCACGTCTTCCCCAACGCGGAAGTCGACGCTCATCTCGCTCTGGAGCCGTCCGAAGCGAGCGAAGAGCGTGGCCTCGGTCGGTTGGCCGGGCTGGAGTTCGACCGGCCGCTCCGGCGGTGTTGATACGCGGCTCGGCATCCCGTCGCCATCGGGAACCGCCACCGAGAGCACACCGCGAAGCGGTTTCTCTCCACCGCGAAGCGTCACGCGGACTGTCGTCCAATGCCCCGCCTTGTAGTGGCCTGCCAGCCCAACCTCAACAGCGACGATCTGGGGCGCCGTCGGCACGGTGGAAGTGGCCTGAGCCGAGGCGGAGGCAATGAGACCCAATCCGGTCGCCCACAGGAAACCAACCACCAGCAGCCCGCCTGCTACGTCGCGGATCGGGACAGCGCCCACACCACGTCCAGTGCCAGCAACCGGGCTGCTTAGCATCTGGAGAGACGGTTGAGAAGGCATCCGTCGCATCATGGCTTTCCTGCATCCGGACAGACGCAGACCAGTTGACCGCAGCCCGGACAGCCGGCGCCATACTTCTGAACCACCGCCTCGGTCAGGTCGACGCCGACGACGTTGGCAATCGTCGTCAACCAGGCGAGCACATCGGCAAATTCGGCAGTTCGCTCTTCGTGGGTGCCGCTCCGCAAGGCCGAGGACAGCTCGCCCACCTCCTCCATCAACCACATGAACGTGCCCTCAACCCCCCTGGCGATGTCCTTCGTCAGGTACATTTCGCGGATTAGATGCTGGAAATCGGCCAGACTGATAGCTGGATCCGGTTTCTTAGGGGGGCAATCGGCCTCTCCCGACGAGCAGTCACGGTTCACGTTCCAGTTTCTCCAGGTCTTCCAGGACGCTTTCCAGCATCGGTTCCGCCCCAGGGAAGTCCGGGGCGATCCTCAAGAGATCGACAAGGACTTGGCGAGCCTTGCGAGCGTCGCCGTCCTGGAGGCAGGCATCGGCCAGGGCGAAGCGAGGCTGCAGTTCGTGGGGCGCCAGTTCAACGGCGGCTTCAAACTCCTCGATGGCTTGGCGATAATTATGGCTTTTGACCAGCGATTCCGCAAAGGCGCAGTGTACCCCCGCAATGGATACGTCGATTTCCAGCGCCTGGTTCGCCCAATCACCCGCGGCTTCATAATCTTTCGCCGAGAGAGCCAGATCGGCGAGCTTCCTGCGGACGAGGAAATCATCGGGATCCGCCTCGGCGAGATTCTTGAGAACGATGGCCAACTCCGCCCCGTTGTCGGCCAGCAAGTGTACTCGGGCCAGCTCGCGGAGCCATTCGAGGTTGTCGGGATAGTGGCGTGCGCCGAGTTGATAGCATCGGGCCGCTTCTTCGAAATCTTCGCTTTTCAACCTCAGAGCTGCCAGGAGGTTGAGGCAGCGGGGGTCGGGCGAATCGGGATCGAGCACGGACTGGAGGATGGCCACGGCCCGATCCGGATTTCCGGCGCGAAGTTCCAGGCGAGCGAGGAACTACGTTGCCAGCGGATGGTCGGGCGTGCTGTGGAGCACCTTGCGGGCTGCCGCGAGAGCCTCCGGATACGCTCCGCGGCGGAGATAGCCTTCAGCCACCTTGGCCCCGACATTCGCGTCGTCGGGGGCTACCCGCAGAGCTTGGAGCAGGTCGGGAAACGCCTCTTGCGATTTCGGCTCAATCCCGGCCATTTCCGCGGCGAGTTTCTTGAGATAATCGGTGTAGCCTGCTTCGAACCGCTGGAGCGACATGCCGAACACGCGCCGGATCGATTCGCCGGTTGTGAGGCCATCGCGGTAGGCGGCCAGCAAATCGCGGAGCGTCTGCTCATCGCGGCCGTCGAGCATGTATTCCAAATACAACTCCGCCTGGCAGTAGGCTAGTTGCCAATCGTCGCTTGAAGCTGGACGGGTGAAGCCGAAATTGATCGAGTCGAGGTTGAACAGCCGGTTCTCAGCAAGCCGTGTGACGAGTAGTTCGCTCCACGTCTGGGGTCGCGGGCTCCCCTCGCTCCATACGGCGAGCGCTTCGGTATACCAGTGCGGGATATCGAAATTGGTCTGTTGGAGCGTGATGACGTGAACCAGTTCATGCTTCAGCACTCGCGCCCGTTTGAACTTCTTCGCAACGGCCGGATCGTTGGGCGACGTCATGGCCAGCATGTGCCCGCTGCTTGCCGCCACGGCGCCGAGGTAGGGCAGTCCGATCATCCGAGCGCTGAACCATTGGTGCCCGCCGATGCCTTTCGACTCGTGAAAGATTTCCACCAGCGGTGCTTTGGCGGGGCGGAAACCGAATTGCCGACAGAGATCCGGATAGACCTTATCAAGCACACGGGCCACGTAGCGCGCCAGCAGCCGATCGGCCCGGCCATCGAAGCGAAGGACGCCGTGTTCGCTAGCGACGGTCTCCATCGTGTCCAGCAGGTCGAGGACTTCGAGGCTGTTTTTCACCCGCACATTGAACGGATCGGCTTTGAACGCCTCTTCCAGCCGGCCGGAGGTTCTTCGCAGCTCGCCGAGAATCCATTGGGCCAGAAGGTTTTCGGAGTCCAGAAGCAGCGCTGCCTTGACCCGCTCTTCAGCTTCGGGATAGTCACCTCGATCGAACGCAAGGCGAGCCAACTCTGCCTCAATTCGGGGGTTTTCCCGGGGCGCGCCTGCCAATGCCGCCACCGCTTCGTTGTGTTTTCCTTCGGCAACGAGGCAGCGAGAGAGGCCGACCCGGCCAGCCACGTCTTCCGATGCGGCGCCGCGATAGATCTCGGCCGCCTCGGAGTACTTGCCGGCAAGCATGAGGCGACCGGCGGCCAAGAGCCGTTCCTCCGCCGGCGCGACGAGCGGCATCGTCGCGAGGGCGAGAAGGAGACTCCAGGGCCAAATCGTTCTGAGGATCGCTGCAAGATTCATCAGACTCTCGACACCGATTCGGATGGAGCGCGAACGCCGGAAACAGATATGCTCCAACAGTTGTTTGACAACAGACGACCGACAGATGACAATCTACCACGGATGCGATGGGACGTGGAGTTGGAGGCCCCTTCTTTGAGAACCACTTGGCCAAGCAACCGAGCATGAATCGAGTTCCGAGCGGCGAGTCGATTCGGCAGGTGGGGATGGAAGGGCGAGACTATGAAGATTAGAACCTTTGTCCTTAGAAGTCCTAACACCATCCCGGGAGAGCAAGAATGAACGAGCCGATCAACAGCAGCGATCACGACCACGATCATCAAGGGGGTTTCGCTTGCCATTGCTGTCCGGACGGACGGCGGCAGCAGGGAACGGGCTTTTCGCGGCGGGGATTCTTCGCCGCGGCTGCTGCGGGGGGGGCCGTGTTGGGCGGACTGAGTTGGTCCAGCCTGGCAGCGGCCGGTGAGCCGGAACTGCCCATGCCCGCCGGGCGGAAGCCGTTGAAGGTGCTTCCCATCCTGGTCTGGGACCACCCGCAACAGAGACCAATGACCTCGTGGCGACATTGGGGCGGCATTCATACGCCCGAGGCCGCCGCCGAGGAAGTCGCGCGGATTACTAAAGAACTGGCGGGCATCGCCGCGGATGCCGATTTCCCCGTCGAGTTCGGCAAAGTCGCCTCGGTCAACGACGTGAAGAAGATGACGGATTCGGCAGAGGTCATGGCTGCCGACGTGGTCATTGTCTACGGGGCGGGCATCGCCGTGGACGGCTGCGAGAAATTCGGCAAGGACGTCATCATGTTTCAGCGCCACCGCAGCGGCCCGGTGTACTTGCAGTACGAGGTGGTCAGTCCGAGATTCTTGCGTCAGCGGACCGATGCCCTGGCCTTCGACAAGATCGCCTTCGACGACGTCGTGACGGACAGCATGGAGGAACTGACCTGGCGGCTGCGGGCCCTTTGCGGTTTGAAAAACACCCGCGCCGAAAAGGTCGTCTGCATCGGAGGGGCGGGCGGCTGGGGTCAGCCGAGCGGTGTGATTCCGGAGTTGGTCCAGAAAGTATGGGGACTCGATTTGCAAACGGTGTCGTACGACGACCTGGGACGCTTCATCGAAGAAGCGAGGGCCGATGAAAAAGCCGTTGCCCTTGCCAAGCGGCGCGCCGACGCCTATCTCGCCGGCGACGGCATCACGTTGGAAACCAAACGGGAATTCGTCGACAACTGTTTCCTGCTCGATCAGGTGTTTCGCGGCTTGATGACGAAGGCGGGCGCGCGGGCGATCACCATCCTGGGATGCATGGGCACGATCATGCCCAAAGCCCAGACCGCGGCGTGCCTCTCGCTCAGCACGCTCAACGACGACGGCTACCTGGCCTTCTGCGAATCGGACTTTGTGGTGATCCCCTCGGGCATCCTACTGGCCGGGATCAGCGGTAAGCCGGTCTTCCTCAACGACCCGACCTACCCGCACGACGGCGTGATCACGTTGGCCCATTGCACGGGGCCCCGTAAGATGGACGGCAAGACGCTGCAAAACGTTCGCATCGTCACGCACTTCGAGTCCGATTACGGAGCGGCACCCAAGCCGGAATGGCCCAAGGGACAGGTCGTGACGAACATCGCCCCCGATTTCAAGTCGGAGCGTTGGATGGGATTGCTCGGCGAGGTGGCCGACTCGCCGTTTCTGCCGATCTGCCGCGATCAGATCGACGTTCGCTACGACGTTCCCGACCAACTGGTGGCCGAGCGCATGCCCGGCTTCCATTGGATGACCGGCTACGGAGACTACACCAAGGAACTCGGCTACGCCCTGCGGCGCGTCGGCATCGCTTGGGACCATTTGCGGCCGACTCTCACGGTTTAGCATCGGCGGCGGAACCTGCTCGCGGCGGCGTTCTGGCGCCGCCCTGGGATCGGCGAATGAAGATCTGTCGCGACATCGACGCGGGAAGGGGTCGGGAGTCTTTTTTTCGTGTCGGCCGGAAAAAACGACTGTCCATGCACGAAAGCGTCGCCCGGCCGACACGAAAAAAAGACTCCCGACCCCCTCGGCCCCGCCACCACCGGTAAGTACGACAGTCACTCATTCGCCGATCCTGAGCGATTTTCCAAGTCTGCCAGCGCCTCGCGTGCCTCATTATCCTCCGGCCGCAAGCGGAGCACTTCCTTATAGTGCAGGCGGGCCTGTTCGAACTTCCCTTGCCGTGCGGCGGTGCTCCCCAGCAGGAGATGGGTATCCGGAGCGTAGTCCATTCCATCCACTGCCCTCGACAGGTAATCGAACGATTCCAGCACCTCTCCCTTCTCGCGGAGGGCGATGCCGGCAATGAAGAGGCATTCGCGGTCGTCGCCGAGGATCTGGAGAGCCTTCAGCGCCTGCCGTCCCGCTTCTTCCCGCTTGCCCGACCAATAGTACACCTTGGCGAGATTGCGAAATGCCAGGCCCTTTGCCTGCTCGTCGATTCGCCCCTCCACGCGGCGCGACACGGCGGCACTTGCCGTGTCGTTCCAGTCTCGCCCGGGCTTCACGATCCCCTCGCCGATCATTCGATCGATGATCGCGCGGGCGAGCAAGCCGTTCATCGCCACCGTGGGGTGGACGTGGTCGAGAAAGTATTCTTTACCCACGGCACGGTGTCCCTGCTGCTGAAAACAGGTGTCGGCGACGAGCGATTCAAAGTCCACCAGCGGCGCGCCATATTGCCCCGCAACGCGTCGGCAAATCGCGACGATTTCTGTCAAGGCCCGCAAGGGGCAGACGTCCTCGTCCCTGGCGCGTTGAAAGGCGGCCAGCGCCTCGTCGTACCGTTTCTGCTCAAAGAGGAGCTTGCCCACGCGGAAATGCCGCTCGGCGAAACGGGGATCGATGGCCAGTGCTTTCCGATAAGCGAGGAGGGCGTCGCCGATTCGTCCGTCGCTTTCCAACGTCCGGGCTTCTTGATCGAGTTGATGGATTTGATCCAATTCCTCCTTGCCGAGGTTCGCGATATGCTCGCTCTTAAACGGAGAAGTATCCTTCAGATCGGAAGCCGGCGTGACGAACATCACTGCCGCTCCGGCGGCGCGTGCGATGGCGATCATTCTCTGGAGATTGAAGGTAAAATGGTCCACGATCCGTTGCCGCAAAGCGTCGTCGCGGCGGTACGATTCCGGCCCGGCGGTATGATCGAGTACCGCGTCGACTTCTCCGGGGAGCTTGTCGGCTCCCGCGCCGCGCCCGCGCAAGGGGCGCAGTAGTCGATGAAGAACCGCATAGGTTCGCGTATGGCTCAGCGCGGTCCTCGTTGCCAGAAGCGGTTTCGGCCATCGCGCGATGTCCCGATAGGCTCGTTCCTCAAGAAACTCGTTGTGGCCGCAATAGACGACGAACAGGTCGGGCTCATAGCGCGTGAGATCCTCCATCAGCGCGGCGACACGGTAGCTCGCGTAGCTGATGCCGCCCGCGTTGATCACTTCCCAATTCCGCGACGCATCGGCCGCGGGCAGCAATTCCCGCAGCCAGCCGGAAAACGACGTCGGATCGCAATAGGGGTGGCCGAACGTGGTGGATCCGCCGACCGAAAAGACACGGTACGTATTGGGCGGCTTCTGTTTGAGGAACGACTGCTCGTTGAAGACGGTTCGTTTCTCTGGGTGAGTCACCATCCAGACGCCATCGCGACGGCTCTGTTCCTCAAACGCCGGCGTTCCCGTTTCCAGACCGAGATAGGGATCGGTCGGAACCGCCTCACCGGAAACGCCGGCCAGGGCAAACAGCGTTTCCATCAGGCCGAAGAAGAGCGCTGTCGTCAAGAGGCTGAAGAGCAGCTTTTTCCACCAGGGGAGGGCGACCATTACCGGCTCTACTCCCTTTCCGCACCTTGAACCAAGTTCGCGATCAGCTTCGGATAGGCATCGCCGAGGATCTCGCCGAGACTGACCGCGGCATAGTGCCGGACGACGGTCCCGTTGCCGACACGATGGACCGTCAGAAGCGGAAAGACTCCGTTGACCTCGTCCTGTCGTACGTAATGAACGCCGTCGTAGGGGCAGCGCTGATGCTCGACTTCGATCAGCACTTCCGCGCCGGCCGGCCTGACCGGACTGGCCAGGTAACCGTAGGTGCTCTCGCCCGGCTTGAGAGAGACCTCCTGCCAGACGCCCACCGGTCCCAGCCCCTTGGTCAGCGGATGCTCCTTGGCCACTCGCCACCGCCGTGCCATTTCCGCGAGGACTTCCGGGGTGAAAAAGCTCCAGTTGTAGTCGGTGTCGTCGCAGGTGAAGGCGACGAAGTTCTCATGTTCGTTGGCCAGCCGGGCGAATCGCTCCACGGTCGTGTAGTAGTATTCGCGGCGCCGGTCGAGCGGCATACGGGCGATTTCCTCCGTGCCGCTGGGCGGGCTCAAGGTCGCCCAGACCTTCAGGCCCACCTCGCCGGCCACCCGGAGGCTTCGCTCCAGCGACGCAAACTCCCGATCGTTCCAGATCCCGCCGATCGGCATCTGATCCCAGGTATTGAAGCCTTGCGCCTTGATCGCTTCGAGGAACGGGCGCAGCTTCTCGGGCTCCTTGCGGAAGTCGTACCCTTGCGTGAACTCGAACTTCGCGACCGTATTGAGCACGTGCTCGCGGACCCAGGCCAGCCGTTTCGGCCCGCTGGGAGGCACCTCTTCGGCAAAGACACAACTGGTCGACAGCACTGTAAGCGCTAAAACACGTAGCCTCATTGATTCCTCCAGTGGCTTCATAGTCTGACTTTCTAAAATGCTCTGGGGGTTCTCGCATTGTACCATCGCATCCCGGGCGTCGCCTGGTGCGGTGACTGAGCGGAACTGGTAAGATAAACCTGGACATTCCACTCCACCAACCCCACCACAGGCCAAGCACCATGAGAAGCCCCATCGTCCTCTCCGCCGTCCTGATGATCGGACTGCTTTTCAGTTGGCAGTCTGCCATCGCCAGAACGATCCACGTCTCCCCGGCCGGAAACGACGCCTGGACCGGACTCGCCCCTCAGCCCGCCGCCGACCGGTCCGACGGCCCCGTCGCCACGCTCACCCGCGCTCGCGACATCATCCGCCAAGGGAAGTCGGCCGGCCCACTGGATGAACCCGTCCGTGTGATCGTGGCCGATGGCGTTTACTCGATCACCGAGCCGTTTCTGCTCACCCCGCAAGACAGCGGCACGCAATCGTCTCCGATCATCTACGAAAGTGCGGCGGGAGCGTCGCCGGTCATCTCGGGCGGAAGGGCCATCACCGGCTTCCAGCCCGCCGAAAATGGAATCTGGAAGGCCGAGATCCCCGCGGTCGCCGCCGGCCAATGGTATTTCGAGCAGTTGGTGGTCGATGGGGTCCGCGCGGTGCGCGCCAAGACTCCCAACCACTTCTACGACTACATGGGCGGCACCTCCGAAGTCCCCGTCGAAGGCAATGCGGGCCAGTTCCGCCGCACCACCGAAATCCCAGCCAAGTCTCTGCAACCGCTGAAGGGATTGAGCGACGCCGAACTCCACGACGTCACCCTCGTCGCTTTCCACAAGTGGTGCATCAGCCGTCGCTTCCTCACCGAGGTCAACCCCGACGCCAACACGATCATCACGGTCGGCGAGCAGTTGAAGAGCTATTCCGGCTGGCCCGTCAACACACGTTTTCATCTTGAGAATTACCAAGCGGCCTTGGATACTCCCGGCGAATGGTTCCTCAGCCGCCAAGGCACTTTGTACTATATGCCGCTGCCCGGCCAGGATATGACCAAGGCCCAGGTCGTGGCGCCCGTCGCCGAAAAACTGCTGGTGGTTCAGGGAAACCCTGAGAAAGAGCAGTTTGTCGAACACGTCACACTCGAAGGGCTCTCGTTTCAGCACAACTCGTATCCGCTGCCGGCGCATGGCTATGCCCCGTATCAGGCCGCTTTTGCGACCGAGGCGGCGGTCATGGTGGATGGCGCGCGGAATGTGACAATTGACCGCTGCGAAATCCTTCATACCGGCGACTACGCCGCCTGGTTTCGACACGGCTGCCAGAATTGCCAGATCCGCCGTTGCTACCTGGCCGATCTCGGCGCCGGCGGGATTCGCATCGGCGAGGGCGGAATCCGCGAAAAGCTCGCCGAACGGACGCATCACATCACGGCGGACAACAACATCATCCACCACGGCGGACAGGTGTATGCCGAGGCGGTCGGCGTCTGGATTGGGCAGAGCGGCGACAACGCAGTCACCCACAACGACATCGCCGACTTCTACTACACCGGCATCTCCGCCGGCTGGCGATGGGGATACAGCGACGGCCTGGCCAAGAACAACAGCATCCGCTTCAACAACGTGCATCACCTCGGCCACGGTGTGCTAAGCGACATGGGCGGCATCTACACATTGGGGCCATCTGAAGGCACCGTCATCGGCAACAATGTCTTCCACGACATCTATGCCTACTCGTACGGCGGCTGGGGGCTGTATACCGACGAAGGCAGCACCGGCATCACGATGGAAAACAACCTTGTCTACAACACCAAGACAGGCAGCTTCCACCAGCACTACGGCAAAGACAACGTGGTCCGCAACAACATTCTCGTTTGTAGCGAGAACCCGCAAATTGCCGCGACTCGAGTTGAAGATCACCTATCCTTCACGCTCGAACGGAATATCGTTTACTGGAAGACCGGCGCCCTGTTCGGCGGCCCCTGGGATCGCATCCGGGCCAAGGTCGACTACAACTGCTACTTCAACGCGGCCGGGGCTCCTATAACCTTTGCCGGCAAGGATCTTGAGGCGTGGCGGAAACTCGGTTACGACCAACACTCGATCATCGTCGATCCGTTGTTCGTCGACGCCGACAGCAACGACTATCGCCTCCGGCCCGACTCGCCCGCGTTGAGACTCGGCTTCAAGCCTTTCGATTACAGCGAGGCCGGTGTCTACGGCGATCCGCAATGGGTCGAAAAAGCGGCCAGGGCCAAGATGCCCAAGCTCCAGATCGCCCCCGGACCGCCGCCCGTGGCCATCCGCGACGATTTCGAGAAGCCACCGGCCGGCAAACCCTTCGCTCCGACAAGATCGGAGCCCTGCCGATCCTCAATCACTTCAACACGCGACGACGCCTGGAGGGATTGCTGCCAGAACAGTTGCCGCGCGAAGACAAACGCGTGAAGATCCCCGCACGCAAGGCGTTGTTGGTGTTGCTGGGTAACCTTTCCATCTCTCGAGCCCCTGTACCGCATCGGCGAAGGGGCCGCTGGCCGTACCATCGAGCCTCTGGGCGGCCAATCTCGCGGATCCTTGATAAGCGGCACGAATAAGCTTATCAAAAGGATCATCGAATCCGCGCGCAAACCGTCTCCACGTCCGACAACCCGTAGCCACTAGCCGAACCGTCATGCCTCAACCCTCATCGCTGCCTCCACGAACCTTCGCCACCAGACTGAAGCATATCGGTCCCGGCATCCTCTTGGCTGCGGCGGCGATTGGATCGGGAGAACTGATCCTTACGCCGCGAGCAGGATCGCTCTATGGACTTTCCATTGGCTGGGTGATCGTGGTTTCCATCGTCTACAAGCTGGCGCTCACCTTGGGCCTGGCGCGCTATACGATTGCCACCGGGGAAGACATTTTTGAGGGCTTCTCGCACCTGCCGGGACCGCGTAACTGGTTCGTGTGGGTTCTGGCCGTCGTCTTCCTCGTGGGCGCGGTCGGCTATTCGGGGATCGCACTGGCATGCGGATCGGCCCTCTTCGCACTCTGTCCCGCGCTGTCGATGATCCAGTGGGCCGTTCTCGTGGTCGGCACGGCGTTCGTCTTGCTCCTCAAGGGGGCTTATGGGCCTGTGGAAAAAGCCGCCTTCGCCCTCTCGTTGACTTTGATCGTCGGCGTGATTTACAGCCTGATCGTGCTGCAGCCTACTTTGGGCTGGGTTGTCCGCGAGAGCATCCCCCGAATCCCGGCCGGCTCCGGCCAAACGCTCATCAGCCTGCTGGGCTGGACGGCCGGCGGCACGTCGACGCTGATCTACAGCTTCTGGATCCTGGAGAAAGGCTATGCGATTCCGCGCGGCAATCATGCCGAGGTTGCCGACCCTGCCGGCGACCACCAGAATTTCGGCCAGTGGCTCGCCGTGGCCCACATGGATGCGGGGCTGTCCTACGCGTTGATGCTGCTGGTTTCGCTGGCCTTCCTGGCGATCGGATCGATCACCTTGGGCACGGCCGGTCCGGACGGCGGCCCGCTGGTGCCCGCCCGGGAAGAAACCACGGCCTTGCTCTCCCGCATGCTGACCGTGACCGCCGGCCCCCAAGCCCGCACCATCTTCCTCATCGCCGCCCTGGCCATCCTCTCCTCAACCATCCTTGGGCTGGTCGACGGCAAGTCGCGCGCTCTGCGGACGGCCGCCCACATCCTGGCCCCCCGATCCCGGCGATGGTCGGACCTGACTTGCTACCGAGTGGGCATCGCGCTGCTCTCCCTGATCATCTTCGCCTTGCTTTTCACAGGGCGGCCGGTGGTGCTGATCGTACTGATCTCGGCCCTGGAGGCCCCTGTCCTCTCGCTCGCCGCCGTGATGCTCTTATATCTGCTCCACACCCGACTCCGCCGCCCGTATCGCCCCGGCTTCGTGTGGCACACCGTCATCGTGGCGGGAACTCTCACGTACTGCGCACTTTCCGTGCAGGCCCTCATTGCGACTGTCGCTGAATTCGGAGGGCAATGATGGACCCACGTTTGCGCATACGTCTGCGTCGGACTGGTGGCATTGACCGGGCCGCAAGCGGGGATTTTCGTCTCGCCTCCTCCAAAACCATGAACAATCATGTCGCAGCCGGCGACCTTCAGCGGCCACCACTTCTGGGCTGTTTCGCCGCGCAACTTGCTGGACATCACGCCCTTTGTCCGGATAGAATGACGGCGCAGTCTTAGGTCTTGTCACCGCACTCGGATCGCAGAGGGGAGCCGGGATGGTTCGTGTTGAAGACGCCGCTAACGAGGGCGTTGCCCTCGACCTCGACCAGGAGCCGGCACGGTATACCCGACTGAAACGAAAGAAGTCGGTTTGGGGAAGCTTGGGGTTCATCGTCGCGGGCTTAGCGGTTCTGGCAGGCTTGGGAGCCATGGGCTGGTGGATTCTGTCGCAGGATTCCAGCGTGGTTGCCATCCTGCCGATCTCCGATCAAGAAATCGCGGCGGGCGACAAGTTGCGGCTTCAGATCCCAATCCGCCTCAAGGGATATACGCCACAGCAACTCTCCTACGAACTCACCGGCGCTCCCGCAGGCGCCGAATTCGATAAGCGAACCGGCATCCTCTCCTGGTCACCCACCCGATCCGACAAAGCAGGCGCCTACCAGATGACCGCCAAAGTCGTCGCCGCCGGCAAGAGTCCACGTACGGCCGAGGCGAATTTTACCGTTCGTCTGCTGGGGGATGAGAAAAAAGCGGCTGCGCAGGAAGATACCGGTCCGACCTTCGAAGACCTGGTCAAGATGCGCCGCGACCAGAATCCTTTCGAGATCCCCGGCGAAATCGTCCCCGAAACCAAGATCGACCAGTTGGTCTTCGCCAAGCTCAAAGAGTTGAAGATGAAGCCGGCGAAGCTCGCCTCCGACCAACTATTCCTCCGGCGAGTCTATCTCGACGTGATCGGCACCCTGCCGACCGCCGACGAAGCCCGCACCTTCTTGGAGGATAAGGATCCCAAGAAGCGATCCGCCCTGATCGACTACCTGCTCGAGCGCCCGGAGTACTCCGACTATTGGGCATTGCACTGGTGCGACACCCTGCGGGTCAAGTCCGAGTTTCCCATCAATCTCTGGCCGAATGCCGCTCAGGCCTACGACCGCTGGGTCCGTGCCTCGCTCCGCGACAACATGCCCTACGACCAGTTCGCTCGCGAACTGCTCACTTCCTGCGGCAGCAATTTCCGCACGGCCCCGGTCAACTTCTATCGCGCCGTGGTGACCAAGACGCCGCCCGGGCTGGCCCAGGCGGTGGCGCTGGCCTTCCTGGGCGAGCGAACCGACAAGTGGCCTAAGGAGCGGTTGGACGGCCTGGCCGCCTTCTTCTCACAGGTCGGATACAAACCGTCGAACGAGTGGAAAGAGGAGATTATCGTCTGGGATCCCAGAAAGATCACCAAAGGCGAGCCTCTCAAACCGGTCTTTCCCGACGGAACCCCCGCCACGCTCCCTCCCGACAAAGACCCCCGCGAGGTCTTCGCCGATTGGCTGATCCGCCCCGAAAACCCCTGGTTCGCCCGCCAGATCGTCAATCGCCAGTGGTACTGGCTGCTGGGACGAGGGATTGTCCACGAACCGGACGACGTTCGCCCCGACAACCCTGCCCAAAATCCCGCGCTGCTCAACTACCGGCGGACGAGTTGGTCAAAAGCAAGTACGATTTGAAGCATATCTATCGCTTGATTCTCAACTCCAAGACCTATCAGTTTTCTTTCATACCGCAAAGCGATAATCCGGCCAGCGCCGACAACTTCGCCTTCTACACCATGCGGCGACTCGATGCCGAGGTGCTCATCGACGCGATCTGCCAGATCACCGGTACCACAGAAAGCTACTCCAGCATTATTCCCGAGCCCTATACGTTTGTCCCCGAGATTCGTCGCACCATCCAACTGCCGGACGGCAGCATCACCAGCGCGTTCCTGGAGATGTTCGGGCGTCCCTCGCGCGACTCGGGCCTGGAATCCGAACGCAACAACCGCATCACAGCCAACCAAAGACTGCACCTGCTCAATTCCACGCACATCCGCGACAAGATCACCAAAGGCCCCAAGCTTCAAGAGGTGATCGAGTCGACCACTGGGCGTCAGACGGCGGATACGCTCTATCTCGCCATCCTCTCCCGCTTGCCCACCGAAGAGGAATGGAACGAGATCTACGATCAGTGCAGTTCGCGTTGGGGGGCGCAAAACGTCGCCTGGGCGTTGGTCAATAGCGAAGAGTTTCTTTTTCGACATTAAAGGCAGAGACTCGGCGGACCAGTTCCGATCCGCCGGAGACAGGAGAGGTAACATGTCTGCAAAACGTCCGTACTATCCCGAATCGAGCGCCATGCCGGCCGATGAGAGTGATCAACTGATTTCCCGCCGCGGCGCTCTGCAATACGGGGCCATCGGCGCGGCAAGTATGATGTTGGCCCAGCGGTTGTGTTTTGGCGACACGGCCGCCCCCGCCCCCGCCGACCCGGCGGCGAAACCGAAAGACGGCGCCGGAGGCGCCAAACCGGCCAAGGCCAAAGCGGTCATTCAAATCTGGCTTTCCGGCGGCCCCACCCACACCGACACATTCGATCCCAAACCGGACGCCGGCGGCGAATACACCGGACCGTTGACCGGCGCGCTGGAGACGAACGTCAAGGGGATCCGCGTCGGCACTTCGCTCCCCGAGTTGGCCAAGATCGCCGACAAGTATTCGATCATTCGCAGTATGACCCACGGAGTGAACGGTCACGAGACCGCCGCCTACATGGTCCAGACCGGCCGTATGCCCGGCAGCCGCCACGCCTACCCGGCCGTCGGCGCCGTCGTTACCGCCTTCAAGGGCTTCGAAGAAGGAAAAGAGGGGCTGATTCCGCCCTATATCGTTCTCACGCAGCCTCAAGGCCGCTTTTCGGAAGCCGGCTTCCTCGGCATCCGCTACAAGCCCTTCGCCACCGGCGGCGATCCCAACGCCGGCAAGTTCGCCGTCGAAGGGATCGTCGATCCGAGCATGTCCGACGAACAACAGCAGCAGCGTCGCGAAATGCTCAACAGGCTCAATACTTTGGGGCATTTCGCCAAAAACGATTCCGAGTTGGCCGCGGCCAAGAGCGCCGAGAATCAGGCCTACGATCTGATCCTCGGCGATGCCGGCAAGGTCTTCGACTTGAATCAGGAAAAGGATGAACTCCGCCAGCGCTACGGTCGCAACACATTCGGGCAGTCCTGCCTCGTCGCGCGCCGGCTCATCGAGCAGGGAGTGAAGTACGTCACCGTCAACCAGTTCGTCTGGGACACGCACAAGGATCATTTTCCGTCCATGCGACGGCTTTTGCCGAACTTCGACAACGGCGTGGCGAGCCTCATTTCCGACTTGGCCGACAGGGGACTGCTGGACAGCACGATCGTCTGGATCGGCGGCGAGTTCGGCCGTACTCCCAAAGTCGATTGGAGTTCGCCCTGGAACGGCGGACGCCATCATTTCGGCCCCGTTTTTTCCCATGTGGTCGCGGGCGGCGGGTTCAAGGGCGGGCTGGTGCTCGGCTCTTCCGACGCCAAAGGCGAGACGGTCAAGGATCGGCCTGTCTATCCTTGGGATCTCATCGGAACGATGTACGAATTGCTCGGCATCGATCCGGACGGCAATCTGCCTCATCCCATGGGTGAGGTCATCCGCGCCACGCCCGGCCCCGACGAAGACGTCAAGTCGGGCGGACGCGTCAAGGAACTCGTATAATCCCCCCGGGTCGCGTACTGGCGGCAAAATCAGTCGAGAACCGTCCCGGTTTTCGCTTCGGTGAAAGCCGGACGGTTCCTTTCAATGACTTCTTTCGTCCATTGCGGAGCGCACCATGAACCGATTCGCACGGCAAGCATTTCTCGCCCTCGCGATCCTCCTGGCGATCAACCCTTGCCTTTACGCTCAGGGAGCGAGGGATCCGCACATCGGCTATTGCTATCCGGCCGGCGGCCAGCAGGGCAACTACTTCGAAGCCGTCATCGGCGGCCAGTACATCAAGGACGTCAGCGAAGTCTACGTTTCGGGCGAAGGCGTGAAGGCCGAAATCGTCAAGTGGTATCGCCCCTTCACGCAAGGGCAAGCGGTCGGCCTCGGGCTGAAAATCCGCTTTACCCGTGAGAGGATGGAGGAAGAGGCGAAGAAGAAGGGCAAGACCGAACCGATCACCGACGAAATGGTCTACAAGGAGGCTGGCGTCACCGAAAACGATCTCAAAGAACTGGAGATTTATCGCAAGCGCGATGCCGATCCCAAGCGGCAGCCCAACGATCAGATCGCCGAAGAACTCACCGTCAAGTTCACCGTCGATCCCAACGCGGAGCCGGGAAAACGCGAACTCCGCGTGATCAACGCCGACGCCATGTCCAATCCCGTCTGGTTCCACGTCAATCGCTGGCCCGAGTGCCGTGAAACCGAACCGAACGAATTGGAACCCGATCCGGTGATCGGCTCGACCATACCCGTCGTCGTCAACGGCCAGATCATGCCCGGAGACGTCGACCGCTTCTCCTTCACCGCCCGCAAGGGAATGCGACTGATCCTCGACGCCGCGGTGCGCGAGGTCATGCCGTATCTGGCCGACGCGGTGCCGGGCTGGTTTCAGGGCGTGCTCGCTCTCTACGATGCCGATGGCGCCGAGTTGGCTTATGCCGGCGCCTTCTATTATCGCCAGGATCCCGTTATCTACTACGAGATCCCGGAGGACGGCAACTACGTCGTCGAGATTCGCGACTCCATTTACCGCGGACGCGAGGACTTCGTCTATCGCATTACGATTGGAGAACTGCCCTTTGTCACCGGCATTTTCCCTCTCGGAGCCCGCGCCGGCACGGAAGTGGCCGTCGAGTTGCAGGGATGGAACCTCGCCGGAAAGGAACTCAATGTCCGTGCCGTCGTCGACCGCAACCGCCCGGTCCGCTGGTATTCGATACCCCAGGCCGATAAGCTCTCGATCGACTTCCCGTTGCGAATCGACATGATCAACGAAATGCTCGATCAGGAGCCCAACGACAAGCCGGAAACGGCGCAGGAGATCACCCTGCCGGTGATCGTCAACGGCCGTATTGATCAGCCGGACGATCGCGAGGTCTTCCGCTTCAACGGCTATGGCAAAGTGGTTGCCGAGGTCTTCGCCCGTCGCGGCGGTTCTCCGGTCGACGCCTCGCTGGCCATTACCGACGCCGACGGCAAGGAGGTTGGCTTTAACGACGACTTTGTCGATAAGGCTTACCCCTTGATCACCCACCATGCCGACCCGCGGCTGGAGGTGACCTTGCCCGGCTCCGGAACCTATTATCTGCACCTCAACGAAGCGCAACGCAAGGGCGGCCAAGACTTTATCTATCGCCTCTACGTCCGCCCCCCCCGACCCGATTTCGATCTTCGCGTCGTTCCCTCGACCATCAAGGCACGTCCCGGACAGGTGGTGCCCATCACCGCCTACGCCCTGCGAAGAGACGACTTCAACGACGACATCCAGCTCTCACTCGTCAATCCGCCCGACGGTTTCCAACTGGACGGCGCCATCATCCCCAGCGGCGCCGACAAGATTGGGCTCACGCTGACGATCCCGGAAAACGTCGATCCCGAACCGATTCACCTGGAGATGGACGGTCAGGCGGTCGGCGGGCACGGCCAAAAGCTCCGCATGACCCGGCCGGTCATTCCCGCCGAGAACATGATGCAAGCCTTCATTTGGTATCAGCTTGTTACCGCCGAGAACTGGACGGTGGTGGTCAGCGGCAAGCGTGGTGCTAAGGCTCCCGTCGAATTCTCCAAGGGCCCGCCCCTCAAACTCAAACTGGGCGAAAAGAACAATGTTCCCGTTCTGCTGGCCAATAAGACCGCTTCGCCCGCCGAACTCGGCCTCGAATTGATCGAGCCGCCCGATGGCGTCAAGGTCGAGAAGGTCGTTCCCGAGGGCCGCGGCCTGATTGCCACGATCGAGGTCGACGCCGAAAAGGTCAAGCCGGGTCTCCGCGGCAATCTCCTCTTCACGTGCTACCGCGAAACGAAGCCCGCCGCCACCAAGGAACAGCCTTCGCCGCAGCCGGTCCGCCAGTCCTACGGCCTCATTCCGGCCGTACCGTTTGAGGTGGTCGGAAAAGCCCCGCGGAAATGATCGGCATCGAAAGCAGACGCCCGCACATCAGCCCGGCTGCTTCCCAGCAGCCGGGCTGATGGAAACCCCGCTACCCCGAGTCGGAACGGCGTGCGGCGCATTTTCTAGACACCCCTCCGCAGAACTGTACCCACTTATGCATCGGTCCGTTTGCGTAAGTGCTTAACCCTCAAGCACTACCAAGCGACGACCCATCCTCTTGCCGTTGTCGAAAAAGCGGGGTCGTCGAAAAACTCGGCATCCTATTCTGCCGCAACTGCCGATCCGGCGCACGCCCGCTTCGTCGGCAGTGGTCCGTGGGCTCGTCGCCTTTGCTATGATACACATAGAATGTCGGCATGGTTTAGAAACGGGGACTGGCTCCGAGCCAAACAGCCCTCTACTCGCAGAAAACATGTCCTGGCGAGGTGCCCGTCCCCGTTTTTGAACCATGCCGGAATGTTGAGTTCTTTCGTCGAGATATATGCGGAGATTTACGATGAAGCTTGATCGCTCGGGCCTTCGGCGTCTTCTGGCCGTTGCGATTCTGGCGTCGCTCTTTTCGTCCGCGGCCCCAGCTCAGCAGCAGTCCGAACCGGCAACCCGCCAGTACGCCGTCGCGGTTCGATTCCAGAATCTCGAGTCCTACGATCTCGCCGCAGCCGAGTGGCGGAAGTTTCTCGAACAATTCCCGGCGGATCCGCGCGCTGCCAAGGCGCAATTCAACCTTGGTGTCTGCTACTACTTGGACAACAAGCTGGACAAAGCCCAGGCCACGCTCGAAACCTTGATCCCCAAAGCCGCCGATTTCGAAGCCCTCGATGCGGCTTGGCTTTACCTCGGCGCCGCGCAATTCGGCCAGGCCCGCGCTGGCAGTGCGAAGCTGCTCCCCTCGGCCGCCCAATCCTTCGACAGCCTCATCGCCAAATTCCCCCAGAGCAAGTACGTCCCCGACGCGCTCTACTATCGCGGCGAGTGCAGCTACCTGGAGGGCAAGAAGGAGGATGCCGCCGCCTTCTATGCCCGCCTCGTGGCCGGCCATCCCGATCACAAGCTCGTTGCCGACGCCCTCTACGCGCTGGGAGTGGCCCAGGAAGAGACCGCTCAGGCCGTAGCAGCGGCGAAGACCTACGAGGATTTTCTTGCCAGGTTCCCCACGCACGCCTTGGCCGGCGAGGTACGAATGCGCCGGGCGGAAGCGTCGCTCGCCCAAGATGACTATGCCGAGGCCGCCAAGCGGTTCGCGGCGCTCGCCGCGGATCCAGCCTTTCCCATGGCCGATCTCGCCCTGGTTCGGCAGGCCGACTGCCTTTCGCGTTTGAAGCACTATGCGGAAGCCGCCGCCGTTTATACCAGTATCGCCGAGAAATTCCCTCAATCCAAACATGTTGCCGAGGCCAACCTGGCCGGAGGCACCTCGTACTACTTGGCCGGCAATTTCGACGCGGCCCGGCCGTTGCTCGATCGCGTCGTACAGGGCGGCGGTCCCGCTGCCGCCGAGGCCGCCCACTGGCTCGCCCAAAGTTGGCTCAAGCAACAGAAACCGGCCGAGGCCCTGGCCGTCGTCGAGAAAGTCCTGCCCACGGCCGCCGAAAGCCCTCAGCGGCCCCAGTTACTGTTGGATCAGGCCGACGCCACCTACGAGATCTCTCAGCGCAGGAACGATTCGATCGCGCTCTACGCCCAGTTGGCGGTGGAATATCCGAAATCCTCGCTCGCTCCCCAGGCTCTCTACATGGCCGGTTTCGCCGCTCGCGAGATGGGTCGGTACGAAGACGCGCTGAAGTACGTCCCCGCCTTCCAGCAGTCGTTTCCCGAGCACGCGCTGCTGCCCGACGTGATCCACGTGGCGGCCGAAAGCAATCTGCTGCTCAACCGCATCGATCCAGCCCAAAAACTATATGCCCAACTGCTGCAGCAGTATCCCGACCACCCGGAATCGCCGCTCTGGAAGGTTCGCCAGGGGCTTATTCTCCAGATTCAGAAGAAGCACCGCGAGGCCGTCGATACCCTGCAACCGTTGCTCGGTCAACTCCGCGATCCCGACTTGTTGGCTGAAGCGAGGTTCCTCGTCGGCAGCAGCCTGCTCGAACTGAATCAGCCGGAGCCGGCTGCCAAGATGCTGGAAGCCTCGCTGGCCGCCCAGCCGAAGTGGCGGCAGGCCGACGCCACCTTGTTGGCCCTCGGCCATGCCTGGCGGCAACAAGGCGACTTGCCCCGCGCCGCGGCGACGGTCCGGCGTATTGCCGCCGAATTCCCGGATAGCGCGCTGCTGGACAAGGCCCACTATCGTCTGGGCGAATATGCCTACCTCGGCGGCGACTTCGCCACCGCCGCCGCCGAGTATGGCGAAGTCGTTCAGAAATGGCCGCAAAGCCCGCTCGTCCCTTTTGCTCTCCATGAGTTGGGTTGTTCGCAACTGAGCCGGACGGACGCCGCCGCCGCGGAGCAAACCCTGTCCCAAATGCTCCAGAAATACCCGCAACATGAATTGGTGGCTCGCGCCCGCTACGCCCGTGGAATGGCGCGGCAGCAATTGGGAAAATATGCCGAGGCGATTGAAGATTTGCAGGCGACGCTCGCCGCCGATCCCGCCGCGGAAGAAAAGGCAAACGCCCAGTTCCTCATCGGCTTGTGCCAGACGGAGTTGAAACAATACGCCGCCGCCGCGACCGCCTTCCGCACCCTCTTGGAGCTGACGCCTGATTACAGCGCCGCTGACAAGGCCCTCTACCAGTTGGCCTGGGCGCTGAAGCTGGCGGACAAAGAGGCGGAAGCCGCCGACGCATTCGACCAGCTTGCCCAGCGGCATCCCGAAAGTCCGCTGGCTGCCGAGGCCCTCCACAACGTCGGCCAATTCGCCTACGAGGCCAAGGACTACACACGGGCCGGCAAAGCCTACTATGCGGCCATGATCAAGGCGCAAGGAACGGAACTCGGCGAGAAGGCCGCCTATAAGTATGGCTGGACATTCTATCACATGAAGGATGCGGACGACGCCCAGAAAGCCTTCCGCTACCAACTCGCCACCTATCCGAAGGGCGAACTGGCGGAAGAGGCTGCCTTCATGGAAGCGGAGTGCTTCTTCGAGCAAGAGAAATACGCCGAGGCCATCAAAGCTTATGAGCAACTCGGCGAATTGCCCAGCGAGGATTATCGCGTTCTCTCCTTGCTCCACGCCGGGCAAGCCGCCGGCAAACTCGCCCAGTGGGATCGCAGCGCGGAACTGCTTTCCAGGATTCCGGCGCAATTCCCCCAATCCTCGTTCGTCCCCGAGGCGCTCTACGAGCAAGGGTGGGCCGAGCAAAACCGCGGCCATACGGAAAAGGCGGCAGGCCTCTACGCCCAGGTGATCGGCAAGACCAATGCCGAGGTCGCCGCGCGGGCACAATTCATGATTGGCGAAATCCAATTCGAGAACAAGGACCATGCCGCCGCCATATCGAGCTTCTTCAAAGTCGCCTACGGCTACAGCTATCCGAAGTGGCAGGCGATGGCCGCCTATGAAGCCGGCCGCTGTTTCGAGGTGCTCAAAAAAACCGAACAGGCAGTGAAACAATACCAGGAACTGATCGACAAGTTTCCCGAGAGCGACAAGGCCCCACTGGCCAAACAACGCATTCAGCAGTTGAAGGGGTAACCACGTGCGATACGACGATCGAGCGGCGAAACAGTCGAACCGAGCGGCCGAGTTCTTTCTGCTGGTGTTGGTGGCGGCTGCGGTGTGGACGGCCCCCATCGCGCTCTCAGCCGCGGCGCCCTCCTCGGATCGAGAGACCCTCCCCGGCAACGCGGCAGGTGAAAACACGGCGACGGAAAAACTCGCCGCAGCGGAACAGCGAGCGCAAGCTGCCTTGGCGGCGGAAACACCGGCATCCGACCAGCCCGCGGATGATCAGCCGCTGCCTCCGGATCCGACCTCGGCCCGCGAGATCAACCTTCTCGACTTGATGTTCCAAGGCGGCTGGCTGATGCTCCCCATCGGCTTGATGTCGCTGCTTGTCGTCACCTTCGGCTTGGAACGCATGCTGGGCCTGCGGCGGCGGAAAGTCGTGCCGCCGAAACTGATCAACGGGCTGGGAAAACTGGCGTCGCAGAAGGGTGGCCTCGATCCGCGTCCCGCCTACCGGCTCTGCCAGCAATACCCTTCCGCGGCCGCCAACGTGATCCGCGCCATGCTGCTCAAAGTGGGCCGTCCCCATACCGAAGTCGAACATGCCGTTGCCGAGGCCAGCGAGCGCGAGGCCGCCCGCCTCTATTCCAATGTTCGCTGGCTGAATCTCGCCGCCGGCGTAGCGCCGCTCTTGGGTTTGCTGGGAACGGTGCAAGGCATGATCATGGCCTTCTTCCGCACGGCCAATCTGCCCGTCGGCGCCAACAAGGCGGAATACCTTGCCGAAGGCATCTATGTTGCCTTGGTCACCACGTTTGCCGGCCTCTCGGTGGCCATTCCCGCCGCCGTGCTCGCCCATCTCTTCGAAGGACGCGTGCAAACGCTTTTCCGCGAACTGGATGAAACGCTACTGGGACTTCTACCGCAACTGGAACGCTACGAAGGGCGGCTCCGCGTCAGCCGCGATCAATACGAGGCCAGGCCCGATGTCGAGCCGCCGCCCGCCCCGGGCGAGGGCCGCCGCGCCAAGCCGGCGCCCACGACCTCGTAGACCGGATACCATGCCATGAGCGTCAAAATCGACAAAGGTTCCTCGCTGGCATCGCTCAGCCTCACTCCGCTGATCGATGTCGTCTTTCTCTTGTTGATCTTCTTTCTTGTCAGCACCAAGTTCGCCGAGGAAGAGCGGGAACTGGATGTATTGCTCCCCGAGGCCAGCGAGGCCCAACCGCTGACCGGAAAACCTCGCGAGATGTTCGTCAACATCGATCAACACGGGCAATACTTCGTCACCGGCAAGATTGTCGATCTACCTGGATTGGAACAGGTGCTCAAGGCGGCCTGGGTGAATAATCCCGGCCGCGCTTCGGTGATTATCCGCGCCGACAAACGTTGCGAGGTGGAACATCTCGTGGCGGCCATGAACGCCTGCAACAAGGCCAACATCCGCGATTACAAGATAACCACCCGCGAAACCAGCGGCTGAACGGCGAGAGCTTCAACCCCATGGCCCAACCATCGTCCCGGCAAATCCGCAAAGTCGATCGGAGTCCCTTGAGCGACTTCGACGATCAGCTCTGGCCGATCAACGTCGCCATCGTGATCCTCGGCGGCATCGCGGCCGGCGTCATCGCCGCCTCCAGCAGCTTCGACGATCCGCGCCTCTTCTACAACGGCTGGGTGCGGCTGGGCGGCGTCGCCGTGATGATGATGATTCTGTTCTGGGCGGTCATCCACCTCCAGGGCAAGATGCTCCGCCGGGTGCAGCTCTGTTTGATCGTCAGTCTCGTCGTCCATATCGGACTGGCTCTTTTTCTGCACGATCGCTATCTGAATATCATTGCCAGTCTGGAGAACGAGCAGGGCCAGTATCCTTCCGCCCAGCGCGAACCGATTGCCGTGCCCGACTACCCATGGGACGAGATCGAACGGCCCGACGCATCCCAGAGCTTCGAAGAGCCGGTCGAAGTCGAAACCCCCGACCATCGCGACGAAATCAAGCCCGAGCCGCAGCCGGTCGAGTCGCCCTTGCAGCCTCGCGATCTCCGCATCGAGCACGAACCGGTCGAGCAACGGCAGCCCGATCCGGCCCAACTCCGGCGTGCCGAACAGATCATGGCGCCGCGCCGCGCCGACGCCCTCGCCGGGCCGCAGATCAGCCGCCGCCAGACCCGCCAGCGCTTGGACGACACCCAACCGCAAGCGCAGCCGCAGGTGGAAACCAGCGAGACACCGCAGGCCAGCCCGCTTAGCTCCCAAAGCGCCGAGTCGCCGCGCCGCGCCGATGCACCCGCGCAACCCGATCTCGCCCGACAAGCTCCGGCGGAACTGCCGCCGGTCGATCCGCGGCATTCGGCTCGGCGGGTGACGCAACCGCAACCGGACCCCCGCAGCAACGCCGAGCCCGCGGCTGCCGAGAAGACCGTCCGCTCCGCCGAACTCCCCCAGGCACAGCCCGACATGCCTCAGCCCGCGGCTGTAGCGAAAAATGCACCCGCGCTCGCCCCGCAGGCACAAGCCGCCGCCACGCAACGCCATTCCCCGTCACTCCGCGAGACCCTCACTTCTGCCAATTCCCCGCAGGCCGCACCGCAAGCGGTCGCACGGGCTGAAGCACGGGCTGCCCAGCCCGATCAGCTTCCTTCACAACGAGCCCCCTCGCTTGCGATCGGTCGCCGGCAGTCCGACGTGGCGGCGATGCCGAAGCTGGTCGAAGCGCTGCCCGGGCAGACTGTCGCGATTGCCGCCCCGCAAGACACGCGCTCGCCCGGCAAATCGGGCGCCGTCGAGCGGTCCAGTGCCGCGGCACTTGATCCTGGCGCGGTCGCCGCTGCAGGCTCGGCGCAAGGTGCCCTTGCCGCCGTTACTGCGTCCCGGCCCAGCGGCGCGCGGCGGTCGGTAATCCAAGAATCGCCGGCCCGTCCGATGGATTCCAGCTCGGCGTTTATGGCGCGCGGAAATTCCCCAAGCCTTGACGCCCCGGCGGCAATGCCGATCGAACTGCCGGTAACGAGCGGTGCCGATGTTGCCGGCGAGGCGTCCACAGCGATGGCTGGTAGCGAAATCCAGCACGAGGCCGACCCAAGCGTAGCAAGTATCGGACGTTCGCCGGCCGAAATTGCGGCCCGCGCGTTGGCCGGCGGAAGCGATACCGTTGCCGGCATCGGCTCGGAAGGAGTTGTCGCCGCGGCTTGGCGCGACAGTCCCCGCCGAAGCGATGATTCGCCGCTGGCGGCTTCTGCCGGAAGCGGCGGCGGTCTGGCACGAGCGATCGGTCCCCTGATCGCCGGAGAATCGCTGGAAGAACTCGCAGACGCCGCATCAACATCGGCGACGCGGCCCGGTAATACGTCGCCGTCGCTGGATGGTGGTTCCGTGGCTGAGAGTTCAGTGGCGGCCGTCGAGCGCCGCGGCACGCCACTCGCTGCCGGAGCCCTCGGCCCGGTCGACGGTTCATCCGCCGGTCTGGCCGCTGCCGTGCCCGGAACCGGAGCCGTCGCGCGACGCTCGGCGCCGGGTAATGCCGCTTCCCAGCCACGCGCCGCCGAAATCGGGGGCGGATCGATCCGGCGCAGCGCAGCGCTCGGATCGCTGCCGGCAGGTCCGCTGATGCTCGACGAACCACGGACAACCTCGCTTGCCGGCTCGCCTGCGCCGGCAGCCGGCACAGCAGCCCTCAGCGGCTCACCCGGCGCCGAGGGCGATGTGGCTCGGCGCCAAGGCGCACTGCCGATCGAGATTGCAGCGAACACCGGTCCGGGTGGACTCCGCTATGACCCGGCGGCGATGATCGGCATCCCCAATCGCAGAGCCCGGCCCGAGAGCGATCTTGTTCACCCCATCGCCCGCCGCTTTGTCGTCCAGCGCAGCGGAGGAGAACTTTCGATGGAAGGCCGGCTTCGCGAGATGTCCAAGGAAGCGTTCCGCCAGCGCGATCCCGGCACGCGCGGTCAAACCGCACGGACTCGCGGCGGGTCGGAGTCGACCGAGCGTGCGGTGGAGATGGGTCTCGATTTCCTGGCTCGCCACCAGTTCCCACCCGGCCACTGGAGCCTCGACCGCCTGCCCGCCGGCGACGGCGGCCGATCCAACTGGGGCGTAGGGCAAATGAATGCCGACACCGCCGGAACCGGCCTGGGCCTGCTGGCTTTTCTCGGCGCCGGCTACACGCATCGCGAGGAGAAGTACCGCACCGTGGTTCGCAGCGGCCTCGACTGGCTCCTCTCCAATCAGCAGGACGACGGTCGTCTGTTTACCGAGAAGACCGACCAAACCCTCTTCGGCCGCATGTACGGCCACGGCATCGCCACCATCGCCCTCTGCGAAGCCTATGGCATGACGAAGGATCCCGAACTTCGCCAACCGGCGCAGCGCGCCGTCGAGTTTATTCTCAGCGCCCAGCATCCCACGCAAGGCGGCTGGCGTTACGAGCCCCGCCTGGAATCCGACACCTCCGTTTCCGGTTGGCAACTGATGGCCTTGCGAAGCGCGCAGATGGCCGGCCTGGCCGTGCCGGCGGAGAATCTCCACCTCGTCGGCCGCTGGCTCGATCAAGCTCAGGCGACCGGCGGCGCTCGCTATCGCTACAATCCTTATGCCACCGACACGCCCGAGCAGCGCCACGGTCGCACTCCCAATCGCACGATGACCGCCGAGGGGCTCCTCATGCGGATGTACTTGGGCTGGGAGCGCGACAACCCCTCCTTGATCGAAGGCGCCGAATACCTCAAGGGCAACCTGCCCGAAGTCGGCACTCAGAACCAGCCCCTTCGCGACTCGTACTATTGGTACTACGCCACGCAAGTGATGTTCCATATGCAGGGCGAATTTTGGAGCGGATGGAACGACCGATTGCGGCCCCTGTTGGAGAGCAGCCAGGTGTCCAAGGGAGACCTGGCCGGAAGCTGGAATCCCGATGCCCCCATCGCCGATCGCTGGTCGCAGGCGGCCGGCCGGCTTTACGTGACCACCTTGAACCTGCTCATGCTCGAGGTCTATTACCGTCACCTCCCCCTGTATCAGACGTTGAGCGAATAGGGGGCAGGGTTGTTACGATGACAAGCGATTCGACGCGAAAGCCCGGTTCCGTCACGTTGACTTCGATCTGCCGTAGAGTGATGGACTCGGGCATCCGATCGTAGGTCTCTTGGTCCATCCAAGTGGGCTTCTGCGGTCGCTGCCACTGGATGAGATGATCCTTCTTGCCCAGACGCTTGATGCGATAAGCGTCTTCTTTGCGAGCATGATGTAGCCTCGCCACGAAATCGACATTCCCTTGCATCAGCGCCAACTCCCCCGTTTCCTTACCCGAGTAAGGTCCGATCGCCATCCCACAGACCATAGCGCTAGCTAACGACAACAGCACCACCATCCGGGCGACTGGAAAGCCGAGTCCTTCCCCTTGCGATGCTTGTTGCGGTCAGCGGAACCGCCGCGCGGGGCGCCGGAGACGACTGTGTCCTGCGGGTCGGCGGCGTCGGCCCCGACGGATTCTTCCTCTTCGACAACCTGCCCGCCGGAACGTACCAGATCGTCGAGACTCAACCGAGTCACTATGTTGACGGGATAGAAACCGTCGGCAGCGCGGGCGGCACCGCCGAAGCCAACAAGATCACCGATATCGAGTTGGCCGCCGGCAACAAGACCACGATCGATTACGGCGACGACGTGGCCGAACTGATCGCCTTTGAGAGGGTAAGGCGGGACTCTCAGTCAGGTGGTAATGATACGGCGGAGGAGCAGGCCATCGACTTCGTTCTCGTGCTTGAAGGCGACTGGGATTGGCCGTGGAAGCCTTCCGGCTCAATGACGCCCGCCCGGTACAGTCGTTGACCGATTGGGATTGAAAGCCCCAGTAGATCCCGCTTGCCGAGCGGGATCGCGTCGGCAAGATCCCGCTCGGCAAGCGGGATCTACTGCCATCCACCCGCGAAGCGCCCGCTTCCCTTAACCCCTCTGTTAGGCGCACGAAAAGCACTCTTTCGTGCAATGCGGCGAACCGGGGTAGGCCGCACGGCTACTTTGCCGCTATAATCCGCCGGTTTCTTGTCATAAGTCTTGGTAGCGGCTTCATAATAGAGGCGACGATGATCGGACAGGGAGGTCCGAACAGATCGCGAACAAGGAGCCCGGCGTTCTCAGTTCCGGCAGCCCGGCTGGCCTGGTTGCTGGTGTTGGGGTGCGGGCTGTGGGCGGTCCAACCGGCCGTCGCAGAGACGGTGCGCCTGCGGATTGCCTGGGGCGGCGGCAGCGAACGGGTGTGGCGGGGCGCGATTGCCGTGAGCGAGGGCACCGTCTTCGAGCCCGAGTTGCTCGGAATCGAGGCCGACGAAGCGGGCTCGATGTGGTTGGAGAAGAATCGCGTCGTTGTCGCTCAGCGAAGCCCACGGACCTACGACGGAGTCGATCTGCTTGTCGACGCGCCGAGCAACGCCGCGATCCTCGTCCACCTCACAGCATCCTTGGACGACGCTCCGCCGGCTTGGCTCAAGATCCCTCTGACCGAAGTCCTCGAGAAAGAACACCACGCGACCCTAGACGATCGAGGCAACCGCCTCTCCATCCGCCGGGCACCGGGGGATGATCTGCGGGTGCGGCTTGAGCGCAAGTCGATGGTATTTGCTCCCGGCGAGACACTTACCGGAGAACTCCAACCGCACCTGCTGCCGATGGAACCCGGGAGCAAAGTGCGGCTGAAGATCCAACTAGTGGCCGGACGAGGTTCCAGCGAATTGTGGTCTGCCGAGCATACCATCGTTGCCGGCGATAGCACGACCGTACCGCTCAGCGTGCGGTTGCCCGCGGCGGAAGGCGTCTACGACGTCGTCATTACGGCCACGCCGGGCGGGCTGATCCGTTGGCCGCAGCCCGGCAGAACCGGCTTGGGCCTGCGTCAGCCCGTGGCAGAGCGAAAAATTCAATTAGTGGTGCTCGGCCCCAACGCGCTTCCAACCTCCCCAGCCGGCGAGCCATTGGCGCGGGTGGTGGAAATCGATCCGGCGAATCCGACGTGGTGGGAGCGGTTCGCGAAGCTGCCGCAGTTGCCCAAGTTGCCGCGGCTCTGGAAGGGCCCCCTCGGCAATGGTCGGATTCAGACGATTCGGCATCCGTTGGGCGACGTGGCTCAATTGGCGCCCAACGCTTCGCCAAGCGAAGTCAGTTGGGAGGCGTACACGTTGCCGATTGAGTCTCCGGGCAAACCTCACATTTTGGAGGTCGAATATCCCAGCGACCTGCCGCAGACCATGGGCATCAGCATGGTTGAGCCGAACGCCGCGGGTGCGGTTATCCCCATCGGTCTGGATTCGGGAATCGATCTGGCCGAGGAAGTGGCCGCCATGCCGGAACCGCCGCAATGGCGCCGGCACCGACTGATCTTTTGGCCGCGGACCAAGTCGCCTATCGTGTTGATCACCAACCGCCGCGACGACCGAGCGGCCGTCTTCGGCAAGATCCGTGTGATGGCGGGCTGGGATCACCTGCCGAAGGCCTTTCCACTTGAGGAGGCCGCTTTAGGCCGAATCCTCGCCCCCTACATGGATCGACCGCTCCTTCCTGAGAACTTCTGCGCCGGCGAGTCGCTCGGTTCACTGAGCGATCTGAGCGTCGACGATTGGGTGACTTTCTACGAAAGTGCCACTCGGCTCGTCGAATACCTCGACTACGTGGGGTACAACGGGTTGATGCTCTCCGTGCTTGCCGACGGCAGCACGATTTACCCGAGCGATCTTCTCGAACCGACACCGCGATACGACACGGGGACGTTCTTCACGAGCGGCCAAGACCCGGTCCGCAAGGATGTCCTGGCGATGTTGTTCCGATTGTTCGATCGCCGCGGGCTCCGGCTCATTCCGGCTCTGGAGTTTGCCTGCCCGCTGCCGGAACTGGAAGCGACGGTTCGCGCGGGCGGACCGGAGAGCGAGGGGATCCGGTGGATCGGGCCCGAAGGCAAGTCGTGGTCCGAGGTGTACGAACCGGTACGGGGCATGGCGGCCTACTACAACGTGCTGCACCCGCAGGTGCAAGAGTCGATGCTGGCGGTGATCCGGGAGTTGATCGGCGGATATGGGGATCGCGCCTCGTTTGCCGGACTGTCGATCCAGCTTCGGGGCTACGGTTACGCCCAACTTCCGGGGCCGCAATGGGGCATGGACGACGCGACGATCTCGCGATTCGCGCACGACACGAAGATCGAAGTGCCCGGCGAGGGCCCGGAGCGGTTTGCGCGGCGGTCGGCGTTTCTGAACGGCGAGGGACGGGCCGCCTGGCTCCAGTGGCGCGCCGATGAATTGGGCAAGTTCTACCGAAGAATTCAAGACGAACTCAAGACTGCGAGCCCAGAGGCCCGCCTTTACCTGGCCGGCGCCGATCTGTTCAGCGCCGTGGAACTCCAACGGGATCTGATGCCGGCATTGCCGCGAAAGCTGACGATGGCCGAGGCGGCGATGGGCGTCGGCATCGACATTCGGCAATACGAGGGTGACAGTGGAATCGTGTTGCTGCGTCCCGAGCTTGTGGCGCCGCGGCGGGCTGCGGCCGATCTCGCGGCGGATTTCGACATGGCCCGCATGCCCGATTGGCGGCGGGCATTTGAGCCGCTGGCGGTTCCCGGCAGTCTCTTCTTTCATCGGCCGCAAGAACTCCGCCTCGCCGCGTTCGACGGGGCAAGCCCCTTCCGTCCCACCTATACCTGGCTGGCCACTCAGACGGTCCCCTCCGATGATCAAAATCGCCGCCGCTTCGTGCAGGCGTTGGCCTCGCTCGATACGCAAGCGATGTTCGATGGCGGCTGGCTCTTCTCGATGGGCCAGGAAGATGCCCTCGACCGCTTCGTGGCCACCTACCGCCGCCTGCCGCCTGTTCCCTTCGAACCACTTGACTCCGCGTCCGGCAGTCAACCGGTGACCATCCGATCGGCCACGCACGGCGAGGCAACCTACGTCTATGCCGTCAACACGGCGCCGTTCGCGGTGCAGCTTCGGGTACAAGTCGCCGCCACGGCAGGCTGCCGGATCGAGGAACTGACCGGCCGGCGGCCGATCCCGCCGCTGGGACGGAATACGCAGGGCATGTACTGGAAGATGGCGATGGAGCCCTACGACCTCGTCGCCGTCCGATTTTCCATGCCCAACGTAAGACTGCACCAGCCGACGGTAACCTGGCCGGACGAGATCCAACAGAACCTTCGGCGGCGAATTGCGGAATTGGGCGAGCGGGCGGGCGCCCTGCGGAATCCTCCCCTGCTGGAGTCGCTTCAGAATTCGGGTTTCGAGCAGCCGCCGGTCGAGGGCAAGATCCCGGGCTGGGCAATCAGCGAGGGGGCGGGGGTCAAGATCACGATCGACGCGACCGAGAAGCACGGCGGAAGTCATGCCCTGAGGCTCTTCAGCGGCGGGCCGGTGGCAAGCCTGATCAGTGAGCCGTTCCAAGTCCCGACCACCGGACGCCTGTCGATGGCGGTGTGGCTGCGGGTCGCGGATCCGGCTGTGCAGCCGCGACTACGGCTGGCGCTGGAAGGGAGTGCCGGCGGGCGGACCTTCTACCGCTCCGCCGAGGTCGGACGCACGGGTGACAGCGGCATCTCGGTACCTCCGATTCAGAACCGATGGGCGCAATTCGTCGTCAATATTGATGATCTGCCGTTGGAAGGGCTCTCGCCTCTGCAAGCCCGCTTCGACCTGATCGGTTCCGGCGAAGTCTGGGTGGACGACATCCAGTTGACCGCGCTGGCGTTCTCGGAAAAGGAACGGCTCGAGTTGGCGAAGCTGATTGCGCCGGCGGACGTGAATCTCGATAAGGCTCAAGTCGCCGACTGCATCCGTATTCTGGAAGGCTATTGGCCGCAGTACCTCCAGCAGCACGTACCGCTGCCGCAGTCGTCGATCAGCCAGCGAGCGGCGCCTCCGGCAACCGCGCCACGTCCGCGACGCGAATCGCCGGAGCCGCCCAAAGGCATTCTCGGCCGTATGCGGGATCTCCTCCCCGAGAAGCTGCGATTCTGATCGAAATCGGCAAGTTCTCTATTCACGCTTTCCAACGCGGTGGTCCAGCGCGAAGAGCCCGCCGGGCGAGCCCTTGCACATTTGCAGCTTCTGCAGGATCGAATCGACCGTGGCTTCCTCCTCGACCTGTTCCGAGACAAACCACTGAAGGAATGCGCGCGAGGCATGATCCCGTTCGGCTTCGGCCAGATCGGCCAGACCGCGGATCAACTCGGTGACGTGCTCCTCGTGCTTCATCGTCTCCTCGAACATGGCGGTCATACTGTCCCACTGCGAGGGCGGCGCCTCGATGGCCTTCAACTCGACCTTGCCTCGTCGTTCCAGAACATAGGAAATGAGTTTGAGCATGTGGCTCGTCTCTTCCTCGTATTGCTTGCGGAACCAGTGGCCAAAGCCCTCCAGGTTCATGGTTTGAGCGTGGATCGACATGGCCAGATACAGGTTGGCCGAATAGCCCTCCGCATGGATTTGTGCGTTCAAAGCGTCTTGCATCTTCTGGCTTAGCAACATCAATCACTCCCTTCACCGGTTCTTAAACAACATTTGACGACCGCGTAGGTGATTATTCTCCACAATCCGTCGCTTGAGGCAAGGGGCCAAGTTCTAAGTCGTTTTGTGAAAGCAGTTTCCGTCTTTACGGACTGGTTAGCCACTGGCAACGCTCGAACCATGGCATGCGTCAGTGTCGCCGCAAACACGGACCCGTCTTCGCCGGCCCCGTGAACGGTTCCGTTGAAGCAATTGCCTGGTGAGGTCGCGTCGGCTAAAGTGCGGAGCGATGCTCGGCTAGGTCCAGCGACGGTTCGTATCGGTTCTCGGAGGCTAATTCCAATGCGTTATCTTCTCGCGAAGGCTGTCGGCCCGTTGTTGCTTGCGCTGGCGTTGTCGGCCGCGAACCTCGTGTACGGCGAAGCCGTCGGCCCGGCCCGGTTCACTCCACTGATGGCAGTCGAGAGTGTCCAGATCGTCGCCCACTCGCCTGCCTACCCGGGTGGCCGATATGAAGCAACGAATCTAGTCGATGGCGACGTCAAAACCGAGTATTCGTCGGCCGGCAAGGGTATCGACACCTTCGTCGATTTCGACTTTGGCCGTCCGCAGCGGATTGGCGGGATGAAGCATTTCGACCGCAACGATCCGGCGACCGTGGATCAGGCCGAATGGACGCTCAGCGATTCGCCCGACTTCACAAATGTCCGGGGGCGTTTTGACATCGACCATGTCGCCTCTCGGGGAGGCACGACGACCTTTCTGCTCGACAAACCCGTGATGGCTCGCTACGCCCGCTGGCGAGTGCGCCAAGTGGGGCCGAAAGGTCACGGAACGGTGGGCGGTGCGGAGATGGTCTTCTTTGCTTCCGGGGAACCCGAGACCGCGCCGAGCCGAGACAAGATCGAGATCCAGGCAACGCCCGCGGTGGTCCGCGAGAAAGGGGCCGAACTTCAGCCAATTCGCATCACCATCGACCATCTCTACGCAGAAGCCGTGAACGCGGAACTGACGGTCGCCGCCGGACCGCCGCTGCCGGTGCAGCTTGCCTTCGACCGGCAGGCCGTCGAGTTGGCTCTCCCACCGGTGGATAGCGAAACGCCGCTCGTCGCATCGCTTCGCATCGGAGGAAAAGTGGTCGCCGAAACGCGGACGCCGCGGAAGCCGGTCCGCCGCTGGGAACTCGTCCTGCTGCCCCATTCGCACGTCGACATCGGCTACACACACGTGCAGACGGAAGTCGAGCAAAAGCAATGGAGCTACCTGGAGCAGGCGATCGAACTGGCCCAGCACACCGCCGAGAACAGCCCCGAGGCTCGCTTCAAATGGAACAGCGAGGTGCTCTGGGCCGTCGACAGTTATCTCAAGCAGGCTGCGCCCGCGAAGCGCCAGGCGCTGATCGACGCGGTCCGCAAAGGCTGGATCGGGCTGGACGGACTGTACGGCAACGAACTGACTGCGCTGTGCCGCCCGGAAGAGCTGTTTCGATTGGTCGACTGCGCGCGGCGACTCGCGCGCCAGTATGACCTGAGGATCGACTCTGCCATGATCAGCGACGTGCCCGGCTACACCTGGGGCATCGTGCCCGCTCTGGCGCACAGTGGGATCAAGTACTTCTCCATCGGCCCGAACCACATCCACCGCATCGGCCGCACGCTGGCCGAGTGGGGAGATCGGCCGTTCTACTGGGTCTCTCCCAGTGGTGACCGGCGGGTGTTGTGCTGGGTCGCTGGGCATGGGTATTCGTGGTTTCACGGCGGCCTGCTCGGCAAAATGGGGGAAACGGATCCGTCCCGCCTATTTGAATACCTGCAGCAATTGAGTGCGGCCGACTATCCTTACGATCTGGTGCAACTCCGCTATTCGATCGGCGGAGACAACGGTCCGCCTGACCCGGAACTGCCCGGATTCGTCCAACAGTGGAACGCTCGCTACCAGTGGCCGAAAATGCGGCTGGCAACGACCGCCGAGTTGATGCGAGAGTTCGAAGGCCGCTATGGCGAAAGAATTCCGGAGGTCCGCGGCGATTTCACGCCGTATTGGGAGGACGGCGCCGCATCGTCCGCACGGGAAACCGCGCTCGCCCGCGCCGCGGCCGAACGGCTGGTTCAAGCGGAAATCCTCTGGACGACGCTCGCCCCGCAGGACTATCCCGACGGCGCCTTCTACTCGGCTTGGCGCAACGTGATTCTGTATAACGAGCACACCTGGGGCGCACATTGCAGCATCTCGCAGCCCGACAGCCCGTTCACCCGCGACCAATGGGCGATCAAGCAGGCATTTGCCGTCGATGCCGACAAGCAGTCTCGCCAACTCGTGGCACAAGCCCTCGCCGGGCGAAAGGCGGACGGTGCCGACGTGCGCGCGGTGGACGTGCTGAACACCTGCTCCTGGTCGCGAACGGACCTGGTCGTTCTTCCTGCGGCGATGTCGGCCGCCGGAGATATTGTGCGGTCTGCCGAGGGTGTGCAGGTTCCGTCGCAACGGCTCCGCAGCGGCGAACTGGCCTTCCGGGCCGATAACGTCCCGCCGCTGGGCGCGAAGCGTTATTTACTGGCTGCCGGAAATTCCCCGAGTCGCGGCGACGCACGCGCGGACGGCGCGACCGCGACCAACGGCCGCCTGCGACTTGCGCTCGATCCGGAAACAGGGGCCATCGCCAGTCTCACCGAGCCGAGCATCCCGCACGATTTGGTTGACTGCAGTGCCGGCCTGGCGCTGAACGAATATCGCTATGTGGCCGGCCGCTCCGCGGAGAGTCCCAGACCCAACGGCCCCGCCAAGATCACGGTCGAGGAGGCCGGTCCGCTGGTGGCTTCGCTGCGGGTGGAATCGGAAGCGCCTGGTTGCACTCTGCTCGTTCGGCGGGTGCGGCTGGTGGACGGGGTCGACGGCGTCGAAATCGTCAACCTGCTTGAAAAGCAGGATGTCCGCGAGAAGGAATCAGTCCACTTCGGGTTTTCCTTCCACGTTCCCGACGGCCAAATGCGGCTCGATATCCCCTGGGCCGTCATTCGGCCGGAAGCGGACCAGCTCCGCGGCGCATGCAAGAACTATTTCACGGTGGGTCGCTGGGCCGACGTTTCCAACGCCGAGTTCGGCGTCACCTGGGCGACAATCGACGCCCCGCTCATCGAGATCGGCAGGATTACGGTGGATGTGGCCAGCCCTTTCGATCCGGATGGCTGGATCCGGCGGGTCGATCGCAGCCAAACGCTCTATTCGTATGTGATGAACAATTACTGGGAAACGAACTACAAGGCGTCGCAAGGCGGTTCGGCGACGTTCCGCTATGCGATCTTGCCGCACGGCGGCTTCGACCAGGCGGCCGCGGCCCGCTTCGGCATCCAGCAGAGCCAGCCGTTGCTGGTTGTGCCGGTGAATCCCGACGCCCCAGCCGTCCGGCCGCTCTTGACGGTGGAACCGTCCGGCGTGCTCGTCACATCGCTCAAGCCGAGCATGGACGGCAAAGCGATCATGCTGCGGTTGTTCAATGCGGGCGGTGCGGCCGAGCAAGTCAAGCTGAAATGGTCGGAGCCGGTCCCCGCCCGCGTTGCGCGGAGCAGTCCCAGGGAAGAAGCGGGGACGGAACTCTCTGCTCCATTAGAGCTTTCGTCTCTGGAAATCGTGACACTGCGGGCAGAATCGCGCTATACCTTGAGCACCGACCAAAGATGAGTGTCGCAACCAAGAAGGGGTCGGGAGTCTTTTTCCGTATCGGCCTCACCGTCGCTCGGCATGTCCAGGGCGGTTCGCGGCCGATACGGAAAAAGACTCCCGACCCCCTTGTGCGCCCCACCATTACCTTAAGACCATCGACAACGAGGTTGCCATCATGATCCGACACGTTTCGCTCCGAATGCTGCTGCTACCGTCGGCACTGCTTCTTGCCGCGTTGGAAAATCAGGCCCCAGCCGCCGATGCCCCGAAGCCCAATATGGTCATCATCTTCTGCGACGACCTCGGTTACGGCGATCTGGCCTGCTACGGCCATCCGACAATTCGCACTCCGAATCTGGACCGAATGGCCCGGGAAGGGCAGAAGTGGACGCAGTTCTACGTGGCCGCCTCGGTGTGTACGCCCAGCCGCGCCGGGCTGATGACCGGCCGGCTGCCGATCCGCACCGGCATGTGCAGCAGTCACCGCCGCGTGTTGTTCCCCGATTCCGCCGGGGGGCTGCCGGGGGAAGAGGTGACGATCGCCGAAGTGCTCAAGTCGGCCGGTTACGCGACGCATGCCATCGGGAAATGGCACCTGGGGCACCTCCCCCAGTTTCTGCCCACCAGCCAGGGCTTCGATTCCTACTTCGGCATCCCTTATTCCAACGACATGGACCGCGCGGCCGAATCGCCTCGCGGCCGGGAGGCTTTCTGGGCGCCGAAGGCCGAGTATTGGAACGTGCCGCTGATGCGCGGTACGGAGATCGTCGAGCGTCCGACCGATCAGAATACGATCACGCGGCGCTATACGGACGAAGTGGTGCGTCTGATCCAAGAGAGCAAGGATCGGCCGTTCTTCATCTACCTGGCCCACAGCATGCCGCATGTGCCGCTGTTCGCCTCCGAGCAGTCTGCGGGCGGCAGCCGCCGCGGCCTCTACGGCGACGTGATCGAGGAGATCGATTGGAGCGTGGGACGCGTTCTCGACACTCTGGTCGAACTGAACCTCGACAAGCGGACGTTGGTGGTATTCACCTCCGACAACGGTCCGTGGCTGATCTTCGACCAGCACGGCGGATCGGCGGGGCTGCTCCGCGACGGCAAGGGGTGTACCTGGGAGGGAGGCATGCGCGAACCGGCGCTGTTCTGGTGGCCTGGGACGATTCGGCCCGCGGTCGTGCGGGAACTGGGCTCGACGCTCGACCTTCTGCCGACGGCGGCGAAACTGGCCGGGGCCGCGGCGCCCGCTGACCGTGTGCTGGACGGCTATGACCTATCGCCCGTGCTGCTGGGCGCCGGCACGAGCCCACGGGAGACGGTGTTCTTCTATCGCGGCACACAGCTTTACGCAGTTCGCAAAGGGGCGTTCAAAGCCCACTTCATCACGCAACCGGCTTACGGGCCGGGTAAACCCGAGCAGCACGATCCGCCGCTGCTCTACCACCTCGACCACGACCCGGGCGAGCGGTACAACGTGGCGGAGAAGTATCCCGAGGCGATCGCCGAGATTCGCAAGGCGGTGGAACGGCATCAAGCGGAACTGGTTCCCGGCGAGCCGCAACTGGATAAGACGCTCTAGGGCGGTTCAGGATCGGGTCAGGAACCCGACCAGCGTGAACCAAGCCGCACGAGCGAGTGCATTAATGGTTCGCGACCGCTTGAAAAACGCGGCCTACGTTCTGAAGGTACTCAACGTCTCCGGCCTCGGCGCGGCGAGCGACCTCGTCGAGCCAGCGGACGGTCGCAGGCTCAAGGCAAGCCTCCGATGGGTTCTCTGCCGGGTAGAGTACATCCACCTCGACTTCCACGGCATACTGACCGCGCTGAACCCAGCGTTTGCGCTTTTCACGTCGTTCTGTCATCATGTTGCTTACTCAAGAACACCAAGATTTCCCGTCAATCTGACGGAAGCGGTACGTAGTTTTCCTGTATCGAAAAGACGGCAACAGAGAAGAGGAACCCGTAGTCTGTGTTT
>JAAYEH010000277.1 GCA_012728855.1 Rhodopirellula sp. | reverse complement strand
CGGGGTACGGGCGAACCCGACCATCGGACCAGGGGGATGGCAGTGAAGACAGCCGCCAGGACAATGAGAGCGCAGCGGTATCGAGCCGGCGCGACCGGACTCTGCAGGAGTCCGGGTAACGGGCGAGCATGGTACGTGAACCAGGAAACGAGGCTATCGACAAGGACTTTCCAGCGGGGTGTACGAAGCCCGTCGGGCGCCGGAACGATGGCGGCTGCCAGGGGCAGCGTGACGATCGCGACTTTGGCGAGCAAAGCATCCGTCCAGAGCAGGACGCCAGTCAGAATGACAGCGATGCCGGCCAGGGCCAGGAGCTGCAACTGCGACTGTGATCGGAGAGCATCCGCCGTCGAGCGAGCGGTGGGACTCGCCGTGCATACAGTGCTCCAGTGCCTGCCGAAAGAGTACACCAGCAGACCGGCTGCGGCGGATACTGCGAGCACCTGGAGCCCCCAGGGAACACGATGGTTCAGGCAAAGCAAGGCCGCTGCCAGCAGCGTGATCGGATGAAGCAGCCAGCGCACTTGACCAGTAATGCTCCACGCGGCGAGGCCGGTTACGAAGGCAGGGCCTGCGAAGATCAGATCGTAAGGTTCCAGCCAAGTGACTCCGGGGTAGCGATAAAGGAGCAACACGGCGATTCCTGCCCCGGTCGCGGCGAGTGCGGTGGTCATGACTTGGGAGAAGGCCAGGTGCCTCGCCAACGGCGGCGGCAGCATTTCCGTCTCCGGACGTGTCGCGGGCAGTCTGTCGAGTTGGAGAGGATTGCCAACGGATTGGTAGTAGGTGTCACGCATGGTTTCGACTCGCAGTAAGAGAAAGAAGTTGAGGAACGACAGAAAAATGAATCAACAGTCCGGCTGGCCAGCCATGGCGATCCAACGCCTGCTGCACGGCGGCGGCCTTTTCCTTGGTGGCCGTGATGATGACCAGACGGAAACGGCCCTTGGCCACGAAGTTGGTAAACTCGCGTAAGCGGCGGCGTTCGTTTACGTCAACGGCACATTTGCGGGCCACGTGATCTGCTGGGCCCCCCAAGTCAACGCGGACAAGTTCCAAGACGCCCCGCGATGCGTCTGCGCAGTGTGGGGCCTCGGCCAAGGCAGACGAGAGCCAAGGGCACAAACGTTGAACCTCACCGCCGGTCAATCGCTGGCGAAGCGACTTGCCCAGTGTGGCGTAGACCAGAATTGCATACTCCATCGGGAGCGACTGGGGGCCCAGCGGGGCGGTGCGATGTCCACCGATGCCCAGCAAATGCGCGCCCGCTTCTCCAAGCACGAAGTACCTTCTGGGATGAAGGAGCGTGTGCTTACGGAGGTAGCCGGCATCGCAGAGACGGTTGGCGAGCTTTGAAACGGCGTTCGCCGATAGGCTTGGCGTGACGACACGGCGGAGCACGTCGACGGTGGTAAGCCGGTAGCGTGCGACGTGCTCGACGATCTTTCGACCTCGATCCGTGAGGCGACGTCGCGTGTTTCGTTTCGCAGACCCCATAGTCCATCACCACAATTGATAAGGAAGCTCGCGGGTCACACAGTCCTGGTGGAACGCCTCGACACGCTGAGCGTCGTAGCCGCCGCCGAACTCGATGACCCAGATCACTTGCCCGGCCTGGTCGACAATAAAGGCGTCCGGCAGCTTCTCGCCTCGACGCGTGTGGGCCAGCAGGTCTTCGCTTCGCCACGCTGCCGCCCACTGAGGTGCGGCCTGCTTGAGCCGGAGCCAGACCGCGGCCACGCCAAGATCGTGTGTCGCCTGCATTGCATGTTTCAGCTCGCCGTGGCGGACGCCGCCGAATAGCTGTTCACATCGTTCCGTGGCGATCCAGGCGGTGCATGGCCGAGTGGGGCGCATACGCCAACGTTGTTGGCATTGGTAGGCGACTTGCCCAAAGTCCGGAGCCGCTTGGCCCGGTCGCCAGCCCACCAGCGGTGATTCCAGCGGCGGGATGGGCCGGGCTTGGACAGTGATTCGGGCGAGCAGCCCATTTCCGGCCAATCGCTTCAGCCGCCGCCGCGCGTTGGTCAGCTCGCCGTTCCACCAGTGGTCGGCGAGTTGGCGCTGGGCGAAGAGCCGGACCTTCTGCACCAGGGCCTGGACGATTTCCGTGTCGCGGGCGGTCATGTGGATGGTGGCGTTCACGCG
>JAAYEH010000276.1 GCA_012728855.1 Rhodopirellula sp. | reverse complement strand
GGCCTTTGCAGGGGAGGATGCCGCGGAAGCCGGCCTGGGCGGCGAGGATGTACACCGGCTCGGTCCCCCACTGCTTGTCCTTCCAGCCGCTGTCGATCAGCGTCAGGTCCGGCACCCAGCCGGTGCCTTCCCGGTCGTCGAGCTGGCCCCAGGGATGCGTGCGGATTCCGTCCCACCAGGTCTGCAGGCCGTCCAGGACGAGCTTCTCGCAGGCGGCGGCCGGGCGGCCCTCGGTGGCGAAGGGGACGAACGAGAAGTCGATGATGCTGCCGGCCGCGGCGTCGGACCAGGCGATGGTCACCACGTGCAGGCCGTTCAGGTTGACGTCCGCGCCGCAGGTCAGGGCGATCGTGTCGTCGGGGACAACCCCGCGTTCGTGGCCGGTGCGGCAGTTGGCGCGGATGTGATACGTCGTCAGATACAGCTGCTGGGCGTCCACTTCCGCGGGCGGGTCGTTCTGGTACTCCGTCAGGAAATGCTCCAGGCCCCGGTCGGCGATGATGTTGTAGGCGTGCTGGAGGGACGAGTTTTCCAGGGGCGTGCCGTCCGGGGCCGGGTCGGTGATGAACCGCGACGGGTTGCCGGTGACGGCGCCGGCGTCCATTTCGGCCCGGTGGTCGAGGTAGAACCGGTTCGCCCCGCGGGCCGTGTCGTCGCCGGTGTTCTGGTTGGTCTGCCGCTGTTCGATGTAGCGGTCCCAGAGGTCCTTGCGGTCCGGCCAGGCGATGATGAACTGCATGCGCCGGCCCTTCCAGGACGGCTTGCGGGCGCGGTCGATGTAGGTGGCCGAGAGGCTGTAGCTGCTCATCGTCGTGGTGAGCATGACGCGGGCCAGCCGCTTGCCGGGGCCGCCGAGGCCGGCCAGATCCGCTTCGATCGTGCGGGCGAGGAGGTCCGCCTGGACGCCGCTACGGGCCGAGTCGCGGGTTTCCGGGGCGTCGATGATCACCAGGTCGGGGCGCTTCGTGCCGATCAGCACGCCGCGGATTGCGGAGTCGAGCCCGCGCGTGGTGATGACGGCCCCACTACCCAGCGACAGCTCGCCCGGCCTCAGCCGCTGATCCCAGCGGTCCGGCACACGCACTGTCGGCAGGACGATGCAATCCTGCACCCATTTCAGGAACGTCCGCGTGTCGCTGGCCGTCTGCGTGGCGTCCCGCTGGGCGGTTCCGTCCAGGACCAGGATCGGGTCGCAGATGTTGGGGTACCACGTTTGCCGTCACTGCGGTTGATGTCCGAGTGCTGCGGTGGCCCTGGCTTTTCTTTTCCATCAGTGCGCCGGCGGCGGCCTGAAACACGGTGCCGCCTCCAAAAGCCTCTGGACTCTATCGCTCGGGACACGTTCCCAGACATCGGCCGGGAGCAGCGACCCGAACAGACTCGCATCGAAGTCCTGTTGGCGACGCATCACGCGGTCCCACTGGTACCCGGTGCCGACAAAAAGCGCGTCTAATGCACCACGAAGTGGAGAAAAGACGCGCAATCATTTCCGCAATTCGGCTTCCGTTAAGTCCCTGCTTAGCGGCCTTTTCCAGTGGCCAGACGTGATCCAGAAGAACTCTCTGGTGTGACGCTATTTGTGGCGCGCGCCGTACTCACGCGGCCGTAGGTCGGGCCGGTCGCACTCTGATGGTCGCATGGTAGGCATACTGACGACTTCGCGCATATTGAATGCGAATTCAATATAAAGAAGCTGGAAGAACGGCAGGAACGATTGGTCCGCCAGCAAGTTGTTCGCGATGGGGGTGCCGGAGGAAGTGGACGGCTTCGCCCGGAGACACCCATGCAGAACGTAGATTCTTGATCGTGCGGCGGCTAAATTGGAACGAACGCTAATCTCGACGCCTGTCCCCCGAAGTCGATCCCCAGACCCCGCAGGAAACGACGATGGCCAAAAGGAAACCCGTGTCGGCTGAGGTGCAGGAGGCAACCGACAAGGCTCAGGTTCAGGAGGCAACCGCCAAGCTACGGACGTATCACCAACTCGGCTTGCAGCTGTTGAAGAAGCGCAAATCAGATTCGAGACGTTGGGCCGACATGCAAGCCATCTGCGAGCGAACGGGATTGCCCGCCCATCAGATCCGCACGCTGCGAGCGTTCGCCGCCACGTACACCCCCGACGATCTCAAACAGTTATGCGGCGAGTGCCGGCAGCACGACCGAGTCATCGGGCTGACGGTCGTCAAGCACTTGGTCAAGTTTGACGACAAACGCCAACGGGCCCAGTTCCAGTTGAGGCTGATCGCCGGGGCTTGGTCCAACGTGCGGATCGTCGCCGAGCTAAAACGCGAACTCAGACCCTCGTGGAAGGGCGGCCGAAAACCGACCATTGGCGAGGACAAAGACGGTGTGCTGCTGCAACTGAAGGGTTTTTCGATCTCGTGGCGCCGGTGGTCTGAGCGGTTTGCTGACGCGGACGACAACGAGGTCAAGGTCCGGCCCGCGGATCTGGCCCCCGAGGTTCGGGCGGCGATGCGGCGGGTGACCGAGACTTTTGAGGTGCTGAGTGACGTAGTATCGAAGCGGATGGAGCAAGGGGACGGAAGCCATCGCGTCACCAGTCGGGGACGGCGAACGGACGCCAAGTCGCAGATCGAACGGCCGTAGTCGAGCGAGACGATTGCCCCCTTCTGAAACAGTCCCCAAACACGGACGACGGCCAAGTTCACTCACCGGTTCCAAGGTCCTTCGTTTCAACGATCGCTTGGAACTCGGCCAGGATCTCGCCGCAATGCTGGGACAGGTACCGGACCACTCGGGCGTTGTCCAACAACTTCTTCAGGTAGCCCCCCTCCGGCCCGTCCCGCATCGGCGCGGGAGAGTTGGCCGAGCATGCTGGAACGCGGAACCCATCGGTCGGAGATCCCAGCTCGTCCTTCGCCATCTGCAGCATCCAAGCCGATCCCCTGCAGCTGCGAAATTGCGGACCCGAAGCACACGCGGCATTCCTGGCCCTCGCTCTGCCCAATGTTCTGTGGGTCAACCTCCCCATGAGGCAGGCTCACATCCCCGTCTGGGAGTCCGATTTGCGCCAGCACCGCCCGCGTGTTCTTCTCGTTCGCCGCGACTCCGACCGGTCCAGCCTCGCGTCCCAGCGACCGACCCACAAACGCGTCCAACCCCATGCGGACAACAATACGGCACCACGCCAACTCCGCAGCCTCTGGCCTGCGCCGAAGCCGGTCTCGATTCGCGCACACCTCTTCCCCCGCCCCCACTGCGGCCCGTCAACATCCTGAAAATTCGGACGTCCTCTGTCCCGTTCCCACGTAGGTCCTGTGGTCACGCACAAGCCTTACGGCTTAGCATTCGGTTGGTTGCCAGCCGTTTGCTGAGCGAGTGGCGGCGACTTCTCCAACCCCTTATCCAGAGTCACACGGTATGTCATTAGCCCCCCGCCATTTCTCCTTCTTCTCTTCCTTTCTGATATCTAAGAAGAAGTTCTGCCGCGACTCTGGGTGTTTTCCGTAAAGCGTGTAGTGTCAGTAGATTCCGGTTGCCGCCACTATTGCCGCCAGCTTGCCGCCAGATGCCGCAATCGGCTTGTCGCGTCATGATTGTTAGTCCATAGGTGCGCACGAGGAGGCGGCAACGGTTGCAGTGCTGATGCGATCAGTCCCCCCAACGAATCGTCTGCTGCCGCGACCCAGACAGTGGCGGCATGTCGCGGCAGGCGTCTGCCGCCACTCAAGGCGACTAGTGGACGGGGAGAATCCGGCCGTTTCGAGCCGACAGAAACGCGGCACCGGCCGGCGGCGTCTTGAAGTATCTCGCTGAACTGAACCCCTCGACTTCGATCGGAAATCCAGGTGCCCATGCTGGTGGAGTCGACATGATACAGAGCAACTGACGCAGCGCCTCGTCGCTGCGTTCGACCGACACCTCGATGACGATTTCATCGTGAACATGGAGAACCACTGGTAATCCCACCTGCTCGCATTCGAGCATGGCGGCGACCAACAAGTCTCGGCAAATCCCGGACACGATGTTCTCGGCTAGTTTCCCACCGTAGAGCTGAATGTCGGTGGACTTCGGGCCGTCATAAAAAAGTGTCGGCTTAGGCTTCGCCGGAAGTCCTATATCTCGGCAGTAGCCCGGCACTGCATCCTGGACTCGGGCGTTGCGGTACCGCTGCCTCCGTCCGCTGGGCAACTCGATCACGAGGGCATCGCGATCCCGGAAGAAGGTGCATTTTCCAGCATACGTCGTCGAACCGCAGGTGGTAGCTTCCTTCGCCGCGGCTTCCAATGCCTTCCACAACCCACCTTCACGCCAAGTCCGGCCATTACGGTGGACCTTGACGCCAGCGACTGCTTGGTATGTGTCGCGGTAGTGATCGACGACCGCTTCTGCGGATGTATTCGCTGCGGCAAGATCCACACCGTCGCTAACGCATTTCGCTGCGAACTTCCTCGCCCCCATTCCGTACCCGCACCCCAGAACGGCGACTTTCCCAATGTTGCGTTCCCGCTTGTTTGCCTTTGTCACGGGATATCCGAAAATCCGTTGAGCCAAGTCGCAGTAATTGTCCCCTCCTTCGGCAAATAGCGTCAGCTGCCGATGTTCGTCTGCACACCAGGCCACACCGCGTGCCTCAATGCCGGCAAAATCCGCGCTGCAGAGCATGTGACCAGTGGCCGCCCGGAAGCATGGCCGGATCAAGGCAGAGATGGCGTCACTGATCTTGACCCCAGCTGGGACAAGCTGGCGGAATCTGGCCACGTCCGTGACTGCGTCGATCAACTGCGATACGTCACCAAGGTCCTTATGCGGTTTTGGTAGGTTCTGGGGCTGCACGTTTCGGCCAGCCCATCGTCCGGTCACGGCCTTATGGTACACGAATAGGTGCCGAAGGCGTCCATCCGAATCGCTTGAGATGACGGCGCTGTCGAGTTTGCTGGTGGTGATCCGGTTGGCGATCTCCCGGGACTCTAAGGCTTGACGGACCTTATCGTCTAAGTCTGATTGCTGCAGCAGCTCGTGGATCGTACTACGCTTCATGTTCGGAAGGGAAATCCCCTTCGAGCGCAGCCATTGCTGAAACAAACGGTTCCTGCGCAAGTCATGCCGCGTGATCTTGCCGTCGCTGAGTTGTTCCACTCGCAGACTGGCCTCGGAAATGTCTTGGGCACCGACCTGGAAGAGAGCGCGGGCCAAGTCAACATCAAACACTACGCCACGTTGGTTCACGGCTTGATCTAGCTGGAAGACATCCGGTTCCAGGCAACCGTCTACAGCTGCCAACACTTGAGGCAGCAGGAGCACGTCGACAACGTTGTACCGGGCTAGGGCTGCCGCTGTTTCACGCGTCAATGGTCGGAAAACGCCGTCGCGATTTGCACGACTTAGCTTCTTGATGAGGGCCGATCCCTCCTTGTCCTTGCCACGGCCTAGGATGCGTTTGCCGAGTTCGTCGAGCTTGCCTGGAAACCCCGCGGCATGGGCCATGGGCAGCGTATCGATCCAGGCGGACGGCTCTGGCAACCCCTTAGCACGCCACACCAGGGCATCGAAGTCGAGCGCATTGTGAGCGCACAGCGGGTGACCGGCAGCGATGCACGCCAACAGCGGGGCTGGGATTTCTGGGCCTGCGAAGGAAAGCACTTGGCGGGGCAACCTAAAGCCTTGGGGCCAGACTTCGTTGGCTGGTAGCGGCGTTGAAAGTAAAGGCATCCACACCATCACTCGGTCGTTCAACATTGCTACTACCGAGAGGATTTCCGTCGTAGGGTCCTGCGCGTACCGGCGCCCGCCGAATCGTTTGAGATTACACGCCGAGCGGGTCTCCAGGTCAATGTAGATGGGCGTCTTGGGGTCATCGCTGCTGGATTGTTGAGCCACGTCGGTCAAGAGCTGCACAATTTCTGGCTTCCGCAACGTAATCTGATTCACCAAGCCAGGTGTTATCGCGCCCTGCGGCGCGCTTATCCGCAGGTTCCCACCATCGACTTTCAGCCGGATGTCCTGGCGAGCCAACTGTTCAACAAAATCTGCAGTGGTCATATTACGATTTCCTCCCTCGGCGATTCAGACCCAGAAGCCTGCTCAGCATGATGCGGGCTGGGTGAGGTACTGGCCCCCAGCAAGGTGGTGACGCCGCCGTCGCCTGTCGTATCACGGCGAGTGATTTCCTGGTTAACCTGCATCTTTGGGGACCGCGCATCGCCGATGCGGAACCGGATTGCCAACGAGGTTTGCCCATGTGGTGATATGTCGCATTCCACAGACTCATCAATGCCGAGTGCCGATGCCCAATCGATTTCCTTGACTCGGCGGCTACTGACGAACCCGTCCCCGGGGTCGTCGCAAACTGTTCGCCATGCCTCGCTGACGATGTCAGTACCGTCGCGGCGAACTAAGCACCAACCGCGTCCCTTCCAGGTCGAAGCTGGTGCGAGGACCGCCTTGGGATCACAGCAGGCGTGGAATAGTCGCAGCAGGTCGTCAATTCGATTAAGCCCATCGAGGCCGACTTCGTGAAGCAGGCCAAAGCCGAGCGCACGCGCGATATCCTCGAACACAGGCGGCACGTCGTCCGCGAAGAACTCGTCGATTACGTACGAAATGATCGCGTTGGCCGCGTCCGACTCGCGGATGCCGCGGACACGCCACTGTTCGACGCCCATCCGAGCGTTCTTCTGCCACTCGACCTTCCGGTCCAAATGCGCGTACACGAATCGACGGCCAAATTGCTCATCGTGGTGCAGTGCCTGCGGAAAAGCGATGTCGGTGATGATCAGCGCCGGAACTTCAGTCACTCGAACGGGTCCGACGTAGAACTTTCGCACCGAACTGCCTCGGCCAAAAGTCAACAGCGAAGTGAGGGCGGCCAGGACATTCCCGCCCCTCGCGGAAGACAGTTTGACGATCTCGTCACACGTCACGAAGCCTGAACTAACCGACGCCTCGAACAGCCCTTGTTGAAAATGCTCCGTGTTGGGTGTCCACGAGACGTCCGTGCAGCTGTCCCCCAGCATCCCTGCCGTGATCGTCGCGGTCAAGCTCTTCCCTGCCCCGCTGGGACCATCAACGGCGATGCGAGGGGGTTGTCCTGTACCGACTTCTGAGCACCCACGGGCAGCGATCAGCAGCCGCACGTAGTTGTGATTGATGCCGGGGAATGATTCGCTGAGTACACATTCTGCTTCAGCACGCGGCATCCGGTTAGCGCGAGGCACATATCGAGGTCGGAACTTGCGCATTTCGTCGGGACGAAGGTAATCCGGAAGCACAGTGGCCTGCACGGCCTGTTCGCTGTTTGCAGACGTCCATCGTCCGGCGAGTTTGATCCCTCGAATTGGTCGTACGGCAGCGTAGCCGAACCGTGACAAGTCATCCACGCCACGGAAGATACCGAGCCGTTCAGTTTCCGTTCGGGGTTGCTGGCGTCCTTCATCGTCGCGAACAAGGAACTGCACAGCAGGCAGAGCCTGAAGTCGGTCCTTGAGCCCGTCACGCCCATGTGCTTTTGCCAGATCCGGCGTCGCCCAGTAACCGTCGCGCCGTACCAGCCCACGTCCACGACTCATGGCCGTAGGAATCCGAGGATCGTGACGCCCGTGCAAAAGCTTCATCAATGCGGTGTAGCAGAGTTGCCCCAACTCCCCTGTGAGGCCGACGTCCGCTTCCAAGATGAAACGGACATGTTCCCAGTGGCAGAAGTGTCGAGCCGCGTTCAGCAGTCGAGATGGGATGCCGCCAGCGATCAACGACGTGTATGAGAACAAACCTGGGCGGTTCCTGCCGATTGCAATGCCCGCCGCTTCGCACTTATGGCAGAAGATGGCATCGTCGCCGACGAACACTGGCTCGCCGTGGCTTGGTTCCTCCGGAGCGACCGGGCAACGTTGGTGTTCGTAGCGTCGCCCCCGCTCAAAGCCTCGTTGGGCCAGGTAGTCGGCGATTACCGACTCATCGTGTCTCTGCCCAAGCCAGTGATCGAAAACCCCCAGGTCCACGTCGGGCGTCATCGCCGTGACCTGGCCGGCACTTGGGTACTGAGGTCGCGGGTATCCAGGATGCCGTGTCTGCGACATGATCTCGGTCGCCGCGGTCGGCGCCAGGCTGCGCACGCTCAGTGTGGCGCACGCCGCCAACTCGTTGGCGTCGAGACCTCCGGCCTTGGTGTAGATCAGTTTCAAGCCACGCCCGTGAGATACCCAGCAGAGGACCGGCCTCGGTCTGATCGCGTTTGCCATTGCCGTCAACTGTTCCGGAGACGGGCGATCTGCTTGCGGGAGGTGGTGATAATCCACATCAAGTGCGGCGAGCTGGGTCGCGTCGTCCCACTCCAGAACGGGCTCTGGCGAAGAGCAGTCGCGGGCAGCCAACGCGGCATTTAACGCGTCGAGCGGTACCCCTGCGGTGAATTCGACCGCCCTTTCACGCGGTTGATGCAGCCCACGCATTCGTACGATGAACACCGATTCGATCTCTTGCGCTGCGATCGCTGGCCGCGTGCGAAAATCCGAAATGGCCTTCGCGACGTCGCTCTCCGGGATCTTGACGCTCTTTGCAAATTTGAGCCGTCGCTCTGAATGGCGAAAGTCCATCGTCGCCGCGTTGATTGTGTCCCCGTCGCGATGAGCTTCAACGCTGACCTGATCGCGGCGAGGGCCGTGCGTAACGACGAGTTCAACTTCCCCATCCTCGGAGGTTACAGTTCGTCGAAGCTCCGCCGATTGCCGGTGAATGTTAATCGCAGCCTTCGAGTCGGGAAGATGCTCACGACCTTGCCGGCCGTCGTCTAATCGAGTAGTATTCATACAGCCTTTGATCAAGGCTGGCGGCGTGTTACGAGCACGTCGGCCAGCGGTGTGACAATCAGTGGGTTCACTCGCAACGCCCGCTTTCCAGCGGGCGTTGCCATTTGTGGGTGATTGGGGAGCAGCCGAGAACGGCTATCCCCTGGACGTCCAGCGATTACAGCAGGCCGGCGTCCCGGAGTTTTCGTTCCGTGTTGTCAGATCGTCCGACGTCGGCGTCTCGTTCACGGCGGCGGATGGGTTCGGAGTCGGCTGCGGATGTGACAGCGGAGAGAAACCTATCCAGGGCCTCTCGCGACGTGTATCTCCGGCCGCCGACAACGACTGTTTCGAGGCGGACGCCACGGATGCCTTTCCGGTACCAGCGCCACGCAGTAGAAGGCGACGGACGATTCGGCAATTCGTGCATCGCCTGCCCGAGGGCGAGCAGTTGCTCGCCGAGATGTACAGGCATGAGTGAAGCTCCTTGAAGTTGTCTGAGTGACACTGAACTTCAAAGAGCATCCCAGAGAAACGTAAGGTGCGATCTTACGTTGCCGATTTTTTTCGTTTTTCTTCGACTAGCTTCCACCGCCGTTTCGAGACAGTGATGTTGAGAATGCCCAATTTGGTTCGCAGTTCACTTACCGCAACGCCGAGAGCCGCAGGAGTTCCCCGGAGGACTTTCTGGACTTTGTGTGGTTCGATTCCGTCTGACTTGGCGCGGTAAATCACGCACAACAGCTTGAAGTGACGTTTACCCAGACGCACGGGTTCGGGATAGCCTTCCCTCGATACCGCCATCCCAGCAGGAAGGAGAGTCAGGCCCAGATAGCCGGGTTTCGATTCCTTTACGTAACCTTGCTCCGCTAGCCAGAGGTCCAGTTCGCTGGTCACCTCGCATCTAATCTCGTCGATTCGCCGCGGCGGCAGTCCTTGTGGTGCGTCACCGGGGAAGACGGGACACGGGAAATCGCCACGCAGCCATTCCGGCGCGTCGAAATCGAAACCGGAAACGGCTACGTTTCGGGCTACCTTCTCGGCAAGAGCGTCGTACGGGTCCTCTGCCTTGCGAAGCTCGTCCTTCGGCTGACTGGGGAGCGGGCAGGCAGACCAATCGAATCCCGCCGGTACTTGGTCCTTTGAGGGTTTTGGGGACATGTCGCAGGTCCATTATCGGGCTTGGTGGCGGCTCGATCCGATACAGCCGAGTCGGCGTGCATGTGCGGAAACGACTACCACCCTTCTACCACGTTTTCGTAGCATGTCCCGAAAATTCCTGCAATGGTGTGAAGGTGCTTGCAACGGTCGCTCGAATGACGTAACCTACGAAACTGTCGACGTTTCACGCTGTTTTCGCGGTTTGGCAGCCCAGCCTGGAAACGCTTGGGGTGCAAGAGGTCGGGAGTTCGAATCTCCCCACCCCGACTTTTGTAAGTATTGCTGAGTCTTAGAGTTAGATCACCTTCCGACGGTCGGAAGTGCAGCAGTCCTGACAACCTTTTACGCGT
>JAAYEH010000275.1 GCA_012728855.1 Rhodopirellula sp. | reverse complement strand
GAAAGACTCTCCCAGCGCCACGCGAACAGCGGGCGATGTCGAGGCTATCAGCACCCGGCCTTTGTCTTCCGTCATTCGACGAATGCGAGAGAACTCAAATCTCTCCGATATTCCGCCACGTTTGCAGGTATTCGTGCATTGACCGCAATTGATGCATACCTCCTTCCCGCTCGCCTTTGCCGGCTCAAGATAATGAGACACGGTCATTTGATCCGTACACACTTCGTCACAATGTCCGCATTCCTGGCAGAGGTAGTCGTGATACAGAATGGACGGATTTTTCGGATCGACTCGAACGGCGGGAATGGTCTGTTTCAACGCCCTTTTCGCCGCCTTGTACTCCTTAAAGTTCGGATGGCCATCCAACTGATAAGGTGGGCCGGGCTGGGGGGACGACGAAGGCTCAAGAGCGGCTGCCAGGCAGGAGGGACCTCCCCCGAGAAGAAGCCCTGTTCCCACAATGCCCGATCGCATCATTTCTCGACGTGTGATCTTGGCCATATTGCACAGTCTCCCAAATTGACACCACCGATCCGACGCCTACCCATGAACACATATCCGGCCGTGGACGTCCCGTATCATAGCCATGACGTGGGCGAGTCGCAAGGTACAGCGTCGATTCATCTCTTGATTGTCATCCATCCGTGGCAATTCACGAAAATCTTGGACAGGTTGCGATTTTTTGGCATACATAACTCCATAATGCGACCCTGGAGTTATGATCATGCCGAACCTGAATGTCGATTCCGATCTGACCGCCAACGAGCGGCGCGAAGCTGTCGCCGCCATTCTCGCGCGGGGCGTCCTGCGCCACCATCGCCGCATCGGGCGGCTCGATTCCGGCTTCGGTGAAAATTCTCCGGATTTCTCCCACGAAGGCATTGAGGTTCTTGGCGAAACGAGGCTCAGTGTGTCTGAGCGTACCGCGGGTTAACGTAACCGAGAACCAGAAAGGTGTCCTATGAGAATCGATGTTGAGAGAGAGGTGGCTGCCCTGCGGGCGATGACCGTCGGGCAGCTTTGCGAGAAGTATGCCGAGCTGTTCGGCGAAATGTCCCGCACAAGGCACAAGCCGTACCTGATCCGCAGAATCGCCTGGCGGCTCCAGGCAATCGCCGAAGGCGATCTGACCGAACGTGCTCGGCGCCGGGCCGAGGAACTGGCAAATGACGCCGAGGTGCGAGTGACGCCCCCGAGAGGCTTCGATCCTCGGCTGCGGCCTGGTGCCGCTTCGGCAAGGCCGGCGATCGTGTCCACCGATCCCCGGCTGCCGGCCCCAGGCACAGCAATTGTTCGCCAGTACAAGGGGCAGACGCTGCGAGTGCTCGTCCTGCCCGACGGCCTGGAATTCGACGGCAACCGCTACAAATCCTTGACGGCAGTTGCCAAGGCCATTACGGGCTCTCACTGCAATGGCTACCGCTTCTTCAACCTGGAGGGCACACGATGAGCAAGATACCCAACAAGAAGGAAACAGTGACCACGGTGCGCTGCGCCGTCTACACGCGGAAGTCTACGGAGGAAGGCCTCGAACAGGAGTTCAACACCCTCGATGCCCAGCGGGAGTCGGCCGAGGCGTACATTGCCAGCCAGAAAAACGAAGGATGGCAGTGCCTGCCCGAGCACTATGACGACGGCGGTTTCTCGGGTGGGAATATGGACCGGCCGGCGCTTGATCGTCTGCTTGCCGACATCAAGGCCGGCAAGGTCGATTGCGTGATCGTCTACAAAGTGGATCGATTGAGCCATTCGCTGCTGGATTTCGCCAAGATCATGGAGGTCTTCGACCAGCAACACGTCGCGTTCGTGTCCGTCACCCAGCAGTTCAACACGTCCACACCAATGGGCCGGCTGGTGCTCAATGTCCTCCTCTCGTTTGCCCAGTTCGAGCGGGAGATCATCGGCGAGCGCATCCGCGATAAGATTGCGGCTCAGCGGCGCAAGGGCAAATGGGCTGGCGGCGTGCCCGTCTTGGGCTACGACGTCGATCGATCCAATTGCAGCCCGAAGTTGGTCGTCAATGCCGAAGAGGCTAGTCGAGTCAGGCAAATCTTCGATCTATATCTCCAATTGAGATCATTGTTACCCGTGGTGGATGAACTTACTGAGCGAGGTTGGTGCAACAAATTGTGGCGGACGAAAACCGGCAGGTCCAAGGGAGGTCGTTCCTTCGACAAATGCAGCCTGTATAACCTACTCACCAACCCGATCTACGTTGGTAAGATCAAACACAAAAAGGACCTGTACGACGGTGAACACGAGGCGATAGTTCCGGACGAAACATTTCAGCAAGTCCAGATGCTACTCCAACACAACGGTCGCACGGGCGGCACCGAGATGCGAAACCGATACGGTGCTTTGCTGAAGGGTCTGGTGCAATGCACTGCTTGTGGGCGGACGATGGTCCATAACTTCACCGGCCGAGGAACGAGACGCTATCGCTACTATACCTGCACTCATGCCATCAAGAACGGGCACAACAGTTGCCCGTCAAAATCGTTGCCAGCGGCCGAGTTGGACGGTCTGGGCTTGGACTTCTATCACCTAAGCGAAAACGTTCACCGTGCGCGGCGAAAAGTGTTTGGCGATGAATCGTCCGAGGGAAAAGCGTGGGCCGATGAACTGATGCACGTTT
>JAAYEH010000274.1 GCA_012728855.1 Rhodopirellula sp. | reverse complement strand
TCAAGCTACGGCGACACGTATCTTGCGGATGGCGGGGATCGCCGAACTACGCGATTCGATGGCGGGAAAGACCAGGGACAGCGTCGGTCCTCTCAGATCCATACCACATTCCCCGGTTATTGTCACGCACTTTTTTGCGTGGCTGACCATCGGCTGGCGGACCCGCCGTCAGGCGGTTCTCAGCCGGTGAAAGCCCAAGCCTCACCCACCAGCGGCGAACTCGGCGAAATCGACTTGCGCAATGTTCGGCCAACCGCCATCGCTGGGCTACTTGTCCGTCTCCGGGGCCGACTTGCCTTCCCGGAGCCGACGAGCGAATTCGCTGGGCGTCAAATAGTCCAGGGCGCTGTGCGCCCGGCGATGGTTGTAGTGGTATTGCCAACGTGCCGTCAGAAGACGCGCTTCTTCCAGGCTTCCGAAGGAATCGACATTCAGAAACTCGTCACGCATTCGACGATGAAAGGCTTCGACCCGAGCGTTTTCCCAGGGTGAACCGGGCTGACCGACAGCCAACTCGATCGACATGACGCTCAACCATTGACGAATCTTCCGAGCCGTCAGGTGCCGGGAGTTGTCGCTCCGCAGGCACTGCGGGGCTCCGTAGTGATGTGCGGTCTGCTGCAACACGCTCAGCGCAACGCTCGCGGAAATTCCGCGATGCACGTCCAGAGCCAGACACTCCCGCGTCGCTTCGTTCAGGATCGACAACCACGACAGTTTGTGTCCGGCCGTGGTTTGGTCAGAGATCACGTCCCAAGCCCACACAACCTGGCCAGTCTCGATCGGTTCGATCTTGCCGGCCCCGCTATCGGCATTCCTCTTCCGTCGGCGTCTTGGTTTGGCCGGCACATGCAAGCCTTCGCGGCGCCATAGCCGATACAGCCGTTTGTGGTTGACGTGCCGGCCATCCTGTTCGAGCAGTCTGCCGATCCGGCGATAGCCATATCGCGGATGCTCGGCGGCCAAGGCAAAGATCTTAGCGACCAGTTCCTTCTCACCGCCGGTGACTCCGCTGGCGGCGTATCGTTGCGTCGATCGAGGTTGGCAAATTGCCCTGCACGCCAAACGCTGGCTTACCCTCAGCGTCTCCTGAGCCGTTTTTACGGCGTCCCGCCGCCGTGCAGGGCTCACAAGTTTCCCTCGACAATCGAACGCAGGACCAGGTTTTCGCATTGTTTTTGCGTCAGCCGCAACTTCAGCCGCCGATTCTCGATTTCGTACTCGTACAACTGGCGAGCCTGCTGCCAAGTCATTTCGCCGTACCGTTTCCGCCAGCGGTACAGAGTGGACAGGCCGATTCTCAGGGCTTGGCAGGCGGATTCGACGCTTCCGCCTTCGGCTACCATTCGTTTTACGCGTTGTAGTTTGTCGATGATTTGTTCAGGGGTATGGCGAGTTTTCTGGTACTTCATACAGCAATCCTCCTACTGCTCAGGATCAAAGACAGACGTTGCCGAGGCGTGTTTGCCGCAGGGACCCGGTGGCACTCTCCGCGGAACCGTTCGAGCATACTTCTGCCGAGGGGGTTTCATATCACAGTTTGCGGCAAATGGCAAATCAAACTTTTGGCCCCCAAAATCCGGCCGAGTTCGGCGATTCGTTGCACTCGCCGTGCCAGCAGTTAAAATTTAGGGATCGGCAGGATGGAGGCCGGCACGACCACAATGCCTAGGGTTGGCAGATAGATTGGACACAACATATTGCGTTGGCTAGGGCGTCGCGTCCCGACCCGTCGGTGGTCAACGACCATCGAGAACGGGTCGGATTTCCGGGGTCAGACCCCCGCCAAGCCCAGCCCTGAAATTTGACAGCGAACAAGGGTTTTCACTTATGAACTTGGCTTCCGCCGTCCGAAGACTATTCCAACGCCAACGCCGAACTGCCAATTCCAAGCGCCGAACGAGATGCTCCCCCCTCTCGCTCGAACCGCTGGAAACTCGCTGCCTACTGACTGCTGCCGCTGCCCCACTGGTTATTGATTTTGGGGAAGGATTCTACGCTAACGGCGTTACACGGCTTAATGACGGAACGGGATTAATTGTCGGGGAATACATTGACCCGCAGACCGGCCAGCGCGACGGAAGGCTTTATACCATCGCCCCTGACGGCTCATCGTTTAACTATACCACCCTGGGATCCCTTGGTGGTAGCACCGGCGCATTCGATATTTCGCCGAATGGGCAGTATATCGCTGGCTACTCCGTTTCGCCTACGTCTGACCCTCGCTACACCGGGGAGGCAACTATCTGGCGCTTGCAAGCTCCAGAAACTGCGATTGGAATTGGTTATGTTTTAAACCCGGGAGCGCCGATAAATGAATCTACTGCAGTTTCAGTGTCCAACAACGGTGTCACAGTTGGCCATTCAAATGGCGGTCTCATTCCTTTTAGATGGGAGGAAACAGTGGGCATGCAAGCACTTCCGGGGGGGGGGCCGCCACCACAGAGGGGGTGAGCGCCGACGGTTCGCTAATTGTCGGCTTTACCACCAGCCCCCAGAGCGATCTCGTCCCCAGCTTCTGGTCTGGCGGCGCACTTAGTGCCCTCGCCACTCAAGGCATGAGCGGCATTGCCAGGGATATCTCGCCCAATGGTTTGTATGTTGGCGGCTCGACGAATTTTTTTGATCGAACCATCTATGACACGATCAATCAGGCAACTCTTTGGGTTGATGATGATTTGGCGATTGCTGCTGATCAAACTGCGTCTGATTATCGTATGGTTCTTCTTACTGACGCCCAGGGCAATCCCTTTGACGGTGAGGTCTATGCAGTAAGTGACAACGGCTATGCTGTTGGCCGGGCCAATGCTTATAATCCCGATGCTGGCCAGAAGGGCTTTATTTGGCATGAAAGCTTTGCCGGGGTGCGTTTATTTGATGAGTGGTTGTTTGCTGAGTACGGCATTACCCTTCCAACGCCTTCGATTGCAATTAACGATGTGTTTTTTGATGGGCTTAATTTAAGCTTTGCTGTGCTTGGCAGTGCCTATTTTGTTACTGTGCCGCCGAAGGACCCGACGTGTGAGCCACCTGGACCGTCCTTCGATGTGAATCGTGATGGCTTCATTACCGCGCTCGACGTCTTGCTGGTCATCAACGACATCAACTCCAAAGGCACACGGAGCCTGTCGCCCTGCTACTTCAACGAGTTTCCCAACGGGCCCTTTGTCGACGTCAACGCCGATGGTTTTGTCTCGCCGGCGGATGTGCTCGACACCATCAACTACATCAACTCTCAAATCGTCTCGGGCCGAAGCGAAGGTGAAGCGGCTGCCACGTTGATCGATGCCGTGTTGGCTGCTGGGCAGTTCTCGTTGCCGAATGCCCCGTTTTCGCTTCCGTCCCCGTCGAACCTGCTGCCGCTTTCCAGTCACGCTGCGGCGGAAGAGGATTCCGATCCGCTCTGGTGTGCCATCGAAGACGAGCCACCGCACGCTGCGGCTTTGGTCGCTCCCAAGTCCTCCGCCGATTCTTCTTTCCGTGACGATCTGTTCGCGGACACCTGGTTGGATCTCCAGTTCCCGTTGGAATCACAGATTCTGGCTGACCTTGCTGTTTAGCTCACCAACCGCGCCCTCGCTCTTGCTGCCAAGTTTCTCTTCCTTCACCTGCATGTTGTCTTCCCGGCCTATCTTTCTTTCCCTGGCCTTGCAGGACGTCTCGGGATCTTTCACACTAGGATGTGATGGGATTTCCGCAAACGCTTGTGCCATCCCCTTCAGTTCCAGCCAAGCCAGTTTCAGAATGGGCCGCGCGCACTTTCCGCAATAATTGCGTGCTCCGCGTAAGCTGTCGTTCCGAACGACCAAACAGTTCTCTCCGCGTCGGATGACATGACTCCGGTCATGGTGGCAGCAACGACGCAGCTTTGCCTGTTCGACTTGGACGTGTCGCAAGATTCTTCTAACCCGTACCATAGCCCCTCCGTAGCTTCAAGCGTTTCCTGATTTCGTCGCAGACATCGGCGGCGACCAGATCGATCACTTCCAGCGCCTGCTCGGTTTGCTCCAGAGTAAAATCGCGGCTCCGGCAGCCCCTTTTTATTCCCATGCGTCCATACAGTCGCTGGTATAGCAATTGGTTGACGGCGACGTAGTTATCCCTGCCTCGGGCCTCCCAAAACAGCCGTCCGACTTGAGGCCCGATGTTGCACAGCCGCATCTCATTCAAGATGTCCTGGACCCGGTCTTTCGCTCTCTCGTTCAGCCGGTTTCGCAGCCTCCGGCGCCGTTGCTGGGGACCTTCCGCCGGAGCGGCGTCCGGCCACAACGCGGTCTGTTCCGTCCGAATCCGCTCCCCGTCGCTTGGCAGCGTATCGTCCACGTCGACTTCGCCGAACTCGACGGTTTCGAGTTCCGCGTACTTTCCGAGCATGTACTCGCCGAGAACTTCACTCGCGACGTGCATGTGACACAGGAACCGCCTGGGACCATCAGGCGGACCCTGGCTTGCGCGGCCCGGTTCTTCGTCCTGGCAGCGAACCAGTTGCCGGAACAGCAGTTGATCGCGCTGATCCAGCTCGCGGAAGTCCTCCCAGTGTTGGTCGTTGTTCAGTCCGGCATGGCCGACGATCATGCCCTGATGATCGGCATCTCCGGCCCGTTCCTGGCGGATCACCCGCAGGATGCGGCCGGCGAATTGGACGAACGGAGCAAGACTGCCAAACGGCCGAAAAACCGCCGCCACGCTCAGCAAGGGATGGTCGAACCCTTCACCCAGCATCTGCACCTGGGCCACGCCGTCGATTCGCATCGCCCGCAGATCTGCGAAGATACGGCGGCGTTGGGTCGGGCTTTGCCGGCTGTGGATCTGCGGCACCTTCCAACCCTGGCCGGCATAGAGTTGCTCGATCCTTTCCGCGTGATCCACCGAGCAGGCGGCGGCGATGATTTGATGACAAGTTCCCCGCGCCTGCCTGAGCCGAATGCACTCTTGGATGCTGGCTTGCACGATATGACGATTGCAGGTGTCGGCGAGTGCCACGCCCTTGCGGAACCACTGTTCTTCGCGCAACGCCAGCACCTCGTCCAACGAATGTTGCCGGTCGTCGCCTCGATACGTGAAATGGATCTCCTCGGGCGCCACGCTCACCGAGTGCAAACGCTTGATGTAGCCCCGCGCCATCGCTCGCGTGAAGGTGTACCGGTAGATCAGTTGGCCGATCAGTTCCTGGCCGTCGCTTCGGAACGGTGTAGCTGTCAGACTGATGACCTTCGCCCCGTCAAAATGCTCGATCACCCTACGCCAGCTTGCTGCCGCGTTGTGGTGCCCCTCGTCGATCAGAATCATGTCGAAGAAGTCTGACGGGAAACGGGACAGCCAGCGATCGCCGGCCGCAACCATCTGCTGGATGTTTGCCACCACCAAATGGCTATGCTCGCAGTCGTGCCAATTCGCATCGGGGCCATCGAGAACAGCCGCAAACGGCCCTTCGCAAAGCGTCTGCAGGACGCCCGTTTCCCGCCAGAAACATTTTTCCGAAGTCGTATCCACGGCAGCGGCAAGCCCTTCGCGGATGGTCGTGTTGGGAGCGATCAGCAGCACGCGTCCAACGGCGATGCCAAATGGCAGAATGGCCATCAAGCCCGTCTTGCCACAGCCGACAGGCAACTGCAAGATCGCCGGAGTGCGATCCCGCAGGAAATGCAGCCGAGCGGCTCGCCAGGCGTTCCGTTGCGGTTCGCGCAGTCGCTCGTTCTTCTCGATAGAAAATGGCGATTGCTGAAAGAGCTGTTCGGCTGGCGTGTACTTCATCGAGTCTCCGTTTACATCTTTGCCAACAAACCATTCCGGCGAGCGAGTGTTCGTCGGTGCTGCCGGGCTCCGGCTGCTGGTTTGACGGAAACCGAGCAGCCAAACTGGAGAGAAGGCCCGGTGGTGCATGGGCCTTCGGAAAAACCGTATGGACTCGACCGGTCAGAACGTCTCGTCGTCCCGTCCGGTGTCGCGTGCCGCGTTGCCCGAGTGCCCGGAGTTGTAGATCCAGGCGTGGGCCAGAGACGCGACTTTCTCGACCAGCGGCAGATCGTCGCGGCCGAAGCTGGTCGAGTCCTTCCACTCGTCGCCGTCCTTGTACAGCCGGCTGATCGTCACGTTGTGGCGAGTGCCGTTGGCGGTCTCGTTCTCCCAGATGGCAGCTCGGATGCGGCCCATGCGGACTTCGTGAGCGGGCTTGTGGGCTTTTGCCTGTTTCGGCATGTCGTTTCTCCTTTTCCAAGTAGCAGGTAGAGTCAAAATGGCCGGACGCAACGGCCAACGGTCAACAAGGCTTCGGGCAACATTGCGTCGATGCTGCCCATCGCGCCGCGGACAGTGCGGCGCTAATCGAACAGGGGTTCGGAGCTTGCGTGGATCAGGCCGCCATGCTCAGCAGGCCGCCGACCTTGGCGTCGGCTTCCGCTCGGTCGCCGGCGAAGGACGTTTTCTGCGTCAGCCGGGTCAGGGCGGAGACCAAAGCGAAGATCGTGAAACCGCCTTGCTCGCGAGCAACTTCAATCGCCTCCTGGCCCAAATTCCGCGGGATGCCGTGCCGCGCGAGTTCCTTGGCGACAGCCTCAGCGTCCGCGCCCAGCGACTCACGCATGGCCTTGGTCAACACGCGGACGAAGCCGTCGCGGCGCACATCCCGCTTTTCAACCAGAGCTTCGATGATCCGGCGGATCTCCTGCAAGCCGTCGCGGACGTTGGCCGTGTGCTTGCGGGTGAATTCCACCACCTCGATCGCATCCCAGACGATGTGGTTCTGGCAGATGGCCTGGAACCAGAACGTCTGGATGCCAAGCGAACGCCGGCCGACTTCGGAATTCCAGACAAAGAAGCCGGGCGCGAACGCCTCGCCGTTGATTTCGGCCCAGCCGTTCGGGTCGATCAGGAACGCGAACAGATCCTGCT
>JAAYEH010000273.1 GCA_012728855.1 Rhodopirellula sp. | reverse complement strand
GTCGGCTATCACGTCAAAGAAGGCCCGCACAGCATCACGGAATTCGACTGGAAAAACTTCATGGACTTTTTGGAGAAACACGGCTGGAACGCCGGCAAGTAGCCGTTCACGGGGCGGAAGAGAGGGGGACAGGTCCATGTTTTCGGTCAATGTTCTTGTCGCCAAAATGCGTCAACTGGCCGAAAAATGGACCAGTCCCCGACCGCCCCGTGAACGGCTACTTGCCGGCGTTCCAGCCGTGTTTTTCCAAAAAGTCCATAAAGTTCTTCCAGTCGAATTCCGTGATGCTGTGCGGGCCTTCTTTGACGTGATAGCCGACATCGCCGTGGAAGACGCAGCCGGTTTCGCCCGCGAAGCCCGCCCCAGGCAGATTTGTCTTGCCGTACAATCGGAAGACCGGGCAGGCATTGAGAATCGCTTTGAGCTGGATGTCCGGCGGCGCGGTCGTGCAGCGCGACGCGGCGTCGATGTACAGAAGACGCGGGGCGACGCACGCCAGCAGGTGCCATTGGTCGTAGGGCGGATCGGGCCAGCCGCCCTCCGCGCGGAGCCGCTCCAGTTCGTGGGCCGGAACCCCCGTCACGTTGAGATTGACGTACCGCCGCATGTTTTCCGACATCCAAACCGGATACAGGAGGTTCGGCCAGAGCCGGATGCTCTTGCCGCCGCCATTGTTCAGGCAGACGCACGCGAAACGCGTGTCGTTCGCGGCGGCGACGGCGGCGGTGTGCGCCAGACGCGAGTGCCCTGCCAGCGCGACGCGAGACTGGTCGATCTCCGGGAGCATCTCAATCAGGTCGCGCGCACGCATGTCGGCCCACGCCCACGCGCCCAGCGCGGTCTTTTCGCCGGACTCGCCGGGCGCAAAGATGGTGTAGATGCTATCCGCCGAACCGTCTTTTCCGCCGAAGTCGGGATAGATCTCGCTGTAGCAGAAGGTGGCGATGGCGAACCCGCGCGAGACGATGTCCGCGACGGGCACCCGGGAATGCTTCGTCCCGCGCATGGCCTCGCGTTCCGCCATGCCGGCGGGCGATTTGCGGAGGTGCGGGCACGTCGGGATGAACACCTCCGGCTCGGAAGAAACCGTGTGGTTGCCATAGAAATTCTGACAGATGAAGGCGGGGACTTTCCCCCGCGAGCTTTCCGCTTTCGGCAGATAGACGAGAACGCTGAACGAACGCTGCCCGCCTTTGCCCTTGACGGTCACGGTGTACTGCCGACGTTCCGCGAGGCCGCCGAGCGCGCTGCCGGAGCGTTCCGCGAGCGCGAAACCTATCGAATCCGGCTTCGGCGGGATCGGCCAGACCTCCCGGCCGAAGAACTCGAGGATCCGCGGGCGCGCGTCCTGCTCCCATTCCTCAACGGACGCGATCTCCCCCGTGCCGTCCGCCCGCGCGAGCACGCTTGTCGGCGTGCTCGGGGGTGCCGCGCACGCGCCGCCCGCGAACAGCAGAGCGGCCAGACCGATTCCGCACCACATTGTGCTTCGCTTTCGGGGTCTGCGCGTGCCCCCTGCGAAGCTTGGGCCCTCGGTCGTCCGGCCCCGCCCATGCCAGACCGCCCAACGCTCCGCTGGACAAGCAGATCGCCCCGGCGCTCTGCAGGAATTGCCTGCGAGCCAGCTTGTTGCCGGTACTGAAGTCAGAATCATGGTCATTCACCGTTGCTGCTCTAGGCTGATCGAGTTGTGATTTGCGAGGTTGGCGCCTTTGGGGTTATCTTTGTTCATGATAGCGGTGTTTTCAAGTCTTTTTTCAGCTACCCTGACATGTTATCATTGCGCAGGCTCGGGCTCGCTGCCCCAGGAGGTAACAGTTCACGGCGGAAGAGAAGGGGACAGGTCCATGTTTTCGGACAACATCTTGTCAGCCAATACCAGTCAATCGGCCGAAAAATGGACCAGTCCCCGGCCGTGAGCGCGAACGGTTACCCCCAGGAGGTTCTGCGGGACGTTGCGAGCACGGAGAGCAGAAACCATCATCGCCAGCTAAGGAAACCTCCATGAAGACTCTTGCAATTGTGTTGCGGGCGTTGTTTTCACGCCGCGAAGCGGCGACCGACCTGCGAGTATCCCGTTTGCCGATCTTCGTTTCCCTGGCCCTTGCGGCGATTGCGGCGAACATGCCGGTCGCGTCGATCGCCGATCAAGAGCCGGCACGGATCGAAGGCACGCTCTTCGTGGAACCGTTCGACTCGCTGGCAAAGGCCGAAGCGGCCACCGGCTCTACTGCCATCCAGACGCAAGATGTTTCGCTCGTGCCGGGCAAGTGGGGTCAGGGCGTCGAGATCAAGCCGGGCGGCTTCGTTGCGATCCCGATGACGGGCAATCTGCTGCCCCAACAGGGCACGCTCATGTTCTGGTTCAAGCCGAACTGGTCGACCACCGGGAGCGGCCCGTCGCACACGCTGTTCTCCTGGGGATGGGACGACGGCAAGCACGGCTACTGCGTGCTCAGCGACGGGTGGTGGGAACCGGAAGGCTCACCCTATACCTATCTGGTCTTCGAGAACCAACTCTATCTGCACTGCAATTGCCCGCTGACGTTCGTGAAGGACCAGTGGCGGCAGATCGCGGTTACCTGGCAATTCGGCAAGCAGGCGTCGGCCCGATTGTACGTCGATGGCTCGCTCACCGCCGCCACGGTTCGCCCATGCGGGGCCGCGCCTTCGCCGCGCACTCCGCTCTACCTCGGCAGCGACCGTGGCACATCCTCGGCGAAAGGCCGTTCGGCCGATGGCGTGTTTGACCATCTATGCATCCTCGACCGCATGTTGAGCAAGGAGGAGGTGCGAGAAGTTTTCCGCTCGCAGGAGCCGAACTGGCAGGCGATCGAGCGGCGGCAGGAGGCCTGGCTCTACGACGTACTCCAACAGCCCTATGCGCCGAAACGCGACGCCGCCGGGCGGATCCAGGAGAGTCGAGCCCTGCTGGATGAATCGAGCCGCTGGGCTTCGCCCGGGGGGGCCGAAGAAGTGATCCAGCGCATGGCCCGCGCCGGCTTCAATGTCTATGTCCCCTGCGTTTGGCACGGCCGCGGCGCGTGCTGGCCGAGCAACCTGACGCCGATGGATACGGGTGTGGAAAAGATCGTGGGCCAGGAGCCGCCGGGCTTCGACCCGCTGGCACACCTGATCCGGCTGGCGCATGCCCGGGGGATCGAGGTGCATCCCTGGTTCTGCGTTTGCTACGCGGATGCACGGTGGAAGCCGCTTGCGCCGTTTATCGAAGAAGGGACACCCGCCGGCGCGTGCGAGGCGCACAACCCGGCATTCCGCAAGTTTGCCGTCGAACTGATGATGGAAGTCGTCGAGCGATACGACGTCGACGGGATCAACCTCGACTACATTCGCACGAAGGGCATCTCGACCAGCGCCACGGCCCAGGCCTCGTATCGCCGGCGATTCGGTGGTGAACTGCTGGAGGATATGAAGACGACCGACTCGAAGGGCTGGCCGCATCCGAGCGTCGTCCGGTGGCAAGATGATGCCGTTGCCGATATCGTTCGCGAGTTCGCCGTGCAGGCCCGCGCTGCCCGGCCGAAGGTGGTGATCAGCGTCGACGGCCATCCGTATCTCCCCACCGACAAGCCGGGCACGCAAGGCCGCAACGACTTCTGGTGGGCCCAGGAGGGCTGGGTGGACGTGATCTACAGCATGGACTACGCGCGCCGCCTCTCCTGGCAGAAGACCGAAGCGATTCGCGCCCATCTCAAACGTCCCCAAGCGGCCGCGATCATCGTGGGCAACTACGAGAAGACGGAGACGGGCAAGGTGGTCAGCCGCGAAGCGCGCCTGGTGGCCGACCTGATCGGCTTCTGCCAGCGGAAATTCCCGGGCAACGGCGTAGCTCTCTATTGGTACGGTTCTCTCGACGACGCCCAGATTGACGCCCTGCGGGCCGGCCCCTTCCGCGAAGCGGCGAGACCTGCGTGGCTCCGCGCGGCGCACGGGTCCGGCGAGGACCAAAACCAGCCGTAACGCAACAACCTCAACCATCGAACCTCAGCTATGACGAACATGGAATCCAGCTCAACCCCATTGCGGATGGCGGAGCGCTCGTGCCAGGGCGGGCCGACAGTTCCCTGCCAGTCCAACAAAGGCTCCCTGTGGAGAAACGCTTTTCTGCCCATTCGAGCCAACGTGCAGTTTTCGTTGACGGGCGCGGCGGTCTTATGGGTAATGGCTGCCCGCCTGGCCTCGGCCATCTCGCCTACCTCCGACGAGATGGCCGAGGCCCAAAGATGGGCGGCGGCGAAATTCGAGGAGGGAACGTCCGAACTGCGCCAAGCGGGCCGCTCGGCACCCAGCGTCGAACCGTTCTTTTCGTTCACCTACGACGGTCGGCCGTCGGCCGAGGTGCTCAAGACATGGACATTCGAGCGCACCCGTCGGCTCCTCGATGGGAAAAAAACAGAGCACACGCTCACCTATCGCGATCCGAAAACCGGGCTAGTGCTGCGCTGCATCGGCATCCAGTACGGCGACTTCCCTACCGTGGAATGGACGCTTTATTTCCGAAATGGCGGCGACAAAGATACGCCGATCCTGGCCGACATCTGCGCGTTGGACATCCAGGTCGAGGGGACCGCCGCAAAGGACCGCGCTAAGAGCCTATCCCAAAACCGCCGGGGACTGGCTCATTTTGCGGAGTCTTCGGAGCAAAATGTGCCTGTCCCCTTTTCCTCGCGAGGTTTTGGGATAGGCTCTAAGCCTGATTCGGAGTTCCGCCTCCATCACCACATCGGCAGTCCCTGTTCCATGGAAGACTATCGACCGCTAGAGACGGTCTTGGCGAGGGGAACGAAAAAGCGTATTACGGCTGCCGGCGGACGGCCGACCAACAGCGACCTGTCGTATTTCAATCTGCAGCGTCCCGGCGATGGGGGGCTGATCCTCGTCGTCGGCTGGCCAGGGCAATGGGCGGCGGACTTCCACTGCGACGATGCGGGCCGCCTGCGAATCCGCGCCGGCCAGGAGGCGACGCGGTTCAAGCTGCTGCCCGGCGAGGAGATTCGTACGCCGCTGATGGTCCTCCAGTTCTGGAAGGGCGATCGCCTTCGCGCGCAGAACATCTGGCGCCGCTGGATGTTGGCGCATAATGTCCCGCGCCCCGGCGGCAAGCTGCCGCCGCTGCTTCTTAGTGCATCGAGTTCCTACTACTTCGACACCATGTACCGCGCCGATGCCACGTCGCAGAAGTTCTTCTTCGACCGGTACTGGGAAGAAGGCATGAAGCTGGATTATTGGTGGATGGACGCGGGCTGGTATCCATGCGACCCGGTCGGTT
>JAAYEH010000272.1 GCA_012728855.1 Rhodopirellula sp. | reverse complement strand
CCCAGCACCAGCACGCTCCCGGCCTTCAGACCGAAATGGAACAGCGAAATTGCCTTTCTCTGGGCCGCCGGCTGCAAGTAGATCAACAGGTTGCGGCAACTGATCAAATCCAGCTTGGTGAAAGGGGCATCCTTGATCACGTTGTGCGGCGCGAAGACGATCATCTTTCGCAGATCTTGCGAGACCTGAAAAAAGCCGCCGTTGTGGCGGGTGAAATAGCGTCCGAGCCTCGCCGGCGCTACCTCCGACAAGCTGCCTTCGCTGTATACTCCCGCGCTGGCGAACTCCAAAGAGGCTCGGTGGACGTCGGTCGCGAAAATCTTCACGTTGACCGGTCGATCCATCAGGGCCAGTTGCTCGTGAATGAGGATTGCCAGCGAGTATGCCTCCTCGCCGGTCGCGCAGCCGGCCACCCAAACGCGAAGTTCCTCCTGCGGTTGAAGCTTCCTCAGCAGCGGAGGAATCACGTCTTTCTCGATCCGCTCAAACGCCTCCTGGTCGCGGAAGAACTTGGTCACCCCAATGAGCAGATCTCGATAGAGCGAATTCAACTCGCTCGGATCGTTGCGTATGCGGTCGACGTAATCATCCAGATCGAGCGACTGGTTGAGTTGGAGCCGCCGCTCCACGCGGCGCGAAACGGTATTCGGCTTGTAATGGGAGAAGTCGATGCCGTATTCGTCCCGCAGGATCCGGAAGATGGCATTCATGCCGTCTTCGCTTACCGGCGCCGCGCCCATGCCGTCGGCGCGCGTGGAAAGCGGGTGCTGCGCGTAACGCATGAGAAGCTGCGGCATTTCCCGCGGCGGCACAACGAAGTCGGCCACTCCGGTGTCGACGGCGCTGCGAGGCATGCCGTCGAACTTGGCCGTCTCCTCGTTCTGCACGATCACCAGACCGCCGGCCTCATGGATCGCGCGGATGCCGCGCGATCCGTCGCTCCCCGTCCCCGAAAGCACGACGGCGACCGACAACTCGCCGACCTCCTGTGCCAACGAACGAAAGAACGTGTCGATCGGCAAACTGAGGCTTTTGGTCGGATCCTTGTCGGTCAAGAGCAACCGCCGCCCGGAGATGATCATCTCCTTTTTCGGCGGAATCAAATAGATCGCGTTGGGTTCCACCACCATGCCGTCTTCGACACGGTGGATTGCCAACTGCGTGTGGCGGGAGAGAAGTTCGTCCATCAAGCTCTTGAAGTCGGGCGACAAGTGCTGGATGACGACAAACGCCATGCCGCATTCCGACGGCATATGGTGAAAGAACGCTTCCAGCGCCTCCAGGCCCCCCGCCGACGCGCCAATTCCGACAATTTGAAAGTTCCGTCCCCCCTCGGACGCGACCCCCTCTTCGGCGATCGCCGCGGTCGGCGCCCTCTCGGCAGGGATACCATCTTGCGGGTTCTGGCAATTCCCTTGGCTCACAACCTGCTCCCTCGAACCGGTAGGCTTCGCAAGCCCGGCTACTGACAACGGCAAATCCACCGGGCCATCGTTTGCATTTTAGCCTGCGGCGTCAAGGATGGGAACCGGCCCGGTTCAGGCCGAAGAATCTTATCCTCTTATTCAGCAGCAACTTGGGATTCAGAGCCCTCGGCCACGGGCAGTTTGTCGCACCCCTTCGACTGGAGGGTTAGCCGAGCGCGACCACCGTGCGACCGCGTCAATCCCCATGAGGTTGCCAGGCCAACGCCATGCGGATCGCTTCCAGGTCCGACTTCCGGCACCCAATCAAGACTTGCCGAAGTTCCTCGTCATTCTGCCGGGTTTGCCGGTCGATCTCGTCGACTTCGGCCCGAAAACCTGCTTCCAACTCGTCCAGTTCCTTCCGTATCGCCTCAAGCGTGTCCTGCGCGAGGCTGATATCTTCCCGCTCGCGCGCCGATCTTCCTACGCCCTTTGCGGTAGACGCTGCCCGAGAGAGGTTGGTACGACTGAACAGTTTGCGGCCGACGAAGGCGCCCAGAACCGAAGTTCCCAAGGAGATCGCCGTATCCAGCGAGCGCTGGACGAACTGCGACTTTTCGCGATCGACCTTCTCCTCGGCCCGCCGCAACCGCTCGCGCAGTGTTGCGGATTTTGAGGCGTAGCGATCGCGCAGCTTTTCGACCTCCCTGTCGCGCTGTTCTCTCCCCGCTTGGCGGAGGCGGATGCGGAACTCGGCCTCGCTTTCGCCAGGCGTCGAGGTGAGTTTGGCGGCGGGTGAGTTCCACAACGTCAGTTTTTCGGATCGAAAGAGGTGGTTGCGAAGCGATTTCTCCCAGCCACCATAGCTCTTCGGCCGCGCCATGTCAGCCGGCAACGGAACAAACGAAGCCGCCGCTGCGGGTTCGTCCTCCACCGGCGGAACATCGTCCAGCCGTTCCGCATTCTCCCAGACGGCTTCGGCCGTCAATGACTCCCCAGTTGCTTGAAGCACGACGGTTCGCCAGACATCCACGCCGTGCTTTCGATCGACGAAATGAACGCGGCATACTCCCAGTAGGGTCGGTTGGTATACGATCGGTGTACCTGCCACGGCCCGAGACGGCGGCAGAAAGCACTCACCGGCTTCGACCGGCACGAGCGGTCGCTCGCCCGCCGAAGCAAGCGGCGGCGAAGCGATTGTATCGACGGCGACGGTGTCCGCAGTCGGTGGGGCAGGGCTCTTTCCGGCCTGCTCCGACTGCGGTTGTGGCGGCGCCGCCAGGTCTTGGATCTGGGGTCGGGTCAACGGCCCGCGGAGATAGGAGAGCGCCCAGCGTGTCTGAAAGACAACCGGCTCGTCTTCGTGGACGTTGTTCATCAGAAACACCCGGTTCCCCAGTCCGGCCAGCAGCGATTCCATCTTGGCGCGATTGAATTTCGCCACCGCGCCGGCCGCGGCGCCTTCGAGGCCGTCCATCACCCGCGCCTTGTCTCGCTCGGTCTGTAACCGGCCGAGAAACCACGTCCCGGTGTTGGAAAGTCCCTTGTAGTCCAGGTCGACCGGGTTCTGCGTTGCTAAAACAACGCCCAGGCCGTAAGCCCGTGCCTGCTTCAATAGCGTGAGCATGGGCATTTTGGAAGGCGGATTGGCCGTCGGCGGAAAATAACCGAAGACCTCATCCATGTAGAGGATCGCCCGCAGACTGGCGGTTCCCGGCTGATTCCGCATCCAGGCGACCACTTCGCTGAGCAGCAGGGTAACGAAGAACATCCGTTCGGGGTCCGAGAGGTGGGCAATCGAGAGGATCGACAACCGCGGTCGCCCCTCCGCTGTATAGAGAAGCCGGCCGATGTCCAAGGGTTCGCCTTCAAGCCAAGCGGCAAATGCCGGCGAGGCGGCGAGACTATTCAGACGCAAGGCCAGATCCGCCCGGTCCTTGCTCGGGTAGAAAGTCTCCAGGTCCAGAAAACCGACTTTTTCCAGGGGTGGTTGTTGGACTTGGCGCAGCAGTTCGGCCATGTCCAGATCCCGCCCTTCTCCCCATGATTTCTGCAACAGACTCGCCAGCAGGATGTGCTCGCGACTGCGGACCGGGTCGGCGTCGATGCCTACCAGCGACAGCAGAGCGGAGGCCGCGGTCAGGACGCGATCCCGCATCGCGTCGGCGTCGCCACGCAGCGCGGCCGTCGGCGCAGCGAACGACCGCAGCACCGCCAGCGGTCGGCCGGCGCTGCTGCCGGGCGTGTAGAGGGAAAGATCAACGGACTCTCGCAATCGCCGAATCCTCGCACCGTCCTGCCCCCAGGCGGCCAGCCCTTCCCGCCATTGGTTAGCCGTCTCGTGGGCGAAGCGATCCGGCGCCAGACCTCGCCGCGCGGCCTCGTTCGGGTCGATCCAAGGGCGGAAGTCCTCGGGCCGGAGTTCGGGAAAGGTCAGCAGCAAGTTGCTCAGGTCGCCTTTCGGGTCGATGGCGATGGCCGGAATCGCGTCGATGGCCGCTTCTTCCAGCAACGTCAGGCACAGACCGGTCTTCCCGCTGCCGGTCATGCCGACGCAGACGGCATGGGTAGTCAAATCTTTCGCGTCATAGAGAAGCAAGTCCGGTTTGAGTGAACCGGCTTGCATGTCATACTCGCGTCCCAGATAAAAACTGCCCAACTTCTCGAAATCGGGCAATGATGGCGGTTCCGATGTCATCGGGCGATTCCCTTTTCGTGCGATGAATAATGGGACAGACCCCGCGAGGAATGGCGCTTTGGCCAAAGAACAGGTACAACATGCGGCGAAGCCGGTCCCCTTCTTCAGCAGTCGCTTCGTGTCGGCAGGACTGTCGTCAGATGATGAGGATAGTGTCTGCTGCGGCCGGCGGCAATCGGGTTCGCGTCTCACAAGCGGTTTGCTGCCGGAAACGCCCGCGTTCTCCAGCGTGCGGAGAGAATTGCAGTGAGTATGACGTTTCCGTCGCGGCTCTCCGGCAGAGTCACTTCAACGACGTTTCATCCGTGCCAGCAGCATTTCGATGGTGTAGATCCGCCCGGTCGGCTTGTTGAATTGAGACCCGGATGGCGTTTTCGAGAGCATTCGGCCCATTTCCGCCCCGCCCGGCGTGTTCGTGAGGTACTCGATCAAACGGTCGCCACCTTTGCCCTGGATGAGATCCCGGACCGTCTGCTTTCCGTGCGGCAGTCGCGCGAGGCGATCAAGGCGGTCGAAAGCACCCGTAAGACCGTCGATTTTTGCTGAAAATCTCTTTCCGTCCGAGGTGCGGAGTTGTTGGACCACATAATCGGTGTCCGGAAGTACCGCGTCAAGAATCTCGGCTCGATCCGGTGTTTTCCAACCCAGGCTCTCCGCCTTCTGGAGTGCAACTTCCGCATCGGAACGCGAAATGATCCCTCCCTGTGCCACATCCGGTCGTGATTGGAGGCTATCGCGGATCGCCCGTTCGACCTGTTCAAACGATGGCGGCTTAGTGTCGGAAGTGCTTGTCCTCAAAAAGCTTATGAACATGATTACAGCTAGCGCGCTCGTCATCGCTTCTTCCCTCGCTCCTATACAACGCAGTCGAGACACTCCATGGCCTAGCGGGGCCCAAAGATCCGAGCTACACAAAACGGACTTGCACGGTGGGTTACCGAGTGCCTCGACTATACTTCCCCCTCCGCTCTACAAAAAGGTAGCTCGCCGTTAACATCCAATCCCAAGAATCACCTATTTGACCGGTTATCACATACCGCCATGATGTCAAATCCGCGCGCCGCTCAGGTCATAAAATTGTTGAAATTTCCTTGCTGCCCCAGGAATTTAGTTGTCAAACGACGGTGATTTTCGTAAGATGAGCGAGTCCAATGGAGAGCCGGCCGGCAGCAGGAGGTAGCGCCATGTCGAACTCAACCTACTTTGTGCAAGAGTGCCCGACATGTGGCCGGCGGCTGCATATCCGAGTGGAGTATCTGGGGAAGGCGGTTGTCTGTCAGCACTGCCGTGGTCGGTTGATCGCCCGTGATCCGGCGGGCAATCGCTACGGTACCGGCGCGATGGAAGATGCCGTTTTGCGACGGGCTGACGAGTTGCTGGAAAGTGCGGCGGATTACGTCTTGCGTTCCCGGACAGCTCTACCTTGAGCGAACAACTTTGTGTGATCCCTCGGCAAAGCGGGCCGCCATGAGTTGATCGGCGTCAACTCGCCACATGCTTATCGCCCCTTTTCGTATCTGGCGGTCGATAAACGAATGCCAGGAACTATTTGTGCCAACCAGCCGGAGTGCCGGTTGTCGGCAAATGGTTCGTGATCCTTGTTTCTTGACAGGCCTTTACTGAGTTTGGCCGCGGACAAGACTCTCGAGGTCTTGGAAGAATCGCGGGTAGGTCTTCGCCGTGCAGTCCGGATCGCGGATCACGACTCCCTTACTGGCCAATCCCACCAGCGCCATGCTCATTGCCATGCGGTGGTCGTCATAGGTGTCGATTTCTGCGCCGTTTAGTGCATCCGGGACGATGGTCAGGCCATCCGCTCTTTCTTCAACCTTCGCGCCCAGTTTGCGGAGTTCGATCGCCAGGGCGGCCAGTCGGTCGGTTTCCTTGTGGCGGATATGGCCGACGTTGGTGATCGTTGTCGAGCCTTCGGCAAACAGGGCTACCGCGCCGAGTGTCTGGACGGTGTCGCTCACGGCGTTCATGTCGATCTCGATGCCGTGCAGCCGATGACCGATCACTGTAATTGTACCATCGCCATAGCTCACGTCGCAACCCATTTTGGCAAGGCAGTCGCAGAAGGCAACGTCCCCTTGAAGGCTGCTTCGTGAAAGACCCTCAACGGTGACCGTTCCTCCCGTCACCGCCGCGGCAGCGAAAAAATAACTCGCCGCCGAAGCGTCCGGTTCGATCGTATACTGCCTGCACTGGTAGCTTTCCTGCCCGGATACCAGAAACCGCGACAGCCCCTCTCGACGCACCGAAACGCCGAAGGAGTTCATTACCGCCAGGGTCATCTCGACGTAGGGCTGCGATACGAGTTCTCCGACCACTGCCAGTTCAACCGGCGAAGCCGCGCAGGGAGCCGCCATCAACAACGCGCTAAGGAACTGGCTGGAAATGTCGCCCGCGACAACGGCTTTGCCCCCCGGCAGGCCGTTGGCTTGGATCACCACAGGCGGACAACGGTTGCCTGCTTCGCTGACGGCGTCCGCCCCCAACTGACCAAGCGCCGCCAGCAGATCCCCGATCGGCCGCTGGCGCATCCGCGGCGATCCGTCGAGGCGGAAGCGTCCCTGTCCCAGCGTGGCCACGGCGGTGAGGAATCGGATGGTCGTGCCACTATTGGCTGCATCGATCTCCGCGCCCTTGGCCGGTGGACGACCGGCGCAGCCCGCGACCTGGATTACGCTCTGCCGGGGATCGTCGAGCACCTCCAGGCCAAGTCGATGCAATCCTTGGACCATCACTCGCGTGTCGTCGCTGTCCAGCGCGCCGGTCAGCGTCGACGTCCCCTCAGCCAGAGCGGCGCAAACCAGGGCACGATTGGTAATACTCTTCGACCCGGGAGGGCGAATCGTACCGTGGATCGGACCGCAGGGATGAATCTCGATCGTTTTCATAGTGAAGACGCTTGTCCACGTTCTCGAACCGTGCCCAAATGGGTACTATTATACTCAACGATCCGCCAATGAGAACGGAATTCCAATGAGCCTCTCTGCTTCCCTGGATTACGATTTCCTCGTCCCCCAGCGAATCGTTTTCGGGTGGGGGCGCCGCCGTGAGGTCGGCGCGCTGGCCGCATCGCTGGGGCGCCGGGCGCTGGTCGTTTACGGTTCGCGGACGCTGGCGTCTTCGGGCACAGTAGCCGAGATCGCCGGTTTGCTGCGGGCCTCGGGCGTCGAACCGGCAGCCACGGAGTTGATTGCCCACGAGCCGGAGGTCGGCGACGTCGACCGGATCGCGGCGGTCTTCCGAGCGCACCGGGGTGGTGCCGGCGACCTCGTCCTGGCCGTGGGGGGAGGCGCCGCGATCGATCTGGCTAAGGCCGTGGCCGCGATGGTTACGAACGATCAAAGCGCCACGGTGCGGGATTACCTGGAGGGGGTCGGCCGCGGACTGGAACTCGTCCATGCGCCCCTGCCGGTGCTGGCCATGCCGACGACCGCCGGCACAGGGACCGAGGCGACCAAGAACGCGGTGATCTCTTGTTATGATCCACCGTTCAAGAAGAGTATCCGTGACCAGCGGCTAATTCCCCGCATCGCGCTGATCGATCCGGAACTTACCGTCAGCGTACCCCCGTCGATCACCGCGGCCAGCGGCATGGACGCCATCACTCAGTTGCTGGAGAGCTACCTGTCGCGGAAATCGCAACCGATCCCCCAGGCATTGGCGCGGCAGGGACTGCGAATGGCCATTCCGGCCATCGTGGAAGCGGTCCGCGACGGCGCCTCGCGCCCGGCGAGGGAACAGATGGCCCACGCCGCCCTGCTTTCCGGGATGGCGCTGGCCAACTCGGGTCTGGGCATGGCTCACGGGGTGGCGGCTGCGCTGGGCGTCCACGCTCGTGTACCGCATGGAGCGGCCTGTGCCCTGATGTTGCCGGTGGCGCTGCGCGTGAATCGTGCGGTTTGCCAAGAGGATCTGACGCGGCTTGCCCATCTGCTCTTCGGAAAAGGGCCGTCCACGTCGCCGGACGAGGCCGCCGACACACTGATCGGCGAAATCGAATCGCTCTGCGAGGAAGTTGGCGTGCCGAGGCGTTTGTCGGAGGTGGGCGTCCGCGCCGAGCAAATCCCCGCCGTTGTCCAAAGCTCCCGCGGCAGCAGCATGAGCGGGAATCCTCGCGATATCAGCGATGAGGAGTTGACGCGAATCCTGGAGGAGTTGCTGTGATCCTGACGGCCGGGCTGACTCCTGCGTGGCAACAGGTGCTGGTCTTCGATGCCTTCGTCGAGGGGCAGGTCAATCGCGCCCGCGAGGCGAGGTGGTGCGCCTCCGGCAAGGTCTGCAACGCGGGCGTGGCCGCCCATCTGCTAGGCGGCCCCAGCCTGACCCTGGCGACCGCCGGCGGATTGCCGCTTTCTGAGATGGACCGCGATTTCGACGACCTGGGCGTTCCGCGCCGCTGGGTTCAAACCGAAGCGGCCACGCGCGTCTGCACGACAGTGCTCGACCGCGCCAGGGGTACGATCACCGAATTGGTTGAAAACGGCCGGCCGCTCATGCCGGGCGAATTGGACGAGTTTCGTCGCGTCTATGCGGCAGAGGCGGCCAAAGCGGAATTCGCGGTGGTGATGGGGTCGCTTCCTTTGAATGTTCCCGTGACCTTCTACCGTGACTTGATCGAGCGGACGCGCTGCCCGGTTGTGCTCGACTTTCGGGGCGACGGCCTTTTATCGGTACTCGACCTGAAGCCCTATGTCGTCAAACCGAACCGCGAGGAACTCGGCCAAACGGTCGGCCGCCGGCTCGACACCGACAAGGAACTGTTGGCGGCGATGCGGTCGCTCAACCGTCGCGGCGCCGAATGGGTGGTGATCACCCACGGCGCCGACCCGGTATGGGTGACGTCGGAAACCGCGGTGTACCGGGTATACCCGCCGCGGATTACCGACATGGTCAACCCGATCGGCTGCGGCGACGTGCTGGCGGCCGCCATTGCCCACGCCACGCTCGCAGGCCACGGCATGGTGGCGGCGGTCCGGCTTGGTGTCGCGGCGGCCGCCGCCAATCTCCGCCATCTGCTTCCCGGTCGCTTCGACCCCAGCCATGTGGAACGGGAGGCCAGGCTGATTCGTGTGGAAGAAGGACCGTGAATCGAACCGGCTCGCCGGGAAGCAGCCGGCTGCTACTACTGCCTTGCGTGGCTCCGGGAGAAACGCATTGCTCGCGTGCCACACTGCCGCATCGCGTGGCAACGGAACGAAATCTAACTGCCGGATTCCAACTTCAACACCGCCCAGCTTTCCGGCAACGGTGCGGTGACGGAAACGGGCTCGTGGGTCATCGGGTGAAGAAAACTCAGCGTGCGTGCGTGCAGAGCGATAGCGCGGAGTCGCACATCTTCGTAGGCAATACCGAAGCCGATCGCAGAACCGTACTGCTGGTCGCCCAGGAGTGGATGGCCGCGAGAAGCCGCCTGAACACGCACCTGATGGGTCCGCCCGGTTTCCAATGCAATCTCCAGCCAGGTTCCCCACGACGCGGCGCCGAGCGTCCGGTAGTGCAACACCGCGACGCGGCCTTCGGGGTGATCCCGGCCGACCACTTCCCCGCAAGGTTCGCCCGGCACCTTGCGAAGCACGTCCTCCCAAGTGCCCGCCGGCGGTGCGACTCTGCCTTCGACACACGCCCAGTAAACCTTTCGTACGGTGCGGGCCTCGAACTGCTCCGCCAGCCGCCGCGCGGCCCGGACGTGCCGGGCGAAGACCATTGCCCCGGAAGCGGGGCGGTCGAGCCGATGCGGAACTCCGAGGTAGACGTTGCTCGCCTTCGTTTCGCGAGTTTTGACCCACTGCTTGATGCGAACCTCAAGGCTGTCGATTCCCGGAGGGGCCTGCGTGAGCAGGCCCGCCGGCTTGTTGACGACAAGACAGGGCCCGGACTCGTACAATAGTTCTACTTGGGAAGAACTCATGCGTTCTATTGTACCGGTTCGCCGGCCTGTTGCACCGGGCGGGGCGCCAGCCTACATTGGAACAGAATGACCCTTCTTGGCATACTACTTTTGAAGGAGAAGCTTACGATGATCCGCGCTGCCCGATGGTTTTCTGCTATGGCGGTTCTACTGGCGATGGCCTTGACGGCCTCGGCTGAGGAAAAACTCGGCAATGAGGTTCAGCTCTTCAACGGCAAGAACCTCGACGGCTGGGAGTACTTTTTGGTCGAGCCCGACGTGAAGATGCAGGATGTCTGGAGTGTCCAGGACGGCATTCTCGTCTGCAAAGGGGAGCCGATGGGCTATCTGGCGACCGAGAAGACATACAAGGATTTCAAGCTGATCGTCGAGTGGAGGTGGGCGCCGGGCAAGGAAGCGGGAAACAGCGGCGTGCTGATGCGGATCACCGGCGAGCCGATGGGGTTGCCCAGGTGCGTTGAGGCTCAACTCAAGCACGGCAACGCGGGTGATATCTGGGGCTTCCGAGGGTTTGATCTCAAGGGCGACGCCGAGCGTTTCGTCCAGAAGCAGAGCGAGAAGATCGGCGACTTCGTGGGCGTCGGCCGAATGGGCGGCAAGGAAAAGGAACCTGGCCAGTGGAATCAGTTTTCGATCACGCTCGACGAGGGGCAATTGACCATCTTGCTCAACGGGCAACTGGTCAACCAGGCAACGAAGTGCGATAATGTTGCGGGCAAGATCGGCTTGCAGTCGGAAGGAGGAGAGATCCACTTCCGCACCGTCAAACTGATCCCGATTGAGGAATAGGCGCGCAAGTACATTTCAGACATACTCGCGGCGGCTGAACCACCAGACTCCCAGCAGGAAGGTCGTCACCGCCAGTGTGCAGACGATCGTCTGTGCGGTATTGCCGGCCAACGGGAGAAAGAGGACAGGATCGCGGACCCCCGTGGGGCGAACGCCCAACTCGGCGCCGGCGTCGAGCATTAGACTTTGCGTGTAGAATGAGACGGCCGCGCGCTTGGCGATGCCGGGCACGTTTCCCAAGAATGCCTCGACGAAGAAAACGTACACCAGGCCCACTATGGTCGCACGGGGCAAGGCCGCGCTGAACCAACAGAACAGTCCGACGTAGACAAGCGTCGACCAGAACACGACCGGCAAGAAAGCAACCAGCACATTCCTTCCGGCAGGGCCGGCAAGCCAACTCGACACCGCCCACGCGCCAAAGGTCCAGAGCATTGCGGCGATGAGGGCCGCGCCGTACTTGGCCGCGAAAACCATCCACCTTGGCAAGGGAGTGGCCAGCAGATAGACGAGCGTTTGCTCTTCGTGCTCGCCGGCGACGCTCGGCGCGGCGTAACACAGTGAGAACATCGGCAGCAAAAAGGAGGCGTAAAGCGGGAAGACGATGTCGTCGGCAAACTCCTGCGAATCCCGGTCGTGCCGTAGCGACCAGGCCACCACGGCCAGTGTGGTGAATGCCAGCAGCAGCCCGCATACCAGCGTCTGACGCGAAGCCAGCGTTCGCCGCAGCGACACCGCCGCCAGCAGCAGACAGCCGCGGACTCGCTCGGTGATGCGGAAGTGGGAAAGGTCTCTAAACAATGCGGCCTCGTTTCATCAGGTAGTTGAATACCGCCTGGGTTGATGCGTCGATGACCTGAAACGCCTCGACTTCGAACCCCTCGTCGACGACGATGCCCTCGAGCAGCCGGAAGAAGTTATGCGGATGCTCGACGTTCAGAAGCAGACCACCGCCAGGTTCGATCTCGGCGCCGCGGACCGAATCGGTCGCCAGCAACCGTGCCGCCAGCAGTCTGGGGCGAGGACTCCAGACTCGGATCTTGAGCGGATGATCGTCGAGCATCTCCCGCACTTCCGCCGGCGAACCGGAGGCCAACAGTCGTCCCTGGCAAAGGAAGAGGATGCGATCGGCCAGGTCGTCCATCTCTTCCAGTACGTGGCTGGAGATCAGAATAGCCTTGTCGCGGGCCACCAGTCGATGAAACAGCGCGGCGAGTTCCATGCGGCCGACCGGATCAACGCCGTTGAGCGGTTCGTCCAACACGATCAACTCGGGGTCGTGAATCAAAGCTTGCGCCAGCTTGATCCTCTGCCGCATCCCTTTCGAATAGGACGACAACGGCCGATCGGCGCGGTCGGCCATGCCCACCTCTTCGAGCACCTCCTCCGTGCGTTGGAACGCGGACCGCCGGGCAAGCCCGTGAAGGCGAGCCAGGATCCGGACAAAGGCCCGCCCCGACATCTCCTCGTAGAAGGCATCCACGTCCGGGCAGTACCCCAGCCGCGATTTCGCGGCTGCCGACCATGCACTGCGGCCGCCGATCCCGACACGACCGATGCTCGGCCGCACCTGACCGGTGAGGAGTCGGATGAGTGTGCTCTTGCCGGCTCCGTTGGGCCCGACCAGCCCGGTGATGCCTCGCGTTAACTGAAAGGTGACGTGGTTGACCGCGATTACCGGGCCAAACCACTTGGAGACGCCGGCAAACTCGATCAGGCTCGCGTCGGATGTTTCGGCCAGGCTGCTCATCGAACCACTCGGAATGCTCGAACACGGGGAATCGAGGCGAGCAATGCGGCGGCACAGACAATCGCCACCACCGCCACGGCGCCCGGCATCAACGGCGCATCGCGCTGGGGCACCGCGCCGAAGCACCACGAACCGAGCAGTCGAATGTCCCTCCAAAACGACAGCAAATGCCACGATCGATCATCGTAGACATTGCGGAGAATGGCGCCCACGGCCGGCAGCAGCACGAAGAGGCAGGCCCATCCCATCACCAGGGGCACCGTCCGTTGCAGCCAGGCGGCCATCGCGAACAACACGAGGCTCAGCGCCGTCGCCATCAGCAGGCCGTAGCCGAGAATGCCCAGGAGAATCCCGGCATTCTCTTGGAAGTAGACGATCGAATCGGTGAGCAGACCGTATTCGACGTAGAGAACCAGCGCCGGCAAGGTTGTCGTCAGCGCCACCAGCATGGCGATGGCCAACAGTTTTCCCAATAGATAGTGCCGCCGGCCGATGCGACGGGAAAGGTAGTACGTCAGGCCTCCGTGGCGGTAATCGTTTCCCACGAGCACCTCGCCGCCGAAGGCCAGCATGAGCATCGTAACGGTCCCTTGCGCGGCCATGAAGTCGCGAAACGTCTCGCCCGTGCCGGAAACGGATTTCAGCACCTGGTCGACAAACCGCGTCAGGGCGGGGTTTTCGATTCGGATCTGGGCCTTCAGATAGATCGTGGCGAACAGGAAGAGGAAGTTGATCAGCGTGAGGCCCAGCAGGAGCCAGAACAGTTTGCGCCGCAAGACGAGTTTCGCGCCCGTAGTCGCGATGGGCCAAATCGAGAACCAGGCGGGCTGCAGCCGACTATCCCAGCCGCGGTAACGTTCTCGGTCTTGGTCGAGCATCTCAGCCATTGCGGCCTCCTCCGGAACGTGCCCCGACGCCGATCAGGCGCCGATAGACGTCTTCGAGATCCTCTTCCTCGCGATCCAAACCGGTCAAGAGAACATTGGCTTCGCGCGCCGCTGCGAAGAAGTCGCGCGGGGCCCAGTCCCGGTGTACGACGACCCTCGCTTCTCCGGGACGGGTGGAGGCGTGGACTTCGACGCCTCGATCCCGCAAGCCGGCCAACATCCCCGCCGCATCGCCTCGCCAGCGGAGCCGATAGGCGCCGACGGAAGCGGTTCGCATCGGGCCGATCGGGCCGACGGCGACGACGCGCCCACGATCCAAAAAGATCGCCTCCTCGCAGATCCGCTCCACGTCGCTTAGCAAGTGGGTGGAGAGGACCAGCGATTTGCCCGGCCTGGCGGCCAGTGCGGCGAGCACGTCGAGCATCGCCGCGCGACCGTCGGGATCGAGGCCCGCCGTCGGCTCGTCCAAGAGCAGCAGATCGGGATCGTGGACCAGTGCCGCGGCCAATTTCAGCCGCTGCTTCATGCCGACGGAATAGTGCTCGACGGCGCGGTAGCGCGATTCTTCCAACCCCAGATAGAAGAGAGTTTCATGGGCCCGCCGCTGCGCGTCGCGGCGGGGCATGCCCGAGAGCCGGCCGGCCAGCGCCACGTATTCAATGCCTTTCAGTCCCGGCAGCAGTGATTCCCGTTCCGCCATGAAGCCGACACTTCCGCGAAAGGAGGTTGCCTCCTCCCCGGGCTCGTGCGACAGCGTCTTGACGGCGCCCGCCGTCGGGCGGATCAGGCCCAGCAGCAGATGGATCAACGTCGACTTGCCGGCGCCGTTCTGCCCGACCAGCCCCATCGCCCCGCAGCGGACCGTCAGCGACACGTCGTAAAGCGCCGTGTGGCGGCCGTAGCGGTGCGTGACCGAGACGAGTTCAAACAGAGCGGGCATAAGGCGATTGCGATAGCGACAGACCGACACCTGCCGCCCAAGCCAGTCCGTAGCCGGCGGCAATTCCGGCGAAGTTTTGAAGCAGGTCGACCGCCTCGACGCAACGAGTCGGCACGAAGAACTGAGAGAATTCGGTTGCCAGGCTGAAGAAGAATAGAAAGCCGAGGACACCGCGGCGCGGCACCGGCCACCGTGCGGCGAAACTCAGCGCCGCCAGCACCCCGAAGGCCGTCAGGTGCATCCAAGGCAAAGCCGGTTTGGCGAGTAAACGAAGGCTTGGGTACGAACGGAGTACGGCGCCCGGATTCCCGTCGAGCAATAGCCATGTCAGACCGATCAAGTAAACAAGCCAAACCAGGCGGATTGCGCGGATTGCATGGGTTGCGGACGGGTAAGGAAGGAATTTCATTACGATCGGCAAGGGCCTGGGGATGAAGCGAGTTGACGCGCATAGCAGCCCCGCTGCTCGGGAACAGCCGGGCTGCTAGAATATACCACACCATTATACGCACCGTGGTCCGGCTTCGCTCGGCTGCAAACAGATAATCGCAGGCGATTTCCTCGATTGGGGCGAGCACGGGGGCGGGTGACGAGACACATGGCCAGCATCCTGATCGCCTACGACACTACCGAGGGCCATACCCGGAAGATCGCCCAGTACATGGGCGATTCCGTCTCCCGCTCTGGCCATGAAGCCCAGGTAGTCGACATTCGCCGACCGCCCACGGACTTCTCCCTCGACAGCTTCGATGCCGTCCTCGTCGGGGCGTCGATCCACCTGGGCAAGCACTCCCGGCAGCTATCGGGCTTCGTTAGCCGCCACAAGGCTCGCCTGGCGACCGTTCCCACCGCCTTCTTCTCGGTCAGCCTCTCCGCTGGCGTCGAGAAGCAGAAGGGCGAAGCCAGTCGGATCCTCGAAGAGTTCCTTCAGAAGGTGGACTGGTCGCCAACGATCAAGACAATATTTGCCGGTGGTCTCTTGTACCGGGAGTACGGCTTCCTGAAGCGATGGATGATGAAGAAGATCGCACGGGACGCAGGCAAGGACACGGATACCTCGAAGAACCATGAATACACGGATTGGCAGGCCGTCGATGGGTTCGTGAAGGAATTCCTGGCTCAGCTTGACCAACACTAGGCAACGGAATCAAACACCATGAACCTGACATTCGACGAAGGCAAGCTGTTCTACGACCTGTATGCGGCCATCCTGTCGTTCGTGAACCAGAAGTTCCAGGTCTCTACGGAGCAGTTCTCGAACTCGGCCGAGTACACGTCCACGCCGCCCCCTTTTTCTAGTCCGCATTTCCCTCTTTCGCCAAACGGCGAAAATACTGTTCGATGGCGTCGCGGTAGTGGGCGGGAAAATCGCGGCCGATCTGCTGCATCGCCTCTTCCCGCTGCTTGGGCGGAAGATCGCCCCAGCCGCTCTCGCCGCCGATGTCGCGCTTGGTCACCTCCCCCTTGCCCTTGCCGCCCATGATCCGGCTGTCGCCGGCAGGTTGGAGCGGTTGCAGTTGGCCTCCGCTGCTGGATGCCTGTTGCTGCTGTTGTTGCTCCTCAAGTTTCTTGATCAGTTTGTCGAGCGATTCGATCACGCCTCCCTCCACCTCGCGGACCTTGGGACCGGCACGGCCAAGTTCAAGGCGGCGCTCGATGTCTTCCATGCGGCGGGCGATGTGATCGAGAGTGTCTTCTTCCAGGTCTTTGAGATCCTCCTTCATCAGCCGGGCAACCGCCGCATAACGCTTCGGGCTGTCGGCGGTGCCGTCGAGTAGGCGGTCGATGGCCTTCAACCCCATCTCCCCGTTGAGCAGCCGATGATTAACGACGCCCTGGTAGAACAACAAGCCGGCGGGATCGACGACGTCGTTCGGTTGCAGACCGTCGAGCTGCTCCAGGGCTTCATCGAACATCCGTTCGTGGACGAGCCAGCGGGCGTAGTAGAGACGGACATTGTTGGAAACGAAATTCGGCGTGGCTGTGTCCGTGAGCCATGATTGGCTCGGCAAGAGCAGCTTGGCCCGCGGCTTCGAACAGAGGTCGAGTAGTTGCCGGGCGTTTTCATCGGCCAGAGCGAAGCTGCGAACCGTCCGATCGAGCAGATCGACGGCGGGAAGTTCGCCCGAGGCGTCGTTCCAGAGTTTTTCGGCCTCCGCACGAGTCTTGTCGTCAGCCTTCCTCTCGTCGAACCACTGGAAGACCTGGGAGCGGACCTTCTCGGTTGTGGGCGTCTGCCACGTTGGGGATTTGGCGAGTATGGGAGCGGGGAGATCGGCGCCAAGAAGAACGGGGGCGGTGAGCAGTGGCGAAAAAATCAGTGTCGCAACCCAAAAGGGGTCGGGAGTCTTTTTCCGTATCGGCCCCACCGCCGCTCGGCAGGTCCAGCCCGGTTGGCGGCCGATACGGAAAAAGACTCCCGACCCCCTTAGCAATAGGGTGAGGGGCCACGCGACGGCTGAGAAAAACAGCCACCGGCCAAGAGAGTAGGATCGCGCCGTGGGGCAGGTTCGTGACCTGCCTTGCATTGGCGTGTCAAGATGGCAGGTTACCAACCTGCCCCACGGTTTGTGGGAACGAGTGTGAGGGAGAGTGGTGGTCATCGGTTTCGCTTTCGCTCGAGGTCACGCGTGATTCGGTAGATCCGGTCTTGCCGGTCGGCGAGTTGTTTTAGCGCCCGGATCACGTCGTCGCTGGTCGCCTGCTCGCCTTCAACCAGCTTGGAATAGCGGTCGGTGCGTCGATTCACCCGCATCTGCAGCGCCCGGACCATTTTCAGTTCCGCCAGGATGTCCACCAGAGGCGGATCCTGAGGTTCACCCTGCGGCGGCGGGCCTTGCTGCTGCTGCTTCTCTTCCAATTCCTGCTGCGCTTTCTTGACTGCTTCGATCATCTCCTCCAAAGCGGCAAGGATGTCCTCTTCGATACCCTGCGTCATGGGATCGACTAGGGAACGGGAGAGACGTTGGACCACCTGCTCCATATCATCCCTCATCTGCTCGACTGCTTCCGGCAAGGCGACGGCGGTGCCGTCTTCGCGCATGAGCATCAACGCCTTGTCGGCCTCGAGCACGATGTCCGCTTCCTGGCCGCTGAGTCGCCCCGCCTCGATGTCGTGGCTGTGCGCCCGGTCGGCCCGGGGCACTTTGTCCAATCGCACGGTCCCCTCGTAGACCTCGCGCTGCATCTGGAGCATTTTGCGGAAGCGGGTCTCCAGCAGGGCCAACATCCGCCCGATCTCCTCTTCGCGGAGTTGACGGAGGATTTCCTCCAACTCGGCTTTCGCCTGCTCTAATTCCCGGATCGCCTCTTCCTGCTTGTCGACGGCGCCCTCGCGCTGGGCCTCTTTCAGTTTCTCTTCGGCCTCGCGCATCCGTTGGCGCGCCGCTTCCAATCGCTTCCGCGCCGGGTTCTCCTGCTCGCTCGCCGAGGGCTGCGACGGTTCTCCGGATTCTCTCTCACTCTGCCCCTGGCCCGGTGGCTGCGACGGTCCTTCACTCTTCTCTCCGCTCGACGGCTGGCCGCCTTCGGGCGGGCTTTTCTCCTCAGGCTTGGAATCGCCTGACGGCGATGTTTCCTTTTCGCTCTGTCCACCGTCTTTGCCGCCCGCCCTCTCTTTGTCTTGGCCGGACGGTTTGGAGTCCGACTCGGCGGCATCCTCTTCTTCGCGTTGCTCTCTGTCGCCGCCTTCCTCGTTCCGCTGGATATCGTCGGCGAGCCCGCCGGTCTTCCCGGCCAGTTTCTCCTGCTCGTCGGCGAGCCGGTTGGTTTTCGCTCCGCCGGATGTTCGACCTTGGAGCCCCTTCTGCTGTTTGATGATCTCGTTGAGCCGCTTGAGGTATTCGCGGATCCGTGCTTTCTCCGATTCGATGCGGCGTCCGCGGTCCTCGCTCAGCAGCAACTCCAGCAGCGATTTCAAATCCTCGCGGACGCCTCCCTGATTCTCGATCGCCCGCGAAAGTTGATCTTTCTCCAAGAGGGAAACAAGCGTCTCGAATTGGACATTGATCAAGCGGTCCTTGCTCTGGGCGACCGCCTTGCGCAAGAGGGCGGCGCGGCGAGGATCGACGCCAGCCGACAGTTCCGCCATCCGCAGCAGGATTTCCTCCAGACGCCGGAACTTGTCGGAGATCTCCTGCTGCCGGACAACCAGTTCGTCGTTGGGGCCACGGTTCGCCTCGGCCGGCGCCGCCTCACTGGTCTCCTCCTGCTCTTCCTCTTCCACAGGCATCAGTTCCCCGGGGAGAAACTGGGCGTGCGCCGTCACGGACCAGAGCGCAATCCACAGCGCCAACAGAGAACTTCGCGGCGGGACAGGCATGGCTAGTCCTCCAGCAAATCGCGAAGCCGGCTCTTGTGCCGTTGCTTCGTCTGGTCGTTGAGCTTCTCTTGCATCTCGACAATCTGACGCAACAATTCCACCGCTTCGTTGAAATCCTCCAGCTCGATCATCCTGCCGAGCACCTCGCGCATCGCGGCCAGGATCGCCTCCGATTGTTCGCGGGCACGGTCTCGTGGCGCCGGTGCCAGATTCTCATCGGTAAGGGCGCCGCGGACGTCGTCCAGACGCCGCTCCAACTCGGGGAACATCTCGCCGCCGATCCGCTCTAGCGGTGCGATGATCCCTTGCTCCAAACGCATCCGCAACTCGGCCGTGTCGATGCGGTTGTTTACGAGTTCCTGGCGAATCTCGTCGAAGGCTTCGGCGACGCCCAGCACCTCGTAGGCGTCTTTGCGGCTGTTCTGCAACGCCCGTTCCGTGCGGAGCGCGTTCAACGCCAGGCGGCGTTCCGGCGAGTCGGACGTGGTTTCCGTCGCATCGCCCGGCTCCGCCGCCGCGGCGGTTTCGTCGCTCGCCGCCGACTCTGCAGGAGGGCCGGCTGTGAACTGCAGCCGCAGCAGAGAATCGCGGGTTTCCACCACCTCTTCGATCATTCGCTCGAAGCGCTGTCGCAGCACCAGTTCCCGCGCTTCGAGCATCGCTCGCAACTGCTCGGCCGTGACCACTTCCAAGAGCCAGCGCTCACTAACGCCGATATGGGGGCCGTCGGCCAAGTTGTACCGGTCAGCCGCTTTCACGCCAACCAACAGTTTCTGCCCCGGCTGTAACTTCAAGTCGCGAACGTCGAGGGATTGCTGAAGTTCCAGTCGTGTTGGGTTTCCCGAAGGCGTGGCGATCGGATGATCGCGTAACTCCTGCTCGTCAACTCCGAACTCGAACCATGCCTTGGCCAATCCGTAGTCGTCTGTGACGGGGCCTGCCACGGGCAATTGCGCCAAGGGCGTGATCGCGGTACCGATCCCCTTCAGCCGCAACGCCAATTGGGGAGTCTCGTCTTCCAACGCCGCCAGGATCAGCCGTATCGGCTCGCGCGACTTGATCCCGTCGCGGTCCAAGAGGGTGAACAGCAATGTCTGGTCGCCGCGAAGCGGCCCGGCAGGATATTCGACGGCGCGCGGGTCGCCGGCGATCTTAAGCGTCGCGGGATTGCCGGCGTCGTCCGACGCCGATCGCACCTCGATCTCCACCAGATCCTTGTTGCCGCGGGCGCGGACGGTCAGGTCCGTGCCGAAAGGAATCTGCATCGCTCCGCTGACGGGCAGCGTCCGCGCGGGCCGGTCCATGTAGTCGGGATAGCGGCAATCGAGGACCATCTCTGCGAGCGTCGGGTTGTCGACCACTTCGATCTTCAAGCCACGGACCGCATCGTCTCCGCCGAGAACGTCCAGTTCCATCGGCGAGAGTACGCCGCGGAATGTGTGCGTGTAGCGCTGAAAGCGGTCGCGGCCGCGATCGACCGCGCCTTCGCGGGCCATCGCCGCCCGACCCCGTGCGCCGCTTTGTGAGCGGTAGCGAATCTCCACGGTTTCCGGGACCATCGGCATGCGCAGATCGGCGCGGGCGGCCATGTCGAAATCCGCGCCCCGAGCCACCTTCACCGCGCCGCCGTCGAATCCGTCCACGATGAGCTTTGTCCGCCGCGGCCAAAGCTCGTTCGAAAAGAAGAGATTCCGGCGGCTCCACGTCTTCGTCGCCTCGGGCAGCGCGACGGCCAGCACGACGACGGACATCGTCAACAATAACGCGCCCGCGGCGGAGCGGCGGAGCGGCCGCGGATCAAACACGTCGTCAAGACGAACGTCCTGAAACGGTTCGGCGGCGAGCCGGCAAGTCCGCTTGAGCATCTGGGGGTTGCACGATGCGGCGTCGGCCCGGCGTTCGGAAAGCTCCACGGCTGTCAACAGGCTTTCGCGGAACTGCGGAAATCTTCGTTCCAGCAGCATCGCCATGTTGCGGTCGCTGAGCCGGACGAAGGCTCGTCGAACGACGAGCCGGTAGAGCACGACGGCAAGGATCGAAAGAGCAACTGCCAGCGCCAGTCCTCGCACCGTCCGCGAAGGCTCGAAAAGCCAATCCACCGCCAGGCTCAACCAGAACGCCGCGCCCAGCCAGACAACGGCCGCGGCGATCCCTTCCAGCCAAACGTAGCGGCGGATCCGTCGCCGCAGCGCGGCCAGGGCGAAGCCAATCGCGGGTTCGAGTTGAGGTGGGGGAGGATTGCCGGTCATGCCAGTTTCGCCAATCGACGGATCAACCATTCTGAAAACAATAGTCCGCAGAGCCCAAACATCAGCCATTGTCGCCAGATCGCCTCCCAGCGGCGGTCCGGAGCCGCGGTCCGCAAGATGGTCTTCGTGCGGTCGGGGAGCAAAGCCAGGAGGTTCTCGGGCGAGGCGGTTGATAGCGCCGCATCCACGCTCGCGAAATACTTGCCGCCGGTGGCTTCGGCGACGCGGATCAGCAGGGGCTCGTTGAGTCGAGGGTTTTCGCGTTCCAGATCGGGAATCGCCACCTGCAGGCGGCGGACCAGTCGTTCCTCGCTCTGCGGGACGGGAAGCTCCAGCCGGTAGGCCCCTTCCTCCAAGGCGGTGAACTGTCCGACAAACATGCCCGCGCGGCTGGGATCCGCAGTGAGCGAAAGGGTCGCCACACTGCCGTCCGGCCGAAACACCTCGATCGGCGTCTCTGCTGCGGCCAAGGGCTCCAACTGGGCGCTCGTCAACTGCGCGCGGACCTGCACGGTGCTTCCCAGCAAGTAGCGATCGCGATCGACCAACAACACGCCCCGACTCGACTGCCGCAGCAGACGCCCCTGGCTGACGTGCCGGATGAGCTTGGTGTAAAACGTTTCGAACCAGGCCGGATCCGCCTGCCGCAACCGCCACATCTCTCCGCTGCCGAGATAGAACGATCGGCCGGAACCGTAGAACTGGCCGGCCATGAAGACCGGCGGGCCGCCACCTTGGGCAGCTTTGGGATCGGAGAACGTCGCGTAGACGGTGGCGCCGGCTTTCGGTCCCTCGACCGGATAGAATCCGTACACGCCGGCAAACCTCGACCACGCCTGCTGGCTGGAGGTGGCGGTGTCGTCGAGCCAAAGGAATTCGCTTTCCACCCCTTCACGCGTGAATTCCAACGGCCACGGCTCCTTACTCGAGTACGTTCCGCTTTCGAGGACAGAAAACCGCCGCGGGAACTGGATCGGGTACAGGCTTCGAACCTTGCTCATGGCCGGGCTCTCGCCCTGCACCCAGCCGTTGAGCGATTCGCCTGCAAACACCGGGCCGGCGATGGCGATCAGGCCGCCTCCCTGTTCCGCCATCCACTGTTCCAGCAGATCGACCTGCCCCGAGGTGAGTTCTTTCCAGTTTGGATCGAAGGCGACGACGCAGTCGTAAGCAAACATCTCTTCCCGTGTGGCGGGAAACTCTTCCAGCAGCGCATCTGCCTCCTGAGAAATGCCGGGCTGGGCCGTCTGGAGCAACACATCGACCGTCACCGAGGCGTCGCGAAAGAGCATCGTTCGCAGGAATCCGTACTCGCGTGTCGGCCCGCCGGCGAACAGCATCACGCGGGTCTTGCGGTCGACGATCTGGATTTCCGATTCCTGGAAATTATCGTTGGGATTGCGATCGGAACTGGGCGCCGTCACCCGCAGGCACACCGTCTGCCGGCCAACCTCCGCAGCGGTCCGCTCGAATTTCACCGGCACGGCCTCGCCATCGCTGCCTAAGATAACTTGCTGCGTATCGACCAGCCTGCCCGTGCCCGGCTTGCCGGCCGCTTCACGGTCCGACGGCCGGATAAGCAGTTCGACAGTAGCCGACTTACCGGCGACTCCCTCCGCCTGAATCAGCCCGGTAACCGAGTAAGGATCTCCGGGCTGCACGCGCTCGGGGCACTCGAGTTCGTACACCCGGACGTTGCCCGGTTGCTGCTTGGAGCCGACGCCGACCGTGAAAACCGGGATCTTCGCCTCCCTGGCAAGTTCGGCCGCCGATTCCGGCGAGGCGCCTGCGTTCTGACCTCCGTCGCTGAAAACGACGATGCCCGAAACCGGCCATTGGCGTTCCTCATAGATCAACTGCCGCAACGATTGCCCCAGCCGGGTCTCGGTTCCGGTCGGCATAAGGAGCTCTTCCCAGTTGAGAGGTTCCTCGATACGGCCTCCGGAACTTGCCGGCGGCGAAGAGGCATCGCCGGCGGCGGTCGGCGGCGGGCCTGCTTCCTGCAGTCCCCGTTTCTTGATCGACCCGACACGGTTGGTCTGTTTGTCGAACCGCGCTACGATCACGTCGTGGACCTTGCTCAGCTCGTCGAGCCACCGGGTCCGGTCGAGTGCGCCGGCGACCTGCTCCAGGCGGGTCGCCGGGGCTTTGCTCGCGGTTTGCTCCAGATCGTTCAGCCCCATGCTCAGACTAGTGTCCACCAGCAGAATCGCACGCGAATGCTGAACCTCTTCGCGCTGCGTCCGCCACTGCGGCTGCAGATAGAGGACGAGAAGTATGACGATCACCGCCGCGCGCAATCCGGCGAGGAGCCGGCGAATCGAAGGCCGCAGTTCGACGGCGTCGCGGCGGTAGATCCACTGCACGAGGAGTATGAGCAAGACGGCGGCCCCAATCGGCAGGATCCAATCGGCATTGGCTTGAATGCGGCCCCACTGGAAGACGGCGCGGGTCGTCGCTTCGGCCAGAAGCAGAGGCATGCCGTTCACTGCGCACCTCCCTCGGCCAACTGCCGTCGCGGCGAGGGATGGTAGCTCGCCGACCACGCCAGCATCTGTTCGCCGACCAGTAGCAGCACCAACAAGTAGAGCAACGGCTCCGCGAGATCGTAGCCGGTCAGTTCCTCCGTGGCAGCCTGGAATCCGGCCGCCTGATCGTAGCGGTAATGAAGCCCGTCGAGTCGGGCCGCCAACGCCGAACTGTCCATCGTCCTCAGATCGCCCTCGGCCGGATCCACATTGAAGGCGTAGAAGCGATCTTCCCGGGCGCCATCGGTGCGCGTCAGGGCGGCGGTGTAAAACCCGCTGCGGTCGGCGCCGGCAAGCGTCAGGGACCACGAGCCATCCGCCGAGGCAGTCGCTTCGGCGGCGTCGATCGGCGGTGCGGCGGCGTCGGAACCGAGAAATCCGACCTGGGGAGTATAGACGGCCGGATCGAGCTTCAACGGCAAAGGCGCTCCGACGAGGCGGGAGCCGGCGTCGGCATCCTCGCCAGCGAGAAACGATTGCAGTTCCAGCATCGCCACGACAAAGCTGGGATTGTTGCGAGCCCAATTGTTCCAGGTCGGCGCGGCGCTGGTCAAAAAAGCCACCACGCGCCCCTTGCCGAACGTCTTCTCGACCGCCAGCGGCGCCCCGTTGCGCAACCGCGCAATGACTTGGGTCGAGGAGGGCCGCCGGGCTTCCCACGACGTCGGCACTGCGAAATAACGGTCGACGATGACCATGGCGAGGAAGCTGTTGCGCTGGCCGGCGAAGACCTGAAAGATCGGATGATCGCCGACCTTCAGATCCGGCGCCTTCTGAAGCCGGTCGACCAGCAGTTGGGCCGGCGATTCAAGCGGCGATGGAAACAACCCCTTCCCTTCGCGCCAAAGTTCCTCGTTGATCCACGATGCCGACGATCGTTCGCCGAGAAAAAACGCCAGTCCGCCTCCGTGCTGGACGTAGCGCTGGAGGGCCTCTACAGCCGAGCGGTCGAGCCGCTCCACGTTCATGATCCAGATCGCTCGAAACGGCTCCAGTGGATTGGCATTGAGGTAACGAGGGCCCTCGATCCGCGGCCGAATGCCGGTGGTCACCGGCCCTCCCGGATCGAGCGCCGCCCGGACATATCCCGCGTCGGTCGACGCCGGATTGCCGTCGACCAGCAGCACCGGCACGGCAAGCGGGAAATCGAGCACCGCATAGCGGAAGTTGTCCGCGTCAACGGAGTCGCTCTCCAGCCGCGCGGTGATGCGATGCTCGCCCGCCGTGGTGAACTGGACGGGGAACCGCTCCGCCGCCGTCTTGCCCGCGGGGATTTCGGCAATGGTGACGGCGGGCCGCGCCAGGCCGTCCGCTTCGAGAAAGACGGGGACGTTGCGGACCGCCGCGGTGCCGAAATTCCGCACCGTCACTTCCAGAAACAGCGGCACGCCCGCGGCGCGGGTGCCGGAATCGGGTCGCAGCGAGGCAATGGCAAGATTGGGGCGCATCGCATCGACGCAGTGGATCAAGTGGAGCCTCGCCCCTCCCGATTCCAGCCTGGCCAGCTCGCGCTTCACTTCAGCGGCGTCCTCCCATTGAGGGGCGCGGAAGTCGCTGACGAGATACACGACGCGATTCTCATCGTCGGAATCGCCCAGCAACTGAGCGACGGCTTCCATTGCCGGGATCGGGCCTGCCGCCGTTTGGGACGGCTCCAGCGGCTCGACGATTCGCCGCAAGCTCTCGACAAAATCCGCGCCGACCGGCTCCTCCAGCAAATCGGGCTGCGTGCCGAGCGACGGACGGCCGACCCGCGAAAACCGCAGCAGCGTACACGTCTGCGGTTGCACCTGGCGGGCGGCCTCTTCGCCGATGCGAAGAACGACCGACTTGGCGTCGTCCATTGCGCTGGAGTCCGCCCACCGGTCCGACATCGAATAGCTGTCATCCAGCAGCACGATGTGGTGCGTCTTGCTGCCGCCGATCCAGCGCCCCAACTGGTTGCGGAGCATCGGCTGCGCCAGCAGCAGCACCACCAACGCCACGGCGACCATGCGGGTGGCGAGCAGGAGAAGTTGCTTCAAGAGCACCCGCGTGCGGTTCTTCTTCTGGCTTGCCAGTAGAAACTCCATTGCCGCCCACGGCACGCGACGATGGCGCATCATGTTGATCAAATGGATCAACACGGGAATGCCGACCAGCGCCAGTCCCCATAGTAGTGCCGGGTAAACGAAGGTGGCCATGGCTCAAGTCCGGGTCATCGCCGAGCGACGACTCAAATAGGTCGCCAGCGCGCCGTCGAGCGGTTGGCTGGTGCGGAAAAGGACGTAATCGAGGTTAATGGCCGCACAGCCGCGGCGGATCTCTTCCAGATACTGCGCGAGCGCGGCAAGATAGCCTTCCCGCAACGCCCGCGGATTGCAGTGTATTTCAGAGGCGTCCTCCAGACCCTCGAACCGCGTCGAGCCGTTGAAGGGAAAATCGATCTCGTCGTCGTCGAGGATGTGAAACACCATCACGTCATGCCCCCGACTCCGCAGCAACTTCAGCCCCCGGAACAAGCCGGGCCGGTCGGTGAGCAGATCGGAGATGAGCAGCATCACTCCACGGCGAGGATACGTCTCGGCCACCTCGCGGAGGATTGGGTACATATCGGTCTTGTTTTCGGGTCCGCTCAAGCCGAGGGCCTTGATGACGGCGTCGAGGTGGTTTCGTTTCGTCCGCTGAGGAACGGCGGTCCGCAGGCGGTCGTCGAAAGCGATACAGCCGACCGCGTCTTGCTGTCGCAACAGCAGGTAGGCCAAGCTGACCGCGACGGTGGCGGCGTACTCGTATTTGTTCAACGGTCCCGAGCCGTAGCGCATGCTGCCGGAGACGTCGACCAGCAGCGTGGCACGAAAATTCGTGTCTTCCTCGAATTGCTTCACGTAGAATCGGTCCTGCTTTGCCCAGACCTTCCAGTCCACGAACCGCAGGTCGTCGCCCCAAGCATACTCGCGGTGTTGCAGGAATTCGACCGACTGGCCGAAATAGGGGCTGCGGTGCATTCCGGCGAGAAATCCCTCCACGATGTGGCGAGCGCGGAGGTCGAGTCGCGAGATCCGCTGGACCGCTTCAGGATGCAAAAATCTTCTGGAATCGGGCATCGCCGGTCAACTCGTCTTCCTGGGTGGGGGTTGCCTGAAGGATCCGCTCGATGACGTCGTCCGGTGTGACCCCATCGCTCTCGGCCGTAAAGCTCAACACCAGGCGGTGCCGAAGTACCGGTTTGGCCAACTCGCGGATGTCGTCGACCGTCACGTGGGTGCGGCCGTGGAGCAAGGCCCGCGCTTTGCCCCCCAGGATCAAGAACTGCACCGCCCGCGGTCCCGCGCCCCAACTGAGTTGCTCCCCGACGAAATCAGGAACTCCCGGCTCGCCGGTCCGTGTCTGGCGGACGAGAGAAAGCGTGTAGCGAACCAAGTGGTCGGAAACGGGAACTTCGCGCACGATCCGCTGCAGCTCGAGGATCTCTTCGGCGCTGAGCACCGGTTCAACCGTATCGGTCAAGAGCGTCGTCGTGCGGCGGGCGACCTCGAATTCTTCATCGAAGCTCGGGTACTGCACAAACACTTTGAACATGAAGCGATCCTGCTGCGCTTCCGGCAAAGGATAGGTGCCTTCCTGTTCGATAGGATTCTGCGTCGCCAGCACGAAAAAAGGATCGGTCAACTCGTGTCGGACGCGGCCGACGGAAACCTGGCGCTCCTGCATCGCCTCCAACAAGGCGGCCTGTGTCTTCGGCGGCGTCCGGTTGATCTCGTCGGCGAGGATCACGTTGGAAAAGATCGGCCCTTCGAGAAAGCGAAACTCGCGACTTCCCGTCGAGCGGTTCTCCTCGATGATCTCAGTACCGGTGATGTCCGCCGGCATCAGGTCCGGCGTGAATTGAATGCGGCTGAAGGAGAGGTTGAGCGTGCGGCTGAGTGTGCTGATCATCAGCGTTTTCGCCAGCCCCGGCACACCCTCCAAGAGGCAGTGGCCGCGGCTGAACAGCGAGATCAGCAGTTCTTCGATGACCTGATGCTGCCCGACAATTACCTGGCTCAATTGCCGCAGGATCCGTTGCCGGGCGTCGTGAAGCCGATCGATCGCCTCGGTTTCCCGGGCGGTAAAGCCGTCTGTCGTCATTTGGGTGTGTCCTCGAAGGTGCCCCGGTCTGCAATCAGCGCTGGTAAATTGGCAACGCCGCATTGTCTAATTGTAGGATGGTAAGATTGATCGCGGTGGTGTAGACAGGGCCGATATATCCCTGATTCCAGGATCCGTCGGGATTCACCTCCTGGAGAAGCCGGTCGCAGACCTTGTCACGATACGCCGTCCAATTCGATCCACCCTCACGGTAGAGAACCTGTGAATAGTAGTAGTGGGCGTAGTGCCAGTGGCCAAAACCCTGGTTGGAGATATTCGCGAGGTTTTTACGGCAGTATTCCAGCAATTTGGGGACATACTGGCTATCGTAGTCGCCGGCGTTGAACAGACAGGCGATGGCCGCCGCGGAAATGGCCGGCCTGCCCCCTCCACCGCGGGAGTTGTACTGGACGCCGCCTGCTCCCCCTTCCAGCGAGCAGTTGCGAATGTAGGTGATCGCCTTATCGATGATTTCCGTGGGGACGGGAATGCCGGCGTTGCGGCAGCCACGGAGTCCCTGCACCTGGGTAATGGTCGTCGACCCCTCGTCAAAGCCCTGGCCATCTTTCGCGCTGACATAGCCCCAGCCGCCGGCGTCCGTTTGGGCGCGGCCGGTGAAGACCACGGCGCGGGTGAGCACATCCACAAGCTGCTCGCGGCGTTCGATGTCTTCCTCCTCCCCCAGCACCTGAGAAAGGAAGAGCATTGAGAAACCGTGGCCGTAGGTGTAGCGGTCGTCCTGGGTCGGCTCGCCGATCAGCCCATTGGAACAGCTCCTCGTGAGGAGATAGTCGACCGCACGGCGAATGTTGGCCGCGTACTTGCCCTGCGTCGTCGTAGAACCCTCGGCGAGCAACGCCACGCCGGCCATCGCCGTGATGGCGGAGGGATAACGCCCGTTGTTGGCGGTCCACCGCCCCAGACGCGACTGATGGGCAACCAGCCAATCCAATCCGCGGCTGACGACCCTTTCCCGCGACTGGTCATCGCCAGCCGCCACCGTGGCGGCGCGGGGCGTTGCCAGCGCTAGCGCGGCCAGGATGGCGAGGACGACGTGCCTGTGGGACATTCCTTTTGCTCCAGCTTCGTTGGCTCAACGGCCGATTTCGCCAATTGCCTTCTCGGCGGCTTTGCCGATCGCCTTGAAAACGGCGCCGACCGTGCTGCGGTTCTCTTGTTTTGTGGCCTGGTCTGCCCTCGCCTCCAACGGCTGGTCCGTAAAAGTCAACGTGATCGTATTGCGTTGAAGCTGCATCTCCACCGTTTTCCGCTGCGGGTCGCCGACAAGATGAAAGCTGCCGGTCGGACTATCGATCTGCTCCGCGCGATGCCAGCCCGTCCGCTTGTCGACGAACATCACGGCGGTCTTCGTCTGCGTCGGCGCATTGAGCACTCGCTCTTGCACCATACACGCAAACACCAGCACGGGCAAATGGCTGGGCTGGCTGAGGGGCAGATGCTGGTTCTCGACCAGGACCGGTTCCGGCCAGAGCAATTCGCCGCCGGCGTCGAACCCCCACACCCGCCCGCGAACGATCCTGGCACTGGCCACCGGGTGCAACGCCTGCGTTCGCAGGTTCCCCGCCGGATTCTCCGTAGAATTGGTCACCAGCAGGCAACCCTCGGGCGACCGGAAGACATGGATCTCCGAAACGGCATCCTGCGGCGGGAGCTTGGCGTCGATCACGGCGCGACCATCGGCCAGATCGATCAGGGTAAAATGTCCGTTCGGCTCCAGCACGCCGGCCACCTCGTTATCGACCAGACAAATCCGCGACTCCCCCGTGAACTCGCGAGAGGGCCAAACGTGGCTGCTGTCCCAGGCGTCGATCATCTGTACCACGCGACGGTCGGGAAAATCGACCACCACGAGCATGTTCCTTCCGATCGTCGTTTCACGCTGGGCCGCGACCGTGCGCCGATCCACGACCGTGCCGTCGGCCGCACGGAGCACCAGCGCCATCGACTCGCTCGGCGGTACGACAAACACGTACTCGCGGTCGCCAAACACTGAACTCTGCGGATCGATGTCGTGACGCACCCACAGCCGTTCGCCGCTGGCCGGATCCACTGCCACAAGATCGCGGAATTCCTGGTAACAAACCAGTTCATTGCAGACAACGCCGGGGGTGGTGAACGGACTGTCGGCGGTGCGGGCAAGCTGCCATGGCCGGATAACGCCGCCGAGCCGGATGACCTGTCCCTGCGCCCGGACCTGCAGCGGCGTTTCCGCCCCGGCCGGCTCCTCGAGGTCGTGGGTCCAGAGGATCTTCGGAGCACCGTCCGCCGATCGATCCAGCGTATCGATGGCCATCATCTTCTGTCCCATGGAGACGATAAGCAGGTGCCCTTGTACTGCCACCCGCATGAACGCCGCGCTCATGGCGAACTGCCCCTGACCGCCGTCGTCCAGAGGCAACCGCCACTGCGCCGCTCCCATTGCATCGCGGGCCACCAGCGTTGCCGGATTCTGGTGCAACTCGATGTCCAACCCTGAGAAGAACGGAGACGGGCTGCCTTGGTATTCGAGGACCGATCGGTTATAGATGGTAGCTGCTGCGGCGGATTGACTGGTCGTTTCGACCTCGACTTTGCCCACCGGCCACGGACCAGTTACATTCAACAGCGCCGCGACCGGATCTTCGGGTGGAAGTGACGCCGCTATTTGGAGACCGGTCTTGCCGTCCCGGCAGACCGTGTCCGCAAAGCGGCGCTGCAAGTAGCGGTAGCAATCGGCGGAAGCTTGCGCCAGTCCTTTTCCGCGGAACAACTCGGCAAGCTCCGCCACCGCCGCGCCTGCCGTCGCGGCATCCGCTGAGCGATGCCGCCGCTCGAGCAGCAATTCGGCCTCCAGCATCAAGTTTCCTGCGATGAGCCGCTCTAGCAGCGCCCGCCTGGCCTCTTCCGCGATCGGCTGGCCCTCGAAGTAAGCCAGAAATCGCTGCATGTCTTCCAGCTTTCCCGATGCCTGAGCCTCGTTCCACTGCGACTCGGCCATCCGCTCGATTCGGGCTTGAGCCTCGGGCGATGCCTTCTCTCGCAGCGATTCAAGCTGCCTCCGAATCCAGCGGTCGCGGCACACTTCCAACGAGGGCTCTACCGGTTCCATGCCGGAGTGTCGTCGGTCCACATCAATCAACTCCGCATAGAAATCCAGCGCCGAGGGAATCTCTGCGGCTTCCTGGCAGCCGATGGCCATCAGCCGCAGGTAGGTGGCGCGATGTTCGGGTCGTTCGAGCAGCCCCAGGATCTCGTCTTTGCGGCTGCGATATTCGGCGAAACTGGTCCGCAGGCCGGCAAACATGGCGTCGCGAAGCAGGTCGCGGGTGCGAGGGTCGGGCGCCAACTCCAACGATTTTCGAAGAGCGGAAACCGCCTCCGACAATTGACCGTTGTCCCAGAGAATCTCGCCGCGAAGGCAAAGCGCCTCCGCGTCGGCCGGGTTTGCCGCCAGCCGCTTATCAACCTGCTCGCGCAGCGCGTCGAGTTGATAGAACGTCTCCACGGCGTCGGCCCGCTGGGAAACGACGTGCCCCCGGTAGCAGACCAGGTTTCCGGGAACGGTGCCCCCGCGCGCCTTGAACGTGTGCTCCGCCTTTCCGGAGTCCAGGCCGACGGCGAACACCTCCGCGGAAGTCAGCGGGAGGTAATAGCGATCGCCGCCGAGAAACCCCCAGCCGCTCGGGCCCGACCCGGACGGCAGCGCCACGGTCTTAGCGTCCCAGGATGGCTCTCCGTCCTCCAACTTCAGCGCCCGAATCTGGGACCGTCCCACAAGGATCGCTTTGCCGTTGTAGACGCAGGCGAGGTAAAGGTCGTCTTGTCGCGGCTGTTTCCACAGCAATTTGCCGTCGATCAGACTGAGGCAATGGATGTGATTGGAGTCCGGCGGCGTGACGAGCACGAAACCATCGGAAATGGTCGCGGTGGCGTCGGACCAGCGTCCGCCGGAGTCGACGCCCATCATCGACTGCATCCCGAAGAACATCATATGGCGCTGGTTCACCGACTGTTCTTCCTGATAGGTATAACCCCACAGCAGCGAACGGGTAGCCAACTCGACCGCCACCACCGACCGGTTCGCCGTTGGGCACACCAGGATCCCGTCCGAGTACGACGGCGAGGCGCCGCCCATACGGCGAAGCGGATCGTTCAGAACATCCGAATCGACCACGGCCAACTGCTGCGACCAGAGCACCTTGCCGCCGTCCGCGCTCAACGCAATCAGCCGGATCTCGTCCTTTGCTTCGCCCATCACGTACAACTCGTCCATCAGCGGCAACGGCGGCCCCAGAAAAAATGTGCCCGCTTCGGGAAGATCGAATTCCGCTCGCGAGCCGCCGATGTGCCACTTCAACTTCCCGCTCCGAATATCGTAGGCGGCCAGTCGGTTGTAGGGCTTGGGGCCCGAGGAACGAACCGCGCGCTGCCCGTTGACGATCAAGTGGCGCGAGGGGGATTCGGCGAAGTTCAAATCGAGGTCTTCAACGGCATAGACGAGTTGTCCGTTGCTGCTCAAAGTGCCGTAGGTCGCGTCGCTCCACATGCGGGCTTCCAGGCCCAGAGGCGCCTGCATCTGGGCCGAGAGCCGTAGCGAAGTCTCGGCGGCGAGTTCCGACACCGAATCGAACGGATCGTCGACCGGCACCTCCCAGATCCGTTTACCGGTCGAAAAGTCGACCGCCAGCAGGTTTTTTGCCGTCCGCATGAGCACGGTGTCGTTGACAACCAGCGGGTGCAGCGCGGGAAGAAACGGGTATTCCTTCTCTCTTTGCCGGTGATTCTGCCGGATCTGCCCGAGCATGGTTTCCACGTAGGGAGTGTCGTAGGTCGGCACCTGCCATCGCATACTCAACAGCGGACCGCTTCCCGGCGCCGAGGCGTTGCGCGCCGGGTTGCCGCGAAACATCGCCCATTGCTCCGCCCGCGCCGCAACTCCTTCCGCCCGGGCGCCGACCAGCGCGACGAGCCATTCCAGGCCATCGGATTCCTTCGCGAACAACGGCACTTCCTTGCCGGCCACTTCCACCCTCGCATCCGGATGTTTCCGTCGGAGATCTTTGAGCACGCGGCGAGCGTTGTCATACATACCTGCGTGAACCCAGCAGGTGGCCATGGCCAGCGAGAGGGTCGGCTCGAACGACTTGGCCTCCGCAGACGCCTGCTCGAGTCGGCCGAGAGTCAACGCGCCGGCAAGCGGCGAGGCATGGTCGAGATAGTGAAGCCCCAACAAGTAAGTCGCTTCGTAGCCGGCCCGGGTGTGAAAGAACTTTCGCGACACCTCCGCCAAGCCCGCGGCATCTCCCGCCTTCGCCGCATCGGCGAGCATCCGCTGCGCTCGCGCCCCATATTCGAGTTCATACAGATCCCGGCCTTGCCGCTCCATCGTTCCCAGCAGTCGCTGGGCTTCCGCCTTCAGGCTGCGATGAACGGAACTGTCGCGGTCGGGCTGGAAGAAATAGTCTTCCTCCGCATTCAATAGGGAACCCAACAGACGGACTGCCTCTGCGTAACGCTGCTGCTGAAGCAGTCTTTTTGCGTCGGAGAGCCGGATCAGCGACATCCTATCCGCGGGCGCGAAGAGGTTCTGTCCGTTGGCCGCTTCAAGGTCGCCCGCCTCCTGCGGTCCAAGCTGCAAGACCCCGCCGGGGGCGATCGGGTTCTGAGCGTTAGCTGCTGTCAAACAAAGCAGCGTGACCCCCAGCAGGAGTATGTTAATCACCCGCCGATAATCGCACCTCCCTGACTGCATGGCAACCTCTCCTCGCATCTGGCCTTGAGCCAGCGGCTCCCTCGCCGCCGACTGACCATTTCCACCTTGGCGGATGGCGGCTGCGCTGTTTTTCCCCGGCCTGCGGATCTCTAGCTACGAACAAGCATACGACGGTATACAGACAGCAAACGCATAAACATCCGTATCTATGGATCTTAGAAGATCGGTTCGGTACTGGCAAGAAAACACGAAGTCACCCTGCGGCTTACACCCTCTTTCGGATGATACAGCGCCACCCCATTGATCTATCCTGATGTATCCACTATTTTCCCCATATTCTTGGAAACGAGTGGCTATCGGAAGATTCGCCATGGAGCGGCGTTGCCGCTCAGCAGAATTGACCCGTTTGTGCTCAGGTAAACTGGGCCACTACTTGGAAAGGAGAAGATGCCTTCCTTCTTTCAAGTAGTCCTTTGCGCCGAGTTGGGGAGGATGAATGGCTTG